>DATAIU010000100.1:0-2994 GCA_036262495.1 Allosphingosinicella sp.
TGCGACATCAAGGACCCGACCCAGAACATCAACTGGGTCGTTCCGGAAGGCGGAGGAGGCCCCAATTACCCCAATATGTAAGCGTCTCGCGGCCGCAGCCCTCGGCGGCGCGCTCCTCCTGTCGGCGGCGCCGGCCGCGGCGACTGTCGATGACGAACGCGCGCTTGCGGCCTACGTCCGCGCCCGCGCCGCGGACAGTCTCGGCCGGTCGCAGGAGGCGGCGAGCGCCTATGCCGCCGCTCTGGCGGCTTCGCCCGACAACGGCGTCCTCGCGACGCGCACGCTCTCCCAGGCCGTCGCCGCCGGTGACCGGCTGCTGGCCCTCAAGGCGGCGCTCGCGCTCGAGGCCAAGGGCAAGCTCCAGCCCGACGCGAGGCTGCTGCTTCTCGGCGAAGCGTTCCGGACCCGCCGCTGGAAGGAAGCCGAGCGTCAGATCGCCGAGATAGAGAAGGACGACGTCTTCTCGTTCATGACGCCATTGCTTCGCGCCTGGCTGGCGCAGGGCAGCGGCAAGGGGGATCCGCTCGCATTGCTGGCGAAAAGCTCGGGCAACGCTCTAGCGAGCACCTATGCCGGCGAGCACCGGCCGCTCCTCCTCCTCGCCGCCGGCAAGGCGAAAGAGGGGGCACTCGCCCTCGCTTCCCTGCTCGAGGACGTTTCGATCCGCGCGCAACGCCTCCGCATCGCGGCGGCCGCCGCGCTCGCCCGCAAGGGCGAGAAGCAGGCCGCGCTCGAGTTGCTTCGCGGCGAGGGCGAGGCGGTCGGCGAGGCGCGCGCGCGGCTCGAGGCCGGCAAGCGTCCCGGGCTGGAGATCGCGACTCCGGCCGCCGGCCTCGCCGAGCTCGTCGCGCGCATCGCGCTCGACCTCGACGCGCAGCAGATCCCGCAGCTCGCGCTCGCCTTCGCGCGCCTTTCCACCTTCATTGAGCCCGCCAACCCCGAAGGTCATCTGATCGCGGCCGAATTGCTCGCGGAGCGCGATCGCCCCGACGAGGCGCTGGCGGCCCTGGCGCGCGTCCCGGCTTCCGATCCTTTCGCGGCGATGGCCGCCGATCGCCGGGTCAGCCTCCTCGTCGAGGCGAAGCGCGGCCCGGAGGCGCTCGCCGAGGCCCGCGAGGCGGCCCGCTTGCAGCCCGGCTCGATCGAAAGCTGGACCCGGCTCGGCGACGTTCTCGGCGAGCTCGACCGTCAGGCCGAGGCAGCGGAGGCCTATGGCAGGGCCCTCGACCTCGCCCGCGGCGCGGATGCCCCGGGCCATCCCCTTTGGACGCTTTGGATGCTGAGAGGGAGCGCCCTTACCCAGGCCGGCCGCTGGCCGGAAGGCAAAGCCGCGCTCGAACAGGCCCACAAGCTGGCGCCGGACCAGCCGGTGGTGCTCAACTATCTCGGCTATTCGCAGCTCGAGCGGCGCGAGAATGTCGCCGCCGCCGAAGCGTTGATCCGCGAGGCCGCGAGGCTGCAGCCGGACAATGCCGCGATCACCGACTCGCTCGGTTGGGCCCATTACGTCCGCGGCGACCTCAAGAGCGCCGTCGCGCTGCTCGAGCAGGCCGCGCGGGGTCTGCCGACCGACCCGTCGATCGGCGAGCATCTCGGCGACGCTTATTATGCCGCCGGCCGGCGCTACGAGGCGCGCTACGCCTGGCAGGCGGCGCTGGTCTATGCCGACGCCAAGGCCGCCGAGCGGCTGCGCGCCAAGATCGACGTGGGCCTTCGGCCGGAGCTCGCCGCGCCCTGATGCGCGAGACGGCCTATGCCAAGATCAATCTCGCGCTCGCCGTGCGGGGGCGGCGGGACGACGGCTTTCACGAGATCGACACGCTGTTCGCCTTCGCCGAGGACGGCGACGTCCTTGCCGTCGAAGAAGCAGAGGCGCTGACGCTGGACGTGAGCGGTCCGTTCGCACCGGAAGTGGCGCCCGGCGACGAAAATCTCGTCCTGAGGGCCGCGCGCCTGCTCGGCGAAAGGCGCGGCGCGAGGCTCATCCTGGACAAGCGCCTGCCGGTCGCTGCGGGCGTCGGGGGCGGGTCGGCCGACGCGGCCGCGGCGCTGCGTCTCCTCGTCCGCTGGTGGCGGCTCCCGCTGGCGGAGTCGGACCTGCTTCCCCTCGCGGCTTCGCTCGGCGCCGACGTTCCCGCCTGCCTGCTTTCGCGGACGGTGCGGGGAACCGGCCGGGGCGATGTGCTTCAGCCCGCCGAGGGCCCGCGTGCCGGAACGCCGCTGCTGCTCGTCAATCCCGGCGTCGCCTTGTCGACGGCCGAGGTGTTCGCGCGATGGCGACCCCGGCCTTCGAGCGGCAACGACCTCGAGACCGCCGCGCGCGAGCTGGTGCCGGAGATCGGCGACCTGCTCGCCTTGCTCAGCGCTTCCCCCGGCGCCGATCCCGTCCGCATGTCGGGATCCGGTGCCACCTGCTTCGCCCTGTTCGACAGCGACGAGGCCCGGGACGCTGC
The DNA here is from genome assembly GCA_036262495.1 of Allosphingosinicella sp. GTDB lineage: Bacteria > Pseudomonadota > Alphaproteobacteria > Sphingomonadales > Sphingomonadaceae > Allosphingosinicella. The sequence continues at coordinate 2,454 of DATAIU010000100.1, forward strand.
CGCGGCTCGAATCGGCGCCCTTCGGCCGGCCTGGTGGAGGTCCGCGACGCGCCTCAGGTGACCCGCCTGTCCCGGCGCGGGACGCCGGTTCGCGGCCCTTAACCATCGCAGGCCGCGCTTTTGCGTCGTGGCACGCTCCTTGCTCTCTCCAGGGGGACGAGTCGAAGCGGGCCCCAAGGGGCTTGCGGACATTCGCGCATGGCCCTGCTCCCCGGCAAACGGGGACGGCGCCATGGCTCCCTGGAGAGCCGGCCGCCTCCGACCGGGCGGCCGGCTCCTTTTTCGTGGCCGGCTCCTTTTGTCGTGGCCGGCAGGCGGTCCGTGCGGCAGGGAGCGGCGGATGTTCGATCTCCGCTCAGGTTGGGACGATTTGGCGCGCCGACTCGACGCCTTCCGGCGCCGCTGACTTGCCTCGATCCCGTCAATACGGGAGAAACCGGTCATGCTGCGTATGTCCCTTGCCGCGCCCCTGCTTCTCCTTGCCTGCGGTTCGCCGGAGGCGCCGCGCCACGCAGACGACAAGCTGGAGTGCGCGCTCGCC
>DATAIU010000101.1:0-2967 GCA_036262495.1 Allosphingosinicella sp.
TCGGCCTCCTGTTTCGACGCGCCCTCCGCGCTCGCCGAGCCGATTGCGTTGATCGTCACCTCTACGACGAATTTGGGCGCATGGTGCGGACCCGACCGGCCGACGAGGCGATATTCGGGCGGCTTGCGCTCGTTCGCCGCGGCCCATTCCTGAAGCGCGGACTTGGGATGGAGCGGCGCCTTGTCGCGGGTGCTCACCCGCTCCGCCCAGGCCCGCCGAACGAAGGCCGAGGCTTCGTCGAACCCGGCCTGGAGGTAGAACGCGCCGATCAGCGCCTCGACCACGTCGCCGACGACATTGTCGCTGTCGCCCGCACCGTCGTCGCGCGCCTGCTTGCCGAGGCGGATATGCGCCCCGACCCCGAGCTCGCGGCCGACCTCCGCGCAGGTCTCGCGGGCGACGAGCGCATTGAGGCGGCGCGAGAGCTTGCCCTCGGGCTCGTCGGGGAAGAGCTGGTAGAGCCAGTCGGCGACGGCCAGGCCGAGGACCCGGTCGCCGAGAAACTCGATCCTCTCATAGGGATCGTCGGCATGGCTGGCATGGGTCAGCGCCCGCTCGAACAGGCTCGGGTCGGCCGGCGCCCGGCCGAGCAGTTCGGCAAGCCATTGCGAGGTCTCGGGCCGCATTCAGTAGGTCCGCCCGATCCGCTCCCAGCGCGCCGCGCTCACCCAGGTCCAGGGCTTGATCCACTCGGCCGAGCCGTCGGTCGAGAAGAAGGCGATCATGACGCGGCCGATTACATAGTCTTTGGGCAGCATCGCCACGCCGTCGTCGGCGCGCGGGATGCGGCTGTCGGCGCTGTCGTCGCGATTGTCGCCCATCATGAAGTAATGGCCGGCCGGCACGGTGAAGACGCCCGTGTCGTCGGCCGGGCTCCGATACTGGTCCAGCACCTCGTAGCTCCGTCCGTCCGGCAGCGTCTCGCGGAAGCGGGGATAGCGGCAGAAAGCCGCGCCCTTCTCGGTCACCGGCGCCTCGGGCTCGGGGCCGACGTGGCGGCACGGGCTGTTCGGCGTCACGGGCATCATGAAATCGGCGATCCGGACCTTCGGCACCGGCTTGCCGTTGAGGATCAGGTGGCCGCCGCGCATCTGGATCCGATCGCCGGGCAGGCCGATCAGCCTCTTGACCAGGTCCTTGTCCTCGCCGGGGTAGCGGAAGACGACGACGTCGCCGCGCTTGGGCTCGCCGGCGAGGATGCGCCCGTCGAACGAGGCGAGGCCGAAGGGGAATGAGTAACGCGAATAGCCGTACGGCCATTTGGCGACGAACAGATAGTCGCCGATCATCAGGTCCGGCAGCATCGAGCCCGACGGGATCATGAAGGGCGCGACGATGAAGGTCCTCAGGAACAAAGCGCAGAGCACGAAGATGAGCAGGAAGCGCGTCGTCTCGCCGACGCCGCCTTTCTTCGCCTTTTTGCCCGCTGCCGCCTCGGTCGCCATGGCGGCGCTTTCGCGTGGCGCGCGGGCGCGGTCAAGCGGGCGCTAGGAATGGGCCGGCTCCGCCACTAGAGGAGGCGCCGCGAAGGAGGCGTTGCAAGGGATGAGCGAAGCGTGGGCCGCGGTCGAAGCGCTCGAGGCGCCGCGCCTCGCGGACCTGTTCGCAGACGACCCGGATCGCGTCGCCCGGCTCACGGTGGGGCTCCCCGGTTTGCTGTTCGATTTCTCCAAGACCCATCTCGATGAGTCCGCGCTCGCCGCCTTCGAGCGGCTCGCCTGGGATCGCGGCCTCGCCGCGGCGCGCGACGCTTTGTTCGCCGGCCGGATCGTCAACCCGACCGAGGGGCGGGCCGCCGAGCATCCCGCCGAGCGCGGCCAGGGCGCGCCCGAGAGCGTCGCCCGAGCCTCCGCGCTGCGCTTGCGGATGCGCGCTTTGGTCGATGCGATCGAGGCCGGGGCGTTCGGCGACATCCAGCACGTCCTCCACATCGGCATCGGCGGCTCGGCGCTCGGGCCCGAACTCCTGATCGACGCGCTCGGCCGCGATTCGACCCGCTACGACGCCGCGATCGTCTCGAACGTCGACGGCGCCGCGCTCGAGGAAGCGGTGGCCGCCTTCGATCCCGAAGCGACGCTGCTCGTCGTCGCATCGAAGACTTTCACCACGGTCGAAACGATGTTGAACGCGCGCTCCGCCCTCGCCTGGATGGAGCAAGGCGGGTTGGCCGACGCGTTCGGCCGCACCGTCGCCGTGACGGCCGCGCCCGAAAAGGCCGTCGAGTTCGGCATCGACGAGACCCGAATCCTGCCGTTCGCCGAGAGCGTCGGCGGCCGCTACTCGCTGTGGTCGTCGATCGGCTTCCCGGCGGCGCTGACGCTCGGCTGGGAGGCCTTTGAGCAATTGCTCGAGGGCGCCGCCGCGATGGACCGCCATTTCCGCCTCGCCCCGCCGCGGACCAACGCGCCGATGCTCGCGGCGTTCGCCGATCTCTATTACTCCGTCGTCCGCGGCGCCGAGACCCGCGCCGTCTTCGCCTATGACGAGCGCCTGCGCCTCCTGCCGTCCTACCTCCAGCAGCTCGAGATGGAATCGAACGGCAAGTCGGTGACGCTGAACGGCTCGCCCGTCGGCCGGCCGACCGCGCCGGTCACCTGGGGCGGGGTCGGCACCGACGCCCAGCACGCCGTCTTCCAGCTCCTTCACCAGGGCACCCGTCTGGTCCCGGTCGAGTTCGTCGCCGCGGTCGAGCCCGGCCACGCGCTCGACGAGGAGCATCACCGCCAGCTTCTGATCAACTGTTTCGCGCAGGGCGCCGCCCTGATGTCGGGAAAGGGCTCCGACGATCCGCACCGTTCCTATCCGGGCGACCGGCCCTCGACGACCATCCTCCTCGACCGCCTCGATCCCGGGGCGCTCGGGGCGCTGCTCGCTTTCTACGAGCACCGCACGTTCACGAACGCGACTTTGCTCGGCATCAATCCGTTCGACCAGTTCGGGGTGGAGCTCGGCAAGGCGACGGCGAAT
>DATAIU010000102.1:0-15693 GCA_036262495.1 Allosphingosinicella sp.
GATGGGCGCGGGCGGGCCGCTCGATTACCATCCGGGCACGCTGGACGACAATGGCTGGGCCTATTGGCTCGGCGGCTATCCGCTCGCCATGACGTTCGTCGCCTTCCTGCTGGTCCTGCTCACCGGCATCTACGCCTGGGCCACGGTGGCGTTCGGCATCCGCTTCTCGAACCTCACCCACCGCGGCATCCTGACCCACGGGCCCTACGCCTGGACCAAGCACCCGGCCTACGTCTCGAAGAACCTCTTCTGGTGGCTGGCGACCATGCCCTTCCTGGCGACCACGGGGAACCTCACCGACGTGGTGCGCAACAGCTTCCTGATGGGCGTCGTCGCCGGCGTCTATTACTGGCGCGCGCGGACCGAGGAGCGGCACCTCTCGGCCGATCCCGCCTATCGGGACTATGCCGCCTGGATGGAGCGCAACGCGCCGCTGCCGCGTCTTCTGAGGCGCCTTTCCGGCCGGCCTGCGCCTCTCGCCGTCCCGGCCGAGTAACGGCCCCCCGCCTTGACCGGTTGCGGGGCGCGGCCTATCTCGCCGCCGGCGCTGCCCGATCGTCTAATGGTAAGACTACGGACTCTGAATCCGTCAATCGTGGTTCGAATCCACGTCGGGCATCCATCCCCCTCCCGCCGGATCCCGGCTCACCCGCACTGCGCGCGGTGGAGGAGCTTGTGGTCGGCGAGGACCAGGGCGACCATCGCCTCGACGACCGGGACGCCCCGTATCGCGACGCAGGGATCGTGCCGTCCCCCCACCCCCAGCTTCGCCACCGACGAGGTCGGCTTGAAGGCGGTACGGACGACGATCGGCTCGCCCGTCGCGATGCCCCCGGTGATCCCGCCCGCCATAGCCGGGTCGGCATTGTCCTCGCCCCGGCGGCGCGCGGCGTCGAAGCCCGCGCCGATTTCCGCGCCCTTGACGGCGTTGATCGAGACGAGCGCCGCCGCCAGATCGGCGTCGAGCTTGGCATAGACCGGCGCGCCCCAGCCGGCCGGGACTCCGGTCGCCACGCATTCCACGACCGCACCGAGAGAACTACCCGCCTGGCGCGCCTGCTCGAGCAGCCCCTCCCAGCTCGCCTCCTCGCTCGATCCACCGAGCTCGGCGATGCTCGCCTCGATCCGGACCTCCGGAATGACGAGCCGCGCGATCGCCCCCGCCGCCACCCGCATCGCCGTCTCCCGCGCCGAGGCGCGGCCGCCGCCGCGCGGGTCGCGCAGGCCGTATTTGGCCTGATAGGCCGCGTCGGCATGGCCGGGGCGCGGCGGCAGGTCGGCATAATCGCCGGACCGGGCGTCCTCATTCTCGATGACGAGGCTGATTGGCGTCCCGGTGGTGCGGCCCTCGTAGACGCCCGAGAGGATGCGCACCCGGTCCGCCTCGCGCCGCGGCGACGTATTCGCCGACAGGCCGGGCCGGCGTCGGTCGAGCCAGGGCTGGATATCGGCTTCCGAAAGGCTCAGTCCCGGCGGGCAGCCGTCCACCACGGCGCCGATCGCCGGCCCGTGGCTCTCGCCCCAGCTGGTGTAGCGAAACAGCCGTCCGAAGCTGTTGACACTCACGCGGCGCGAGAACGGGTCCGGGCCATGTCACCCCGACCCGCGAGGATTCCCGCAATCGAGATATCCTCATCCAACGCGTCCCAATGCAAGCCCGTCGGAGTGATCCACACCTCGGCGCGCTCCTTTGCGGAACCCTGGAGCAACCGGGGGTACCACGCGAGTGGAACGCCCATCACCCGACCGTCATCGAGATGGACCCACATCTGATTGTCGTCAAACTCGACCTTGGTCGCTTGAACGGAAATGCTCATTCCACGCGCTTTCAATCTCTGCCCGGCGCGCCTCAATCAGATTCAGGATCCAGCTTTGCGTCCGGGCGTCAAAGCCGTGCGTATACGCGAATGCGACTTCGGGATACAGCCAGAGCTTGGCATCGCCCAGGCCGCGCTTGGCGACATGCACGTGTATGGGCTCCAGAGGGAGGCCTTCGTTCGAGTAAAAGTAAACTTGAACCCGCGGTCCCAGAACACCGCGGGCATCACGACTTCCTCAACGTGTCGGCTGCCGCCCGTCGCCCTGACTCGTCCGGAAAAACCAGAAAAGCCATCCGTTTACCTCTACGTGGTCGCGATGTCGGGCGCGTCCTCGGCCTTCATGCCGACGACGTTGTAGCCGGCGTCGACGTGATGGATCTCGCCGGTGACGCCCGAGGCGAGGTCGGAGAGCAAATAGAGGCCGGCGCCGCCCACGTCCTCGATCGTCACGTTGCGGCGGAGCGGGCTGTTATATTCGTTCCATTTGAGGATGTAGCGGAAGTCGCCGATGCCGCTGGCCGCCAAGGTCTTGATTGGGCCGGCGGAGATGGCATTGACCCGGATATTCTCGGGGCCGAGGTCCATCGCCAGATATTTGACGCTGGTCTCGAGCGCCGCCTTGGCGAGGCCCATCACGTTATAGTGCGGGATCACCTTCTCCGCGCCGTAATAGGAGAGCGTGAGCAGGCTGCCGCCGCTCGGCATCATCGGCCGCGCGCGCCGCGCCACCGCGGTGAAGCTGTAGGCGGAAACGTTCATCGACAGCAGGAAATTGTCGAGGCTCGTATCGACATATTTGCCGCGCAGCTCGTTCTTGTCGGAGAAGCCGATCGCGTGGACGACGAAGTCGATGGTCCGCCACCGCTTCGCAAGCGCCTCGAACGCGGCGTCAAGGTCCGCCATGTCGGCAACGTCGCAGGGGATGAGGAAGTCCGAGCCCGTCTCGGCGGCGAGCGGAGCGACGCGCTTCTGGAGCGCCTCGCCCTGATAGGAGAAAGCGAGCTCGGCGCCGGCATCGGCCAGCTTCTTCGATATTCCCCAGGCCAGCGACTTGTCGTTGGCGAGGCCCATGATCAGCCCGCGCTTGCCCGCCATCAAACCGGTCATGCCGTTTCCCCTTCGGCCTTGGCCACGGCCTTCTCGGCGGCGACCTCCTGCTTGGCTTCCTTTATCGTCGGCTCGGGCGGTTCCGCCAGCGCCGCGTTGAGCTGCGCGCCGATAACCACGCCGAGCCCGATCATGAAGAAGAAGATCAGCGCGATGATCACGCCCGCCAGGCTTCCATAGGTCAGGTCGTAGCCGCCGAGGCTGGAGAGCACCCAGGGCATGGCCGCGGTCGTCGCCAGCCACCACAGGGTCACGAACAGCGCACCGGGCCATTTGCGGCACTGGATGCGGCGGTAGCGGCGCGGGGTGAGGGACACGAAGATGAGGTAGATCGATCCGAACAGGACGAGGCCGGGAATGATGCGGAACAGAGCGAGCAGCCCGAGCACGTCGTCGGCATAGGGAAAGGCGCTTCGGATGAACTGCTCGACCGAGGAGAGCAGGATCGAGACGCTGAACGAAACCAGCATCAGGAAGACGGAAGCGACGATCAGGCCTATCGATCCGAGCCGATATTCCCAGAAGGGCGCGCCCGACGTGACGCCATAGGCGCGCCGCAGGATGTCGCGGATCGTCTCGATGAAACTCCCCGTCGTCCACAGTCCGATCAGGGCGCCGAGCCAGATGAGGTTGCCCGAGCGCGCCGTCAGCACGTCGTTGATCGGCTTCCTCAGCACGTCCGCGACGTCGGGAGGCATGGTCTGCAGCAGGGCCGCGACGGTGTGCAGCCCGCCTTCGGTCTGGCCGAACACGCGAGCCACGGCCGCCGCGACGATGACGAACGGAAAGACCGTCATCAGCGCCAGATAGGCGAGGTTGCCGGCGTGGATGAAGCCGTCGTTGTAGACGCCTATCGAGACGCGCTTCACCACCTCGAACGGGTAGGCGCCGGGCCGCATGCCGCTTCGTATCTTGCCGAAACGCGCCTTGGCGCGGGCGAGCCTCTTTCGCCTCGCTTCCGGGGATTCGGGGGAAATGGTCGGCTGCACGCCGCTTAGACGCCCAGCCCCGCCCGCGGGTTTCCTCGGCCCTTCCGGCTCCAGCCCTCGGCGAAGCGCTGCAGCTCAGCGTCGTCGTTCGGGATCTCGACCATCGCCGTCACCAGCTGGTCGCCGCGCTGGCCGCCCTTGCCGGTGAAGCCCCGACCTTTGAGGCGCAGCACCTTCCCTGCGCTCGTCCCCTTGGGGATGCTCAGCATCACCGGTCCGTCGACGGTCGGCACCTTGACCTTCGCGCCGAGCACGGCTTCGTCGAGCGAGATCGGCAGATCGAGGCGGATATTGACGCCCTCGCGAGTGAAGAAGCGGTGCGGCTTGATCGAGATGGTGACGATCGCGTCGCCGTTGCCGGAAGGGCCCGGCTGGCCCTGCCCGGCGAGCCGGATGCGAGTCCCTTCATCGACGCCAGGGGGAAGCTTGATCGACACCGTCTTGCCGCCCGACAAAGTGACGCGCTGCTCCTTCAGAGTCGCCGCGTCCTCGAACGAGACCGGCAGGCGGTAGGCCATGTCGGCGCCCTTCTGCGGCGGGGGCGGGCCGCGCCGGGTTCCGAAGCCGCCGAAGCCGCCGAAGCCGCCGCCGCTGCCGCGGCGCTGGCCGTTGCCGCCGAAAAGGTCGCCGAACAGCTCGGAAAGGTCGATCTCCTCGCCGCCGGCGAAATCGGGGCCGGGGCCCCCGGCGGTGCGCCTGAACCCGCCCGGAGCGGCGCCCGGTGCGCCGCCGGCATAGCCGAACGGCGCGCGCGGCTTGCCCTCCTCGTCTATCTCGCCGCGATCGTAGCGCGCGCGTTTGTCCTTGTCGGCGAGGATGTCATAGGCCTGAGTCACCTTGGAGAAGCGCGCCGAGGCGGCCGGATTGTCCTTGTTGCGGTCCGGATGAAGCTCCTTGGCGAGCTTCCTGTAGGCCTTCTTGATGTCGGCCTCGCCCGCGTCGCGCTTCACGCCCAATTGAGTGTAGAGATCGGCCATCGGCGCTTCGTTCTCTCGCTCCGCTCGAAAAGTCCACTCTTTGCCGCAAGGCAACGTGTATCAGATGGGTAAGGCACCGGGTGCGTGCAAGCGGGTTCAGCCCCTCCACCGCACTTCGTGCGGTCCCCCTCCCCATCCGCTTCGCGGGCAGGGAGGATGCGAAGCATGGTGGAGGGGCGCATTGCGCCGCGCGGACCGCCGCTTGTTTCGGGGACGGCGCGGAGGCAAAGGGCGGGCATGGCCGAGGACCCGCACCTCCTGTTCGACCGCTGGCTCGCCGAGGCCGTCGAAGCCGAGCCGAACGATCCGACCGCAATGGCGCTGGCGACCGCCGACGCCCAGGGACGGCCGTCGGTGCGCATGGTGCTGATGAAGGGGCACGACGCGCGCGGCTTCGTCTTCTACACCAATCTCGACAGCCGCAAGGCGGAGGAGGTCGCCGCCAATCCCCGCGCGGCTTTGCTCTTCCACTGGAAGGCGCTGCGCCGCCAGGTCCGCGTCGAAGGGCCGGTCGAGCCGGTCGGCGATGCCGAGGCCGACGCCTATTTCGCCACGCGCGGCCGCGACAGCCAGATCGGCGCCTGGGCCTCCGACCAGTCGCGGCCGCTCGACGCGCGGGCGACGTTCGAGGCGCGCTACGAGGAGGTCCGCCGCCGCTTCGAAGGCGCCGACGTCCCCCGTCCGCCGCGCTGGTCGGGCTGGCGCGTTCTGCCCGAGACGATCGAGTTCTGGACCGATCGCCCGCACCGCCTCCACGAACGCCGGCTTTTCACCCGGCTCGGCGAGGGCTGGAGCGAAGGCCTGCTCTACCCGTGACCGACCGGCACCACCGCGCCGCGCATGGCGTCCTGACTGCCCGCGCGGCGCTGGCCAGCGTCTCGATCGCCCTCTTCCTCGCCGTACTCAAAGGCTATGCCGCCTGGACGACCGGCTCCGTCGCCATGCTCGGCTCGCTCGCTGACACCGGCCTCGATCTGCTCGCCTCTTTGATCACGCTCTACGGAGTCCGGGTCGCGGCCGAGCCGGCGGACCGCGAGCACCGCTTCGGCCACGGCAAGGCCGAGGCGATCGCGGCCTTGTTCCAGGTCGGGCTGATCAGCTTCTCGGCCTTCGGCATCCTCTGGCGCGCGCTCGACAGGCTCGTCCACGGCCGGACGACGGCGGACGCCCCGGCCGGCATCGCCGTCTCGGCGATAGCCATCGCGGCGACGCTGGCCCTCCTCTGGTACCAGCGCCGAGTCATCCGCAGCACCGCATCGGTCGCCATCGAGACCGACCATGTCCACTACCAGAGCGACCTGCTCCTCAACCTCGCCGTCATCGCCGCTCTCGTCCTCGACCAGTATTTCGGACTTTCGGGGGCCGACCCCGTCCTCGGCATCGCCATCGCTCTGTGGCTCGGCTGGGGCGCGTGGAAGGCCTCGGCGCGCGCCATCGACCAGCTGATGGACAAGGAATGGCCCGAGGAGAAGCGCCGCCGCTTCGTCGAAGTCGCGGCGCGCCATCCCGAGCTTCGCGGAATCCACGACCTTCGCACCCGCACCAGCGGCGCCCACGATTTCGTCCAGTTCCACGTCTGGATGGACCCGAAGATGACCATTGCCGAGGCCCACAAGGTGATGGACGAGGTCGAGCACAAGCTCGAGGCCGAATTCCCCGGCGCCGAGATCCTCATCCACATCGATCCGGAAGGACAGGTCGACCAGCCCGGCAACCCCCTCGCCGAAACCGACCTCACCGCGCCTTCCGAGGAGGAAGAAAATGGCTGAGCTGCCCCTTTACCAGGTCGATGCCTTTGCCGACCGGCCGTTCACCGGCAATCCCGCCGCGGTCCTGCCGCTGGCGGAATGGCTCCCGGACGAGATTCTCCAGGCGATCGCCATGGAGAACAACCTCTCGGAGACCGCCTTCACCGTGCCCGCCCCGGACGATCCCGAGGCGGATTACGAGCTGCGATGGTTCACTCCGGCCGTCGAGGTGGTGCTCTGCGGCCACGCGACTTTGGCCTCGGGGCATGTCCTGATCGGCGAGCGCGACCGGGTCCGCTTCCGCACCCGCAAGGCCGGGCTGCTCGAGGTCGCCCGCGGCGAGCTCGAAGCGTACGCGATGTCGCTCCCCGCCTACCGGCCGGAGCCGAAGCCGCTGCCGCGCGTCGTCGCGGCGCTCGGCGCCGAGCCCGCCGAGACGCTCTGGCACCCGGGCCTCTACGCCCTGATCGTCTTCGGCGACGAAGCGGAAGTGAGGGCGCTCGAGCCCGATTTCCGAGCCCTCGCGGCGGAGGGCGACATCCTCACCATCTGCACCGCGCCAGGCTCGACGAGCGACGTCGCAAGCCGGGTCTTCGCGCCCGCCGCCGGGATAGACGAGGATCCCGTCACCGGCTCCGCCCACGCGGTCCTGACGCCCTATTGGGCGGCCCGGCTCGGCCGGAACCGCTTCAGCGCCTACCAGGCGAGCCGCCGCGGCGGCATGGTCGATTGCCGGCTCGACGGCGACCGCGCCATCCTCGGCGGGCGCTGCATCACGATGATCGAGGGGACGCTCCGCTTCTGAGCGCGGCCTCCAGCGCATCGAGTATCGGCGCCTGGCTGGCGAGGATCTTCCTCCGCCCCTCGTCCAGGCTGAACCAGCGCGCCTCGTCCACTTCAGGGAAGGAGGCGACCCGGCCGCTCCTCGGCGGATATTCGACCGTGAAAAGGTTGCTGTCGAGGCCTGCGCAGTCGAAATCCCCTTCAAGCGCGAATGCCTCGACCAGCTTGCCCCCCGATTGGCGGACCGTGCAGAGAGGCTGGGGCTCGCCCTGCGGCGCGGCGCCCAGCTCCTCCTCGAACTCGCGCATCGCGGCCGCCAACGGCGCCTCCCCGGCCTGGAGCTCCCCCTTTGGGATCATCCATGACCCCTCGTCGCGGCCCCGCCAGAAAGGACCGCCGGGATGGATGAGGAGGACGCGCGGTCCGTCCGCATCGCGTCGGTAGAGCAATATGCCGGCGCTCCTGGGTTTCACGCCTTCAGCGGTAGCCGAATGACGTGGGTCGTTCCGCCCTCGCCGGAGCGGATCTCGCGTTCGGCCCGCATTCTTTCGCAAAAGGCGGCGACGAGGCGCGTGCCCAGGCCCTTGCGGGCGCCCTGCGACGCGAAGCCCTTGCCGTCGTCGGAAACCTCGATCAGCGCCCGCTCGGCTTCACGGCGAAGGGCGACGCGCACCGTGCCGCGGCCGTCGGGGAAAGCGTGCTTGCAGGCGTTGGTGACGAGCTCGTTGACGACGATCCCGGCAGCGACCGCGGTCTCGTGCGGGACGACGACGGCCTCGAGATCGGTCTCGAGCGTCACGCCGTCGGGCATGATTCCGCGCCGGATCTGCGCGCAAATCTCCTCGAGCTGATCCTGCAGGCGGACGGCGGCGAGGCCCTGATGGCTCGGCGCCAGGGCGTCGTAGACCGCGGCGATGGCCGTCAGCCGCTCGGCCGCCTCGCCAAGCGCCGCCTTCACCTCCTCGTTCGGCGAACGGTTCGCCTGAAGGCCGAGCAATGACGTCACGATCTGGAAGTTGTTTCGGGTGCGATGGTCCATCTCGCGCAGCGCGTGGCCGAGGAAGTTGATACGGCGCGTCCGCTCGATCTGACCGGCCCGGATTTCGCGCTGATAGAGGGCGAGCGCGCCGAGGATCAGGAACTGGACCGTCGTCGACAAAGCGAGGCCATAACCCACCTCGGCGGTCGCCAGGGCGAAGCTTCGGGGCGTCGGGAGGACGAAATACCAGATCAGCCCCTGGCCGAGGATGAGGGCGACGAGGCCGCTTCGCCAGCCGGCGACGAGGGCGGCAACGACGATCGCGAGGAAGACGAGCGCGAAGGGCGCGAGGTTTTCGGGAAGCGGCTCGAGCAGGGTCGGAACCACGACCAACGTTGCGGTGACCGCGGCGCCGACCAGGATTTCGGTGACGATGCGCGGCAGCCGGCGCGAAAGACGCCGCGGCAAATCGATAGTGATGAGCCTACGCACCGGACACACCCCCCGATCGCCGGTCCAGGACCGGCGCGGCCTCACTCCGCTTCGCTGAGGCGAAGAAAGCAACTCCCCGAAGAAGTGGCTACCACGTTCGCTTTCGACGCGCACTCGCCAAGGGCTTGATCGAAATCAGGTTAACCGGCTTCCCTTGCCCCGAGGGATTGGGGATAGGAGGGCATGGACTCGCGCAAGGACGAGCCGCTTCGGCGGGACATCGGTTTCTTCGGTTCGGCCTTCCTGTCGTTCAACGGCATGGTCGGCGCGGGCATCTTCGCTCTGCCCGGAACGCTCAACGACAAGTTCGGCGCTTTCAGCCCTTTCCTCTTTCCGCTCTTCGGCCTGCTGGTGCTGGCCGTCGCTTTGCCCTTCGCCCGGGTTGCCGCGCGCCATCCGGTTTCGGGCGGGCCGGTGGTCTACGCCGCCGCTTTCGGGCCCGTCGCCTCCTTCCAGGCCGGCTGGATCTACTACGTCGCGCGCGCCACCGCGCTCGCGGCGAACACGACGGTGCTCGTCACCTATCTCGCCGCGCTCTGGCCCGTCTTGGCGGCGCCCGTCCCGCGGGCGCTGATCATCCTGGCCGTGACCGGGCTCCTCACCCTCGTCAACGTCTGCGGCGTCAAGCGCGCGATCCGCCTGCTCGACGCGGTCACTCTGCTCAAGGCGGCGCCGCTCCTCGGCATGGCGATACTGGGGCTCATGATGTTCGGAGGCCGGCTCGGTCCGCCCGGCGCGGTGCCGCCGTTCACCGATCTCGAGGCCGCGGCCCTGCTCATCCTCTACGCCTTTGTCGGCTTCGAGAATAGCGTCGCCCCGGCCGGCGAGACGGCCGACCCGAAGCGCACCATTCCGCGCGCGCTGATCGCGACGATCGTCTCGACCGCGGCCCTCTATTTCCTCGTTCAGCTGGCCTATGTGGCCGTCATGGCCCCTGGGGCCGGCGGCGCCGCGCCGATGGTCGGCTTCGGCACCGCTCTGCTCGGGCCGGCAGGGGGCTTCATACTGACCGCCACCGCGGTCTTCTCGCTGCTCGGCAATATCGGCGGAGGCATGACGGGCACGCCGCGCACGAGCTACGCCATGGCGCGCGACGGTCTCCTCCCCGCCTGGTTCGGGCGAGTCGGCGAGCGCTATGCGACGCCGGCCAATTCGATCATGTTCATGGGCGGCCTCATCGCGCTCCTGGCCCTGACCGGGAGCTTCGTCTGGCTGGCCGTCGTCTCCACGCTGGCCCGGATGTTCGTCTATTCGATCAGCATCGCCTCCCTGGCGAAAGGCGAGCGTCCTTCGCCCCTCCTCTGGATCATGATGGCGCTCGCGATCGCGATCTGCATCTGGGCGGCGTCGCAATCGGCTTGGCCGAGCTGGCGGATGCTGCTGATCCTCGCCGCGGCGGGGACCCTGCTCTACGCGGCGGCCAGAGCGACCGCACGGAAGGATGTGGTTTCCTCGATCCAGCCCCCGCCGAGCACTCGCGACCCCTCGTAGATCACCGCCGCCTGCCCCGGCGCGACGCCATATTCCGGCGCCTCGAACCAGACGCTCTCGCCGTCGAACCGCGCCGCGGCCGGTCGCGCCATCGAGCGGACCTTGACGGAAAGGCCCCCGCGCTGGCCCTCGCCGAGCCAGTTGAGGTCCGAAAGGCGCGCGCCCTCGACGGCGAGCGCGGCCTTCGGGCCGACGACCACGCGCGCCGCCTCCGGCTCCAGCCTGACCACGTAGAGCGGCTCCGGCTGCCCGCCCAAGTCGAGGCCGCGGCGCTGGCCGACGGTGAAGTGGATCAGCCCCGCGTGCCGGCCGAGCACCCTCCCCTCCAGATCGACGATGTCCCCCGGCCGAGCGGCCTCGGGCCGCACCTTCTTCACGATCGCGGCATAGTCGCCGGCCGGCACGAAGCAGATGTCCTGGCTGTCGGGCTTCGCGGCGACGCCCAGGCCGAGCTCGCCCGCGATCTCGCGCACCGCCGGCTTCGGCAGGTCGCCGAGCGGAAAGCGAAGATAGTCGAGCTGCTCGCGCGTCGTGGCGAACAGGAAATAGCTTTGGTCGCGCGCCGGATCGGCGGCGCGGTGGAGCTCCGCGCCGTTCAGCCCCTCAACTCGACGAACGTAGTGACCGGTCGCGAGGCAGTCGGCGCCGAGATCGCGGGCGAGGCCGAAGAGATCGGTGAACTTCACCCCCTGGTTGCACGACACGCAGGGGATCGGCGTCCGGCCCCGTGCATATTCGTCGGCGAACCGCTCGATGACGCTGTCGCGGAAGCGGCTCTCATAGTCGAAGACGTAATGGGCGATGCCGAGCTTCGCCGCCACCGCCTGCGCGTCCTCGATGTCGCGGCCGGCGCAGCACGCCTTGGAGCGCCCCACCGCCTCGCCATGGTCGTAGAGCTGGAGCGTGACTCCGATCACTTCCGCCCCGCTCCGCGCCGCCAGCGCGGCCACGACCGAGCTGTCGACGCCGCCCGACATGGCGACGACGATGCGCGCTTCCGAAGGGTCGCGGCGGAGCTGGAAATCGACGTTCATGGCGGCCGCTCCATAGGCCGCGCGAGGCGAAAAGCCCAGTCTAGCGGCCTTTAACCACGTCTTCAGGCCTGGCCGCTAGGAAGGCGGGATGGATTTGAGCTTCTTTCGCCGGGCCGAGGCGCGTTTCGCCGCGCGGACGCCCGCGCGTCTCGATTTCGGGCTGTTCGTCGCCGCGCTTCAGGCCCAGCGCCCGGCGCCACCGGCGCCGCGCGTCCAGCGGTCGCCGGCGACGCTGGCACGGCTCGCCGATCCGCTCGCCGAGATCCTCCTCGCCGGCCCCTGCTGGCGCGAGGCGGTGGCGGCGCAGGGCGGCTCGTTCAACCCGGCTTTTGCCCGGCAAGGGGCTGTAAACTGAAATGACCGGCCCGTTTACCTTGGCATTTCAGCCTTCCTTCAAGGGGTCGCCGCTAAAGGCCTCTCAAGGGAGGGCAGGAGACGCATGAACGTGAATCTACTCGAAGCGGAATTGATCGAGCCGGAACCCGTCCGGCGGCCGGCGCAGGTCATCGGCCCTTTGGGGGAGCCGCTGACGCTCGATTCGCTGCCGCCGCCCTCCACCTCGCGCTGGGTCGTCCGGCGCAAGGCCGAGGTCGTGGCCGCGGTCAATGGTGGCCTGCTCAGCGTCGACGAGGCGTGCGAACGCTATACGCTGACGCTCGAGGAGTTCGCCTCGTGGCAGCGCGCGGTCGACCGCTCCGGCATGCCGGGCCTGCGCGTCACCCGTATCCAGCATTACAAGTCGCTCTACGAGCGCCAGCAGAGGTTCTAGAGCCTCGCTAGTGGAAGTTGCGGCTCCGGATCGGGATCGTCGCTTCCTCCTCTTTCGGTAATAGAGGGCCCCCGGGCCGTACGGGCTTTCGCTCGCGCGGGTCGGGGGCCCCGCCTTTGGCGCCGTCGGCGGGCGCGGTGCGGTGGGGGAAGTCCATCGCCCCGACGGTGCGCAGCATCGGCGTCAGGTCCTCCATCCGGTCGGTGACGACGTGGATCACGTCGCCTTCCTTCTGCACCGCGCCTTTGATGCCGAGCATGGCCGAGGCCATCACGACGCGCCGCTGAGCCTCGAAACGATCGGGCCAGATGATCGCGTTGGCGACCCCGCTTTCGTCCTCGATCGTCACGAAGAGCACCCCCTTCGCCGAGCCCGGACGCTGGCGGATAAGGACGATTCCGGCGACCTCGACCCGCCGTCCGTCCCCTATGTGCCTGAGATCGGCGCAGCGCACGAAGCCGCGGCGGTCGAGCTCGGGCCTGAGGAAGGCGACGGGATGCCGCCGCAGCGTCAGCTGGACCGCGCGATAATCCTCGACCACCTCGCGCCCTTCGGTGAGCCGGGCGAGCGCCACTTCCGGCTCCCTTTCCTGGCCCTCGACGAAAGCGAAGAGCGGCAAAGGCGCCTCGCCGAGCCCGCGCACCCGCCACAAGGCTTGGCGCCGGTCGAGGCCGAGCGAGGCGAAGGCGTCGGCGTCGGCGAGCTTTTCGAGCGCCGCCACCGGCACACCCGAGCGGCGCCAGACGTCCTCGACCGAGACGAAAGCCCGCTCCGCCCGCGCCGCTGCGATCTGCGCGGCGTGGAGGTTGGAGAGGCCCTTCACCATGCGAAAACCGAGGCGGACGGGGAGGAACTTCCCCTCTCCCGCTTGCGGGAGAGGGTAGGGTGAGGGTCTTGCTGAGTCCGTGCCAAAGACCCTCACCCTCCCGCTTCGCGGGCCCCTCCCTCTCCCGCAAGCGGGAGAGGGGTCCAAAGTGCAATCCCACCGGCTCTCATTGATGCACACAGGCCGCACCTCGATCCCATGGTCCCGTGCGTCGCGGACGAGCTGGGCGGGGGCGTAGAAGCCCATCGGCTGGGCGTTCAGCAAAGCCGCGCAGAAGACGTCCGGATGATGGCATTTCATCCAGCTCGAGGCGTAGGCGATCTTGGCGAAGCTCGCCGCGTGGCTTTCCGGAAAGCCGTAGCTGCCGAAGCCCTCGATCTGGCGGAAGGTGCGCTCGGCGAAGTCGCGCCCGTAGCCGCGTGAAACCATCCCCTCGATCATCTTGTCGCGAAAGTGGCTCACGCCGCCGGTGAACTTGAAGGTCGCCATCGAGCGGCGGAGCGCGTCGGCTTCCGCGGGCGTGAAGCCCGCCCCGACGATGGCGACCTTCATCGCCTGCTCCTGGAACAGCGGCACGCCCAAAGTCTTCTCGAGCACCGCGCGCAGCTCCGGGCGGGGATATTCGGGCGTCTCCTTGCCCTCGCGGCGGCGGAGATAGGGATGGACCATGTCGCCCTGGATCGGCCCGGGGCGGACGATCGCGACCTCGATGACGAGGTCGTAGAATTCCTTGGGCTTCATCCTGGGCAGCATCGACATCTGCGCCCGGCTCTCGATCTGGAAGACGCCGATCGTGTCGGCCTTCTGGATCATCCTGTAGACGGCCGGATCGTCGTCCTGGAGGTCGGCGAGGCCTATATCCTTGCTTTTGTGCTCGCGAAGGAGGTCGAAGGCGCGGCGCATGCAGCCGAGCATGCCGAGCCCGAGCACGTCGACCTTCATGAACTTCAGCGCCTCGATATCGTCCTTGTCCCATTCGATGACGCGCCGGTCCGCCATCGCGGCGGGCTCGATCGGCACGAGATCGTCGAGCCGCTCCTGGGTCAGGACGAAGCCGCCCGGATGCTGGGAGAGGTGGCGGGGCGTGCCGATCAGCTGGCGGCTGAGATCGAGCGCCAGCGCCAGGCGCGGCTCCGAGCGGTCGAGGTTCAGCTCCTCGACGTGGCGGTCCTCCACGCCCTCGTTCGACCAGCCCCAGACCTGGCTGGAGAGGGCGGCGGTGAGGTCCTCGGGCAGGCCGAGCGCCTTTCCCACCTCGCGCACCGCGCCGCGCGCCCGGTAGCGCGAGACGACGGCGGTCAAGGCGGCGCGATGGTGGCCGTAGGTGCGGTAGATCCACTGGATCACCTCCTCGCGCCGCTCGTGCTCGAAATCGACGTCGATGTCGGGCGGCTCGGGCCGCTCGGGCGAGACGAAGCGCTCGAACAGCAATTCGTGGCGAATGGGGTCGATCGAGGTGATTCCGAGCAAATAGCAGACGCAGCTGTTCGCCGCCGAGCCGCGCCCCTGGCAAAGGATGTTCTGCGACCGCGCGAACTGGACGATGGCGTGGACGGTGAGGAAGTAAGGCGCGTAGGCGAGCCGGTCGATCATCGCCAGCTCGTGAGCGAGCTGGGCGGCGGTGCGCTCCGGGACCCCGTCCGGATATTTGGCGCGGGCGGCGTCGGCGACCAGCTTCTCCAGCGCCTGCTGCGCGGAGAGGCCGGGGATCAAGGCCTCGTCGGGATATTGGTAGCGAAGCTCGGACAGATCGAAGGTGCAGCGCCGCGCGATCTCGGCGGTTGCGGCGACGGCCTGAGGATAGGCGGCGAAACGGCGCGCCATCTCCTCCGGGCCCTTGAGGTGGCGGTCGGCGTGGCGCTCGCGGCGGAAGCCGAGCGCGTCGATCGTGCACTTCTCGCGGATCGCGGTCATCACGTCCTGGAGCATGCGGCGGTCGGGCGAATGGTAGAGGATGTCGCCGGTCGCGACCGAGGCGACGCCCTCGCCACGTGCCTCGCGGTCGAGCGAGAATATCCGCTGGGAATCGCCGGGCCGGCGGCGGAAGCTCAGCGCCTGGTAAGCGCGGTCGCCGAAGGTAATTTTCAGGCGGCGGAGGAGGCGGACATTCTCCTCGCCCGGCTCGTCGGGCAAATGAATGGCGATGAGGCTTTCCGAATGCGCCTCGACGTCCGCCCAGCGGAGTTCGCATCTGCCTTTGCCCGCCCGCGCCTTGCCGATCGAGAGCAGCCGGGTGAGGCGCGACCAGGCGGGGCGGTCGGTCGGATAAACGAGGAGGCTGGTATCGTCGGCGAGATCGAGCCGGCAGCCGGCCACCAGCCGCACCCCGGTCGCCTTCGAAGCCTCCCAGGCGCGAACGATGCCGGCGACCGAGTTCCTGTCCGCGACGCCGAGCACGGGCAGGCCGAGCAACGCCGCCGCCGCGAACAATTCGTCCGCCCCCGACGCCCCGCGCAGGAAGCTGAAATGGGTGGTGACCTGGAGCTCGTGATACACTCAATCCTCCCCGAGCTCGCTCGGGGAGGGGGACCGCGCGTAGCGCGGTGGAGGGGCCGAGCGAAGCGAGGACGACGGCTCCGGCTTCGCCTTCGCCGCCCCTCCACCACCCTTCGGGTGGTCCCCCTCCCCCAGCGAGCTGGGGGAGGATTTGGCACGGCCATTCACCCGAAAACGCCGTG
>DATAIU010000103.1:0-18665 GCA_036262495.1 Allosphingosinicella sp.
GAAGACGCCGTCGCCGGTCAGTCGGAGACTGTAGGGCATCGGCGCGCCGCCATAGGTGCGCGAGGCATGGTCGGCGTCCTTCTCGCGGATCGGGAACGCGCCGAGCGGCGTCGGCTTGTCGTCGCGGCCGTAGATGATCGCTGCGGTGCCGATCTCCCAGCCGTCGCGGAAGACCGAAAGGGTGCCGGCCTCAAGGTCGGCGGTGATCACGATCCGGCCTTCGGCGGGCGCGCCTTCCTCGTCCCAATGCCATTCGCCAAGCTTCATCGGCCCGGCGATCGGCAGGATATGGCGGACGACCAGACGCGGGGGCGCCAGTTCCGCAGCGGGCTTAGGCGTTGGCATTGGGTCCGGAGCCGCGGCGACACGGGTCCGCGGCGGAGCGGAAGCCTCGGCGCCCACCTGCGTGACGGCCGCTGCGACGATCAGCGCCGAGGCCACGACCAGGGACCAGATCAGACGCGCCGCATTCACTGCCATCTCTCTCCCTCGCAAGCCTCGAACGCGAACCTGAAACGCCGCCATGGCGCAGCCGGGCCCGTCGCGGCAGAGGGAGATTGGCGCCGTCCCGCCGCGGGACGCGAGCGCCCCGCGGGGTTAAGGGCGGGCTCAGTCGCGCAGGCTCGCCGAGACCTTGCCGCCGTTCCTCTCCAGCTCCTCCATGACCCGCTTGTGCAGCCAGATGTTCATCTCGGCGCTGCCGTCCTTCTCACCGGTATATCCCAGCTCGGTCGCCAGCGCCTTGCGGTTGGCGAGGCTCGAATCGAGGTCGAGCAGCTTCATCAGGTCGACGATCGACGACTGGTAGTTGAGCTTCTCGCTTTTGCGCGAGGCGAGGTCGGCGAGGACCGCGTCGACATCGACCGCCTGGGCGGGCTGGCCGGGCGCGGAGGCGGGAGCGCCCATCTGCGGCATTGCCGAGCCGCCGCCGGGCTGCTGGGCCTGGCCCTGGGCGGTGGCGGCCTTGTGGCCGAAGATCGCGTTCTTGATCGCGCTGAAGATACTCATGGCACAATGCTCCTGTCGGGGACGCCGCGCGGGTCGCGCGGGTCTTCGGATCAATGAGCGGCGGGGCGGTAAGTTGCGCCGCGTCCGGCGCCGCGGCGCGCTATGCGCCGGATGGATGTTTCCGAAGGGTCGGGCACAGGAAGACGGACCGAGTCTCACTATATCCTGATCCCGAGACGCGGGGCGGCCCAGAACATGGCGGCGTAGAGCGCCAGGGTCAGCGCGCAGGCCAGGCCGAGCGCGAGCCAGAAGCCGAGGCCGGCACGCAGCATCGCCGGCAGCGCGAGGAACATCGGCATCGAGGGCAGGAAGAACCAGAAGGTCGATTGCGACAGCGCCGCCACCCGCTCCGGATCCCCCGTGTCCCGCCACAGCCAGACGAAGGCGAGCAGCGACACGAGCGGCAGCGAGACGATCAGCCCGCCGAGGCCCGGCCAGCGCCGAGCGACCTCCGACGCCGCCGCCACGATCGCGCCGGAGAGCAGGGCCTTGACGAGGAGATAGGTCATGGCAGGGCGCTAGCACGGGCGGCGCGACCCCCGGAAGTCCGTTCCATCTTCCGGTTCTCGACAAGGAAAGCGATCCGGCGAAAAGCAAGACGCTGGAAGAACCGAGGATGTAACGGCCGGCGGACCCAGCTTCTCAGAGAGGAGAAAGGCCGGCAAAAGAATGTAACAGACTTGCCCTCCCGGCGAGACTATTGTCCCAAGCGAAACGATCACTGGGGGGTGGCGATGATTCGGACGGGCACGACGGGGCTCCGGCACGGCCGCGGCCTGGGGGGAGCGCGGCTGGCGACGGCGTCCATGGCCATTCTTCTGCTCGGCAGCTGCGACAAGCCCGCGGCGCGGATTCCGCAGACGGAGGCGGCGACTCAATCCGCCTTCACCTACGTTCCGCTCGACCCGCTTCCCGTCGTCGCCGAGGGCGGGGCGGACTGTACCTACCGCGAAGGCCGAGCGACGAGCAGCCTCAAGCCGGTGCTCGAAGCGCTTCCCGACAATGCGGTGCGAGTCGCGATCCGGCAGCTCGACGCGAGCGGATCGGCCACCGTCGGACCGGCCAAGATGGGGGCCGAGGGCCACCAATATCAGGTGATCCTCGATTACATAAACGCCGACGTCGTCAACATGCGGTTCGTCGTGACGCGGGACATCAAAGGCAAGATCGTGGGGCTCAAGCGCCAGTCGGACGGGGCCGCCCCGATGAACGCAGGAGAGGCCTATGAGGGCGCCTCGGCCGCTCCCGGCGACGGCCCGGGCGCTGCCGCGCAGCCGGCGGCGCCGGAACCGGAAGAGAGCGTGATCCCCGTCTATGTCGGCGTCGGCCTGCGGCTCACCGCCAACGTCACCGTGCTCAAGGGCAACGTCAATCTGAGCAGCCTCGGCGCGCTGGCGGCGGAGGCGCAGGCGAACAACATCCGAGGCGCTCTGATCGTCCAGACGCTCGGCATCACCGGCAAGCAGGTGACGACGGCACTGCCGCTGCCGAGCGAGCTGAACGCGACCACGATCCAGAACGCGATCCTGGCGCTGGGCTCGATCAAGGCGATGGTCTACGACCCGAGCACGATCATCTCGCCGCGCGTCACCGGCGTCTACAACCCGCTCGGCACCTCGGACGAGCGCATCATCAACCAGATCGTCTCCGGCATCGCCCGCTGGCCGGTGCGCTGGCAGCAACCCTGCAAGGCGAAATAGGCACGTTCGGATCGAGCCCGGGCGCCGCGGCTCACGCGCCCGGCTCGCTCCGCCCGGCCGCCTCGGCGTCGTCGAGACCGAACCAGGCGCGGCGCTGGGCCTCCGCCCGGGCGCGCTCCTCGGCACGCTCGTCGGCAACCTTGGCGCCGACCGCCTCCTCCTCTTCGGGGCTGAGGCTTCGGCGATAATCGTATTCGCCATATTCGCCCTCCTCCTCGCCGTCGAAGCCCTCGGGGGGCGGATAGTTGGTCCACCAGCCCTCCTCGTCCTCCCAGACGAGGTGCCGGTCCTCATAATCTTCGTCGCCTTCCAGCTCGTCGCCCGAGAGGTGAAGTTCACGAAGTTCACGGTCTTCCGCGTTTTCGTCACCTTCCGCCGCGAGGGTCGCGGCGGGCGGGTCTTCGAGCATCGCCCGGCCGTCCTCGAGCCGGTCCTCGCCCAGAGCGGCGAGGAACTCGTCCCAGCGGGCGACGAGGCGCAGGTGCGGCTCGCCCCTCTCCTCGGCGCGGTCGATCCGCGCGTCGAGACGGCGGAGCACCGACATGGTGAGGCGGTTGTCGTAGCGGTGGCGCTCGGCGATCACCTCGCCGTCCCTGTAGATGCGCTCGACGACGCCGTTGCGGGCGCGCGAATAGGCCTCGTCGGCAAGCGGCGGCCGGGCGATCGCGGTCGCCGCCTCCCAGCCCGCGGCGAAGAGCGGGTCGCGTTCGCGCAGGTTGTAGGCGGCCTTCGCGCTCATCCCCACCGCGTCGCAGGCCTCGACGATCACCCCGCACTCGCCGAAGCGCTCGAGGAAGAGGCGCTTCTTCTCCGGCGTCCAGCCGTCGTGGCGGAGAGCGCGGGTCTGGGAGTGGGCGGTCAGGGCGGCCTGACCGTCGTCGGACGGGCTCGCTACGCGCCCCGCCGCCCGGGCACTCGCCGGCTCCTCGCGCTGCTCGCGCGGCCAATGGCCGGGCTCGCTACGCGTGGGCGGCGCGGCGGGAAAGACGTCCTCGTCGGTGGACGAGGAGTCGGGCGGCGGGTTGTGATTCGCTTCCATCCGACAGGGTAAATCAAACGAATTCCTACATTTCAAGCTTTTTGTTCGCGGAATGTTCTTCACTCTGGTTTCAGTCCGGATATTGCGACGAAATGCGTGACCGGCGTCACGGCGCGCGGCCGGGCATCGCGCTACCTTCGGGCCCTAACCTCGAGGGGTGACCATGAAGAAGCTCTGCACTCTACTCGCGGCCGTGCCGCTTTCCGCCTGCGCCAGCCTGAGCTTCGCTCCGCCCGGGGTCAGCGTGAAGCAGGTCGATACGGGCCGCCGGGCGTCGGGTGATTGCGTCGCTTCGGTCGGCGGTGACACTATCGGACGCGGCGTCGCCAACGCGCAGAAGCTGATCGATAATTTCATCGACGCCTATCGCTGCGCGCGCAGCAGCGCCGCCAACGGCAGGCAGATATTCGAAGTGCCCTCGTTCCTCGCTCTCGTCGGCGGAGCGACCGCCGCGGCGCTCGGCGCGGGCAGGGACGTGGCCATCCTGACCGGGGCCGCGAACTCCGCGCTCACAGGCGGCAAGGCTTATTACGTGCCCCAGGAAAAGGCGGACATATTCGACCACGCGCTCGACGCTCTGCTCTGCATCAAGACCCAGTCCGTCGGCGTGGACGCCTTTACGATCGGCAAGAAGGCCGAGAAGCAGCGAGCCGAGGCCGCAGCCGCCGAGACATCGGGGGACGGCGGAAGCGTGAACATCCCCTACGACGAGCAATATTATGTGATGATCGAGGCGGCCCTGCTCTCGGTGGAGCGAGTCCTGGCGCAGCAGCTCTCGGAAAGCGGCAAGTTCGATCCGGCGGGCATCGTCGCGCAGATCGAGAAGCTTTCGAAAGAGGCGGCGGACGCTCGGGGCGAGGGGACCGACGAAGCCGGGAAATCGCTGGACCGCAGCGGCGACCAATATGCGCAGGTCCAACTCAAGGTGCTGAAAGCGGAGCTGGACAAGTGCGTGGTGCGGGCGAAGATGGCCTGACGGGCTTCGCGCCTCGCTCACCCAAGACGACGCGCGTATCGGCGGAGGGCGGCGAAAGCGGGTTCGGCGATATTGAGCTCCCAGGCCTGGTGGGCGACGAGGAGGTCTAGCTTGTCGGCGAGTGCGGCGCACTCACGACCGGAACACGCGCGATCAGTACGTCAGGAGCAAACGCGGTCGTTTCTCCCACTCGGCGGCCTCCATGCTGTGGAAGCTGTTGAAATATTGGTTGCGCGCTTCGTTCGACGGCAGCTCGGCCGGGACGAGGCTGAAGCCTTCATTCGCGTCGGGATTTGCCACCCATTCGTTGTAGAGCCGCGTCAGATCGATGCGGTACACGGGCAGGCCGCGATCAGGTGCCGGAAGCACGGCCAGGGGCTGGATCCGCGGCATGTCGAGGAAGCGGAAATGATCGCCGACATGCCCTTCCCATGTGCTGGCGATGCGGCCCAGGATCATCTCGACCGGCTTGCTGTCCGGGGCGTCTTCATTGAAAAGGTGGAGCTCCAGTATCGCGCTCCTGACGTGCCGCGGACGCGCGGGAAGCTTGAACTTCATCAGCGCCAGATAGGTATCGCCCCAGCCGCCGATCCGAAGCCTGGCGTCGACGGCTCCGCCCGGGGGCGCGAGGTGATCGAAATCGTCGTTGGAATAATAGCTCGACGTCCAGACGGTGGTCGCCTGGTCACCGGTTGAGACGATCTCCTTATCTACTCGGGAAGGCGGCGGCGGCTCGGGCTGGCCCGGCAAGGTCCCGCGGGCGCGGAGGCTTGCGGCAAGGCGCTGCGCCGCCTCCTGCAGCGGGGTCATCGGGAGGGCCGGCGCAGGCGCGGGCTTCAGCGCCGCGGAAGATGTGGCCTTGGCGCAGGACGGCGCCTTCGGCCGCAGAAGGCAAGTGAGCTGGTCCTCGATCAGCGGCTTTCCCTCCGACCACAAATAGCGGTCGTAGATCCAGGCCGACACGCCAAGGAGCGCAACGAAGATCGACAAATATTTCGCCCAGGACCGCATCCGCCGCGACGAAGCCCTGACCCCCACGAGCATCGCGGCCAGGATGATGAAAAGATAGATGAGCTCGCGCGTGCCGCCCATCGCGATCAGTAGACCCCGCTTCTGCAGGGCTAGAAAACCAGGCCTTCCACCGCGCGTCCTCCCCGGCGGCGCATATCCGCCGCCGGGCGATCAGGGATCAACCGCAGTCTGCTTCATAATGGAGGTTGTTGTCGGTGGGGGTACCCGCTTCCCGCACGCGTGGGGTCCGTGTCCACCTGGAGGCGAGGATCACCGCCTGGATCGACCCACAGCCCGAGCCCAAGCTTTCGCCCTCGGAAGCGAGTTGGAGACCTATCGAGAGGAAGTTAGGGGTGACTTTAGTCTTCTCCCCGCACATTGTGTGCCGGTTTGTGTAAGGGGAAGGTCAGCGTACAATTGAGCGAATTCCTTTGTTCACGGAGCCTATGGTGAGCGACGCAGCGGGTGAAACTGAGCGCGTAGGCTTCCTAAGGGTCCTGAAGGCCACCTGGCCGGTTAGCCTAGCGGGCGCGCTAGGATTGATGACCCTGATCCTATTCGGGGAGCGAATCAAGGGCCTCGGCTGCACCGTAGACCGCACTGGAGTCGAGCGGTGCACTCTCCTCTACCAGTACGTAATCGACACGGGGGCCGCGCTAGACATAAGTCTTTTCTTCCTGGGGCTCCCCGTCGTGCTCGGACTTTTGGCAAGGTGGGGAAGAAAGGCTTTCCTTGACCTGCTGTCCGAGTCTGTTCGCGAGATGCCTGGAACGCCAGACATTCTGCGTGATCAGCTTGCAGCGGGGCGCATCTCAACGAATGATACCGCCCGGGTACTGCGCACTTGTGCCCTTTACCACGACGGGGTGGCAAGGCCGATACGAGGAGAGTTTGGAGACTTCTTGAATCAGGAATTGGAACGCTATCACGCCGGCGGGAGCGTTTCTTACCGCAGCGGAATGAACTCTTCGTTTGTCCTCGGAAACCCTACTGCAGACTCGCGGCTTATCCCGTTTAGAGAGGCCATAACCTACGCAGTCGAGGCAGAAGCAGGGGACATGTTTGCAGTTGATGCCTTTAGCTCTGTGTACGTCGATGAGGCATCCGTCCGTGAAGCTCTTTCGCGATGGCGGTTGACGATTGATGTGGACGATTTCAGGTACGACCTAACCGAGCACTTGGAATCGTTGGATGCTGAGAAACTGATCAAGAGCGGGCGTGGAGATGCGGGAGCCGGAAAAATACAGTTCGACGGACGCGAGCTTTCGCTTGTGGTGCAGTCTTATATCAAGCTCAGGTCCCACCGTCCCACATTCCGCAAGGTGGAAAATGGTTATGTGGAGCCGACTGACCAAAGCAGCACTGCCGTTCTTAGAGCTGCTACGCGTGGCGTAACTGTTACCGTGCAACTACCGACTGCCTACGTGATCGATAACATCGATTTCACGCCGACTGTGCTACAAAGACAGGCAGCCGTGTCTCTCAGTCAAGACCGGTCCTTAGTCATGCTATCGCACGATGGGTGGCTCATGCCCGGGATTTGCAGCGTCATTACGTGGCGGGACCGGCAGGGCGATATGTGATGCCTCCGAGCCATATAATCGCGTTTCTGGTTAGCCGGGAGCGACAGCCAAAGCCTCACCGTCCCCGCCCCAACAGCCACTCCCAGAGCTGACGCGCCACCCCCGCGCCGAAGAAGCTCGCCATGCTAGCGGCCAGCATGAGGAGGGCGGCGCGGCGGGCTTTGGCGCCTTCGAGGAAGCGGCCATGGCCGAGGGGGAGACGGCCTCGGCGCAGGACCAGGGCGGCGAGGACGAGCAAAGGGAGGTTGAGCAGAGCCCAGACGAGCCAGAGCCAGGAGCGCTCCAGGGCCCGAAGGCCGGCGAGGAACGGGGCCAGAAGAAATAGGCCGACAATGACGACCAGGGTCGCGCGGCCGCCGAGCTGCATGCGGAGGCGGTAATCCTCCTCCTCGACCGTCCGCTCCAGCGCCCTCGCAGCCGCCGGATCGACGGCGGGTTCCGGGCCCAGCAGGGCCTCGGTCTTCTCGTCCACTATTCGGCGGCCTCCCGCTGTCGCACCGACGCGGCGGTAGCCCGCTTTTTGCGCGTTGTTGCGACGGACATCTCGCCGCGTTTGGACTTGGCGAGGAGCTCTTTCAGATACCCTCCCGTATGGGAGCGGGTTTCCGCGGCGACTTGTTCGGGTGTCCCCTCGGCCACCACTTCGCCGCCTTTGTCTCCGCCTTCCGGTCCAAGATCCAACACCCAGTCCGCCGTCTTGATCACCTCCCGCTGACGCGTATGCTCGATCCGACCGTCCCCCGGACGGTCGTCCCTCCGGGCACCCCCGGCCACTCACCATTTCCCTCCTGCCTCGTCGATTGCCTTGAGAAGCGCGCGCTTGCTTGGCGTGCGGCGCTTGCCCGAGTTGCGGGGGAGGTCGGCGATGCCGGTTTCGGCGCGGCGGCGCAGGAGGTCGCGGCCGAGCTCCGCCATGGCGAGCGGGACGCCTTCGGGTTCAGCCGCCAATGTCTTCGACACCATAGTCACCGACCGTCTCCTCACGAACGCGCTGGTCAAGATAGGCGCGATCGGCATTGGGATAAAGGCGGAGCAGGGCCTGCGCCTGGCCCAGCATCTCGGGCGCGGAGCCGCTGGCATATTGGCCCATCCGGTCGGCGATGAGGTCCTCGACCGACAGGATCCGGAAGCGGGCGGTCTCGCCGATCGGAGCAACGAGGCGCAGCCGAGCGGGATCGATACCGCCGCCCATCGGGCTGCTCCCGACGATCTCGAAGCCGAGACCGATCGCGGGATGTATCCAGCCGCGAAGCGAGACTCCGGCACCGGAGGGGCGAACGAAGCCGAGACGGCGCAGCTCTTCTTCAAGCTCGGGCTGCACGGGGGTCGTCACGTCGATGTCGCCGGTCATCAGCGCGCTGCCGCTGTAGAATTCGACCGCCCCGCCGCCGACCAGCACCGGCCGTGGCAGCCCACGCTCGCTCAGCCTTTCGCTGGCACGGGCGAGAAGCTGTAATGCCTCCAGAAACTCGGCACGCCAGGGATGGTCCGGTGCTTCGGCCATTGTCGCGGCTCGTCCTCATCGAATGCGCGCTGGCGCGCGCACCCACCCCTAGCCCCTCCCTTGCAGGGAGGGGAAGCCTTGGGCGTTACTCCGCGGCTTCGCGCTCGCGCACTGCGGTGGAGGCGCGCTTCTTTCTCGGCTTTGGGGCGGCGGGTTCGGCGCGGGACCCGTTCAACAGAGCTTTGAGGTAGCCGCCGGTGTATGAGCCAGGCTCGGCGGCGACCTGCTCGGGCGTTCCTTCCGCCACCACTTCGCCGCCCTTGTCGCCGCCTTCGGGACCGAGGTCCAATATCCAATCGGCGGTCTTTATGACCTCCAGATTGTGCTCAATGACGACGACGCTATTCCCCTGCTCCACAAGTGCATGGAGCACTTCGAGGAGCTTCCTCACATCCTCGAAATGGAGCCCCGTGGTCGGCTCGTCGAGGATGTAGAGGGTCTGGCCGGTGGCGCGGCGGCTCAGCTCCTTGGCCAGCTTCACCCGCTGGGCCTCGCCGCCGCTGAGCGTCGTCGCCTGCTGTCCGACCTTGATGTAGCCGAGGCCGACTTCCTCCAGCATCGCCATCTTGTCGCGGATCGGGGGGACGGCCTTGAAAAAGGCGTGGGCGTCCTCGACGGTCATGTCGAGCACGTCGGCGATGCTCTTGCCCTTGAACTTCACCTCCAGCGTCTCGCGGTTGTAGCGGTGGCCGTGGCAGACGTCGCAGGTGACGTAGACGTCGGGGAGGAAGTGCATCTCGATCTTGATCAGGCCGTCGCCCTTGCAGGCCTCGCAGCGGCCGCCCTTGACGTTGAAGCTGAAGCGGCCGGGCTTGTAGCCGCGCGCCTGGCTTTCGGGGAGGCCGGCGAACCAGTCGCGGATCTGGGTGAAGGCGCCGGTGTAGGTGGCCGGGTTCGAGCGGGGTGTCCGGCCGATCGGCGACTGGTCGATGTCGATCACCTTGTCGAGATATTCGAGGCCGCTGATCCGCTCGCACGGGCCGCAGACGACGCGGGCGCCGTTCAGCGCCCGGGCGGCGCCGGCGTAGAGGGTGTCGACGGTGAAGCTCGACTTGCCGGAGCCCGAGACGCCGGTGATGCAGGTGAAAGTGCCGAGCGGGATCGAGGCGGTGACGTCCTTGAGGTTGTTGGCCCGGGCGGCGTGGACGGTGAGCTTGCGGCCGTTGCCCTTGCGCCTGGTCGCGGGGACGGCGACGGCGCGGCGGCCTGTGAGGTAGTCGGCGGTCAGCGACTTCTCGTTGGCGAGCACCTCGTCGAGCGTGCCGCGCGCGACGACCTCGCCGCCATGGGCGCCGGCGCCCGGGCCCATGTCGATGACGTAATCGGCGTGGCGGATGGCGTCCTCGTCATGCTCGACGACGATGACCGTGTTGCCGAGATCGCGCAGGCGCTTCAGCGTGACGAGCAGGCGGTCGTTGTCGCGCTGGTGGAGGCCGATACTGGGCTCGTCGAGGACGTAGAGGACGCCCGACAGGCCCGAGCCGATCTGGCTCGCCAGGCGGATGCGCTGGCTTTCGCCGCCCGACAGGGTGCCGGAGGTGCGGTCGAGCTCGAGATAGTCGAGGCCGACATTGTTCAGGAAGCCGAGCCGCTCGTTGATCTCCTTCAGGATCGCTCGGGCGATCTCCTTCTGCTGCGGCGTCAGCTTTTCCTCGAGCGTGGAGAACCAGGCCAAAGCGTGGCGGACGCTGCGGCGGGTCGACATCGAGATGTCCTCGCCGGCGATCTTGACCGCGAGCGGCTCGGGGCGGAGGCGAGCGCCGTTGCAGGTCTCGCAGGGCGCGGCGCTCTGATATTTCGACAGCTCCTCGCGCATCCAGGCGCTCTCGGTCTGCAGCATGCGGCGGTTCAAATTGCCGATCACGCCTTCGAAGGGCTTGCGGACCTCGTAGCTCTTGCGGCCGTCGACGAAGCGCAGGGTCACCGGCTTGCCCTTGGTGCCGTAGAGGATGATGTCGCGGATCTCGTCCGGGAGCTCGTTCCACGGCGTCTCGAGCGCGAAGCCGAACTCGCGGGCCAGGGAGCCCAGGACCTGCATGTAATAGGGGCTGGGCGGGTTGGACTTGGCCCAGGGCACGACCGCGCCGCGCTTGATCGAGAGATTCTCGTTGGGGACCACGAGCTCGGGATCGAACAGCAATTTCTCGCCGAGGCCGTCGCAGGCCGGGCACGCGCCCTGCGGCGCGTTGAAGCTGAACAGCCGCGGCTCGATCTCGGCGATGGTGAAGCCGGAGACGGGGCAGGCGAACTTTTCGGAAAAGACGATGCGGCCGGGCGGAGCGTTGTCGGAGAGGACGGTGGAAGGAGCGGGGGACACTCTATTGAGTGTCCCCTCCGAAGCGCCAGCGCCATCGGGGACACTCAATAGAGTGTCCCCGGTTGTTGGGGAAGGATCGGCCGGGTCGAGATAGACGAGGCCTTCGGCGAGCTTGAGCGCAGTCTCCAGCGAGTCGGCCAGCCTCGTCTCGATCCCCTCGCGCACGACCAGCCGGTCGACCACCACCTCGATGTCGTGCTTGTATTTCTTGTCCAGCGCGGGGGCGTCCTCGATGTCGTAAAAGGCGCCGTCGATCCGGACCCGCGTGAAGCCCGCCTTCTGCCACTCGGCCAGCTCCTTGCGATACTCCCCCTTGCGGCCGCGGACGACGGGGGCGAGCAGATAGAGGCGGGTGCCCTCGGGAAGCGCCATGACGCGGTCGACCATCTGCGACACGGTCTGGGCCGAGATCGGCAGGCCGGTTTCCGGGCTGTAGGGCACGCCGACGCGGGCCCAGAGCAGCCGCATGTAATCGTAGATTTCGGTGACGGTGGCGACCGTGGAGCGCGGGTTGCGGCTCGTCGTCTTCTGCTCGATCGAGATGGCCGGCGACAGGCCCTCGATATGGTCGACGTCGGGCTTCTGCATCATCTCGAGGAACTGGCGCGCATAGGCGCTGAGGCTCTCGACATAGCGGCGCTGCCCCTCCGCGTAGATGGTGTCGAAGGCGAGCGAGGATTTGCCCGAGCCGGAGAGGCCGGTGATCACCGTCAGCGTCTCGCGCGGAATGTCCACGTCGATGTTCTTGAGATTGTGCTCGCGCGCGCCGCGGACGCTGAGGTGGGTCAGCATATTGAACAGCTATGCTGAATAAGATGGGTCGTCATCGGGCCTGTTGTTCCAGATTTGTTCCAAGGGTGCAAGGCGGGGCCGAAAGGCGCAACGCGGCAGGCGGGAGATGGGTGCTGGGGGGGCGGAAGGCAAGGCGTGCGGAGGGAGGGCCGTCATTCGTGGATGTACGTCGGGGACAACGCGATGCTGAGCTTTTGTTCGGCCAGCGTGACCCGGATCACGCTCGCGATCCTGAGCGGGCCTTAGAACGGCGCCAGGAGAAGGGAGTTGGACATGGGACTGTTATCGTATCAACTCGCCTATGATGCGATCGAGGAATGGGTGCTCGACCGCAGGGAGGATTATAGCGGCCGGTGGCAGGAAATCGTCCCCGGGGAAGAATGGGGCTATGATTCGGAAGCCTGGGAAGCGGCGGCGAGCCGCATCGTGGACAATTTCAACGACCGCCTCCCAGTGGGCCAGGAGGTCGACGTCCCTCGCGCCGCCAAGCGAAACTCACGGACGACACCCCTGGTCGATTTCCAAGGCTACCTCGCGGCCAAGGCCGACGCGGTCAATGCGGCGGCGGTGACGCGCCGGATGGAGGGCTGACCATGCGACATCTCGCTACCTCGGCGTGTCACATCGCGCTCGCCACGGCCATGCTCGCCGGTGCCGCCGCGCCCGCTCAGGCAGCGGCCTCGGCCTCATCGGCAGCTGTAATCGGCCGCGTGTGTAACGGCCGTGCCGGCCAGGAGATATCGGTGCTCAGGCTCGGCGAGGCCTTGCTCATCGAGTCGGGGACGATGCCGTCGGACTTCGTCGCCGACATCCTGGAAGCCCGTCCAACCGCCGACGATCCTCAAACCAGCAAGGAAAGCGCCGCCGCCATATATTCCCGTGCGGTCGTCGGGCGCCTCGGCGAAATCGAGCGGGCAGGAGGCGACCATGCCAGGGATCGAGAGAGGCTTCTGGTCCGGGCGATAGACAGCCTCAAGACGCGATTGCGCACGTCGGAAACCGAGCCGACGCTAGCGCTTAGCCACCGGGCTAGCCGCACCGGAGCATGGCTTTTCCAATCCGAGAAACCGGACTGGACGCTGACCTGCAAGCCCGACCCGGCGCCCAAGACCCAGATCGGCCAATTCGAGAAGCACGACCCTC
The DNA here is from genome assembly GCA_036262495.1 of Allosphingosinicella sp. Lineage (GTDB taxonomy): Bacteria > Pseudomonadota > Alphaproteobacteria > Sphingomonadales > Sphingomonadaceae > Allosphingosinicella. Next base: position 13,074 of record DATAIU010000103.1, read on the forward strand.
CGCCGAGCTTCGCAATCCGTGAGAAGCCCGAGGAGCTCGCTCTGATCGGGGACGATCGGGAAGCCGCAGGGTCGTTTGCGCTGGGCCTCGAGCGCACGCGGACGATCCAGGACGACGGTAGCAGGAAGACGGTGACCGACCTCTCGATCAGGGGGACCGTCGGACTGAGACTCTCACCGGCCTCGTCGCAGGCGACGACCGCCTATGTCTTCGGCCGATACGAGCTGCAGCGCAGCCGCACGAGCCCCGCGCCTGTCCTCGATCCGGGTGCTAAGCAGAGCGACGACGACACCGATGCTGTGGAAGCCGGCATCACGTTGCAAACGGAACTCCTGGGCAACGACAGCCAGGTGAAGCTCTTCCTGGACGGGCAGGCAAGCGCAGTGCTCGACCGTGCCAACGACGCCAGTCGGCTGAAGTTGAGGGCATTGGTCAGGCCCGCCATCGACGTATCGCTGGGGATTTGCGGGCTCGGGAGCTACGAAGTGCTTGATCCCAGTGCGTCCCTCAAGGCCCGTTGCCGGGTCCAGTTTGACGTCGAGGGCGCGAAAATACTGAAGCAAGGCACGTCCCCGATCGGCGACTTCGACACGTTCTTGGCGGCGGGAGGAAAAGCGGAGTTCGAGCTCCTGCTGCCCGCAGCAGAGGGCATGGATATCCTGGGCTCGGTCTCCTATCGATACCTGAGCGTTCTGCACGGCGGACCGAAGGCGATCGAGCGCTTCGAGGCAGCGCTCAAGTGGCGCTTCTGGACGAGCGGCCGGGTCGGCCTCGATGTCGGGTTCAGCTACCTCAAGGGGAGGAATGAACTCTCTTTCGAGCGAGAGGACGTCCTGACCGCCGGCTTCGGCGTGATCTTTTGAGTTGAAGATTGCAAAACCTGCCGCCCACACGCGGATCCCGCCGCGCGAACTGCCGGCGCGGATCCACTCAAGCTGATCCACGCGTCGAGGGTTTCGGGTCGCGCACGCGCAGCGTCGGGACCAGGCGATCGCCTCTGGACAATCGTCCCGAAGCTTGAAACTCTGGCAGCTATCGATCACCGGCGTGGGGGCAAGCCGAATGAACATCTTCCGACGGAGGCGCGCGGGTCGACGCGGTGCCGCGCTCGCCGCCGCGCTCCTACTCTCCGCCTGCGTCAATCCCGCCTTCCGCGACAGCGTCGGGGAATATGGCGCGCTGACCAAGGCGGCGGCGGCGCAGCAGAATGCGCGCACGGCCGCGGTCGCGGCGGACGAGGAGGAGCGGCTGCGCGCCGAGCTGGCGGCGAACCGGGCGGACCTCCGGCTCGAGAATTGCGAGCCCGACGCCGAAGGCGTCGCGGAGGGGAAGCCGCCCCGGTGCACGCTGGTGCTGAAGGGCGGCGCGGCGATCGAGGAGGCGCCGTCTTTCGCCAACGTGGCGGCATTGACCGGGGCGCTTTCGAGCTATGCCGACAATCTGATCCTTCTCGCGGCCGACCCGAAGGACGACCAGAGAAGCTTCAGCGAGTCGATCTCCGGCCTGGCGACCTCGCTCGGCGGGCTCGACGGCGCGGTGCGCAAGGCGACCGGCGCCGCGCCGGGCAACGCGGCACCGAAGCTCGAGGCGGTCGCGGCGCTCGTCGCCCAAGGCGGCAATATGTATTTCGCGCAGCGCCGGGCCGCGGCCCTGAAGCGGATCGTTATCGCCGCCGATCCGGTGGTGCAGAGCGCCGCGCGGCTGCTCTCCGGCGTCGACGGCGCGCTTCTCTCCTACTACCGCAACGACCTCTACAAGAGCGTCCAGGCGGCGCAGGGGCACGCGACGAGGCTGGTCAACACGCCCGAGGCCAGCGTCGAGGACATACGCGCGGCGCAGGACGCCCTGTTCGCCAAGGTCGCCGCCTACAATGCCCTCGGATCGGACACGCTGCGTTTCCAGGCGATCGGGGAGGCGCACGCCAAGCTCGCGGCGGCGGCGCGGCGCGGCGCGTCGGCCGGCGAGATGAAGGCGGCGATCGAGGCCGTGCTCGAGCTCGCCGGCACGGCCGACGCGGCCTGGGCGGCGGTGAAGCCAAAGGGAAAGGACGGCGATGACCACCAGCGTTGAGACCCTGCCGGCCTGGAGCGCTGCCGATCAGGCGCAGCGCCAGGCGATGGGCGCCGCGTCCGCCATCCTTCGCGACGCCGATTTTTCGGACGACCCTTCCTCGCCCTACCAGCAGGCCGAGCAGGCGTGTCAGAGGCTGGCCGAGGCCGGCAAGCGCCTGGCCGTCGCTCGGATGAAGCGGATCGACGCGGCCATCGCCGCGAGCGGGCAAGTCGCGGAGATCACCGCCGCGGCCAACAAGGCGAAGAAGGAGGCCGACCTCATCGCCACGGCGACGGCGAAGGTGGAGAAGCTGACCCAGGTCGTCACCGCGGTCACACAGATCGCGACCAAGATAACCGCCCTCCCCTTCGTCTAGACGATGGGGCTGCGGCACGCCTGGATCGCCGCGCTGCTGCTGATGGTTCCCGCCGCCCTCGCGGCGCATCCCCCCTACAGCCTGGTCGTGGACCCGGCCGGCAACGCCTATTTCTCGGATCTGGAAGCGGTGTGGAAACTCGCCCCGGACGGACGGCTGTCGCTGTTCCGCCCGGCCGTTGCCGGCAAGCACGTCCACGAGCTGGCCGCCGCGAACGGCGCCATCGAAGGCGAGCAGAACGAATATGATCCGGCGACGCAGACCCACCGGGGCGCGATCTGGAGGCGGACGCTGGACGGGCGCGAGACGTGGGTTCTCGCGCCGACGACCACGGCCCCCAAGGGCATGGGCGTGCCGCGCGACCGCGCCGGAAACCGCTACGTCGCGCACTGGGTCGACAGCCGCGATCGCAGGACGATGCTGTTCCGGCGGTCGACGGATGGCCGCGTGGCGCTGCTCTACGGCCCGGCGGACGAAGCGGCGCGGTTCAGCGAGGCGCTGGCGAGCAGCGTCGGCGGCATGGTCTTCCCGGCCGACGGCTCCGCCATCCTCGCGGACGGGCGGGCGCTGCGCCGCGCCGATGCCGCGGGCCGGGTCGCGACGATCTACGAGGGACCCAAGGAAGCGGCGCTGCGCGGCCTCGCGCTCGCGTCCGACGGGAGGATCCTGGCCGCCGATTCCGGGCGCCGCGCCGTCTTCGCCGTCTCCCTCTCCGGTGAGAGTGATCAGGTCTATGCCTCGCCGCCCGGCTGGATCGCGACGGCGGCCGCGCAGGTGCGCGGCAAGCTGCTGGTGCTGGAGGCGAACGCGGACCCCTACGATTATGTGCGCAGAATGCGGGTCGTGGAAGCAGTGAGCGGCGGCAGGCGAGTCGTGGCGGAGCCCTGGAAGGGCGCGACGAAGCCGACCGTGAAGATGGAGGACCGGCGGCGCCGGGGAGCGGCCGGCCTGGCCCTGCCGGCGGCCGCCGCCGCGATCGCCGCCGCCGCGGCGGTTCTCGCGATGGCGCGCCGCCGCAGGGCGGGGTGACGCGCAGCCGCGGCTTCGCTACGTTTCGCGAAACAAGGGGGAAACGGGATGCTGAAGCCTTGCCTGGGAATCTTGTTGCTCGCACTCGCCGCCGCCGCCGAAGCGAGGGAGCCCGCTCCGATAAAACGCCTCGGCTCCGTTGAATCGCCGATCGCATCGTCCACCGAAGTCCCGCCCGGCAGCCGGCTCGTCTACATCAGCGGCAGCGTGCCGGACGTCGCGGATCCGTCCGCCCCGGCGGGCTCGGTTCAGCGTTACGGCGACACCGCCACCCAGACGCGCTCCGTGCTCGACAGGATCGAGGCGCAGCTGAAGCAGCACGGTCTGGGTCTCGGCGACATCGTGATGATGCGTGTGTTCCTGATGGCGCCGCCGGGCTCCGAGCGGATGGACTTCGCGGGCATGATGAAAGCCTATCGCGAGCGCTTCGGTACGGTCGCGCAGCCGAACAAGCCGGCGCGCTCGACCATGCAGGTCTCCGGCCTCGTCGATCCGGGCTGGCTGGTCGAGATCGAGGCGACCGCGGCGAAGGCGCCGCAGAGGAAGAAAAAATGAGCCTGACCCGGCGGCAGCTCATCGAGCGCCTGGGGGCGATTGGCGGCGTCAGCGCCGCGTATCTCGGCATGGAAGCTTTGGGGCTGATCAACACGCCCCGCGCATCGGCCGAGCCGTTCGAGCTGCCGCGCGCCGGCCGCAAGCGTTCGGTGGTGATCCTGGGTGCGGGCATCGCCGGCCTCGTTGCCGCCTACGAGCTGCGGCGCGCCGGATGGGACGTGACCGTGATCGAGGCTCGCGACCGGATCGGCGGACGCGTATGGACCCTCCGCGGCGGAGACCGCGTTGAGCAGACGGGCCGGCCGGACCAGCTGTGCACCTTTTCGAAGGGCCTGTATCTGAACGCCGGCGCGGCGCGGATCCCGTCCGTCCACGAGACGATCCTCGGCTATGCGCGGCGGCTCGGCGTGCCGATCGAGGTGATGGTCAATTCGAACCGTTCCTCGAAATGGGATTTCGGCGGCAAGAGCTATACGGCGCGCCAGGCGCTCAATGATACGCGCGGACACGTCGCCGACCTGCTGGCCAAGGCCGTCAAGAAAGGCGCGCTCGACCAGGAACTGACCGCCATCGACAAGGAAGCGATGCGCCAGTTCCTCGGCGCGTTCGGCGGCCTGTCCCGGCCGAACGGCGATTATTGGGGCGTCGAAGGCCGCTCCGGCTTCGCGACCATGCCGGGCGCCTATGGCGAGGGCGGCAAGCCCATGTCCCCGATCAAGCTGGAGGACCTCCTCAAGCAAAGGGCGATGATCCTGCCTTTGCTGTTCGAAGAGCTTTTCGACCAGCAGGCGCCGATGTTCCAGCCGGTCGGCGGCATGGATCGCATCGCGGACGCGCTCTACGAGCAGGTGAAGCCTGTGGTGCGCCTGAAGACGGAGGTCACCGCGATCCGCCGCGTCGGCGAGCGCGTGAGGATCGAGCACGGCGTCCGCGGGCGGACCGAGGCGGATTATTGCATCTGCACGCTGCCGGTGAACATCCTCGCGCGGATCCCGAGCGACTTCTCCGCGGCCAAGCAGGCGGCGATGAAGGACATACCCTATCTCCCCAGCGTCAAGGTCGCGTTCGAATCGCCGCGCTTCTGGGAGCGGGAAGGCATTTACGGCGGCGTCGGCTGGACCGACGCGATAACGGAAAACCTGCTCTACCCTTCGGACGGCTGGCATTCCGACAAGGGCGTGCTCGTCGCCGCCTACGTCGCCGGCTGGACGGGGCAGGACCATCCGGCGCAGTTCACGAATATGAGCCACGAGGAGCGCTTCAGGATTTGCCGCGAAGTGGTCGAACGGCTCCATCCCGGAAAGGCGCGCGAGCTCACCAGGCCGGTGACCGTGTCGTGGGGCCTGACGAAATGGTCCGAAGGCGTCGGGCCGGTCGGCGGCGGCGTGTTCGATTTCCCGCGCCCCGCCGGCTATGCCGAGCTCTATCGGCCGGAAGGGCCGGTCTTCTTTGCCGGCGAGCATCTGAGCTACGTCCAGTTCTGGCAGGAAGGGGCGGCGCTTTCGTCGCATGCCGCTATGAAGGCGCTGCAGGCCAGAGTTCAGGAAAAGGCCCTGGCCGAGCGCGCCGGAAGCCGCGCG
>DATAIU010000104.1:0-30934 GCA_036262495.1 Allosphingosinicella sp.
GCGAAGCAATCCACGGGCGCTGGAACCTTCGCGACCCTGGATTGCTTCGTCGCTGCGCTCCTCGCAATGACGGGTTCCAATGGCTCGTAAGCCCCAACGCTCCGGCCTCCCGACCCGCGAGCAGATCCTCGATTTCATCGCGTCGTCCGATCAGCCGGCGGGGAAGCGGGAGATCGCGCGGGCGTTCGGCCTGTCCGGGCATGACAAGATCGCTCTGAAGACGCTGCTGCGCGACATGGCGGACGAGGGCCTGATCGACAGCGCCCCGGGCCGCGCCTTCCACCATGCGGGCGGCGTGCCGAAGGTCACCGTCCTTCGAGTCGCCGACATCGACGAGGACGGCACGGCCTGGGCCATCCCGGAGCGGTGGGAGGCGGACATCCCCGAGCCGCGCATCCGCGTCCTCGAGCGCAGGGGCAGAGGCTCGGCGCTCGGCGTCGGCGACCGCATCCTCGCCCGTACCGAGCAGCGCGGGCGGGGCTGGGCCGCCCACCCCATGAAGAAGCTTGCCAAGGGCAGCGAGCTCGTTCTCGGAGTCGTCCGTCGCGAGGGCGAGCGCTTCTGGCTCCGCCCCGTCGACAAGAAGGAGCGGCGCGAGCTTCCAATCTCGGACGTCGGCGAGGCCCAGCCGGGCGATCTGGTGCTTGCCGAGAAAGCCGGCCGCCCGCCGCACCTTACCGCCCGCGTCTCGCAGGTGCTCGGCGACCCGTTCCAGCCGCGCAGCTTCAGCCTGATCGCGATCCACAAGCACGGCATCCCGCACGAATTCGCGGACGCCGTCGTCGCCGAAGCCGAGCGTGTCGCGAAGCAGGCTCTCGGAGCGCGGGAGGACCTCACCGCCATCCCCATCGTCGCCATCGATCCGGCCGACGCGCGCGATCATGACGATGCCGTCTGGGCGGCGCCCGACGACGATCCGGCCAACGAGGGCGGCTGGAAGGCGATCGTCGTCATCGCCGACGTGAGCTTCTACGTCCGCCCCGGCTCGGCGCTCGACAAGGAAGCGAGGAAACGCGGCAACAGCGTCTATTTCCCCGACCGCGTCGTCCCCATGCTGCCCGAAACGCTGTCGGCCGAGATCTGCTCGCTCAAGGAAGGCGAGGACCGCGCCGCGCTGGCCTGCCACCTTCAGGTTTCGAAGGACGGCCAGCTCAAGTCCTGGCGTTTCAGCCGAGCGCGGGTCCGGATCGCCGCCAACATCGCCTATGAGAATGCCCAGGCGGCGATAGATGCTTTGGAGTTCCTCCCCGGAACGGGGAGGGGAACCGCACGAAGTGCGGTGGAGGGGGCCCACCTCTCCGCCGCATCGGAGTCGGGCCCCCTCCACCATGCTTCGCATGGTCCCCCTCCCCGTCCCGGGGAGGAGCGGATCGAGCTGTTCTCCTCTCCCTGTTCGATGCCCGAATTGGAAGCGGACGAACCTCCGGTCCCGCCCGAGCTCGTCGAATCGACGCTCAAGCCGCTCTGGGCGTGCTGGCGGGCGCTCTACGCCGCGCGGGCGAAGCGGGGGCCGCTGGAGCTCGAACTGCCGGAGCGCCACGTCGTTCTCGACGAAAAGGGGCGGATCGCCTCGGTGGCGCCGCGCGAGCGGGTCGACGCGCACAAGCTGATCGAGGATTATATGATCGCGGCGAACGTCGCGGCCGCCAAGGCGCTCGAGGCGAAGAAGGCGCCCGTCATGTACCGCGTCCACGAACCGCCGGGCCGCGAGAAGCTGGTCGCGCTCAAGGAGTATCTGAAGACTTTCGGCGTCGAGTTCGCCCTCGGCCAGGTGGTCCGCCCGGCGACCTTCAATGCCATCCTCGAACGCCTGGGCGAGGCCGACTTCAAGCCGCAGATCATGGAGCAGGTGCTGCGCACCCAGACCCAGGCCTATTATTCGCCGGTCAATGCAGGCCATTTCGGGCTCGCGCTTGGCGCCTACGCGCATTTCACCAGCCCGATCCGGCGCTATGCCGACCTCGTCGTCCACCGGGCGCTCGTCCGCGCCTGGGGGCTCGGCGAGGGCGGGCTCAGCGACGCCGAGGCCGAGGCGATGGAGGTCACCGGAGAGCTCATCTCGCAGCTCGAGCGCCGGGCGATGGTCGCCGAGCGCGAGACGATGGACCGTTACGTCGCCGCCTATCTCGCCGAGCGCGTCGGCGAGCTTGTCGACTGCCGGATCACCGGCGTCCAGCCGTTCGGCTTCTTCGCCACGGTCGAGGGGCTGGGTGGCGACGGGCTCGTCGCGGTATCGACGCTCGGCAGCGACTATTTTCGCTACGAAGAAGCGAGTCAGAGCCTGGTGGGCGAGGACAGCGACGAGCGCTTCACGCTCGGCCAGCGGCTGAAGCTTCGCCTCGTCGAGGCGGATCCCGTATCCGGCGGGCTCAGGTTCGAGCTTCCCGAGCCCTGCTATTCCACGGCCGCTCCCCGGCGGACGACGCGCCGCGACGGCTCCGGCGGGGGCGGCGGCGATCGCTCAGGTCGGAAGCAGGGCCGCCGCGGGCGTCCCTCGAACATCCGCCACCGCGGCCGCTAGCCTAGCCCAGACGCCAGGTGATCTTGCCTTCGTAGACCGAGCCGCGGCCACGCCCCCGGCGGTCCTTCGAAGGCGAGAATCTGGCCCGTTCCATGAGCAGGCTGCAGGTCGCCTGATCGAGGCGGGGAAAGCCGCTGCTCTCCGTCACTTCGCACTCCCGGGCCCTTCCGCGGCGGTCGAGCTTGACCTTGTAGCGAACCACGCCCTGCTCCCCCCGCGCCAGCGACTCCTTCGGATAGGTGGCGAAGGCCGTGTTAGCCTCGGCGGCTCTGTCCGGTTCGGTGGCGGCGGCGAGGGCAGAGCCCATAAGCAGGATCGCTGCGATCAGGATGCGCGTCGCGGCCATAGGAGTTCCTCCGTCTCCGTCCCGACGCGATCCTACGCCTCCGCCGCGCCGAGGGAAAGCCGGAGTCAGAGCCTGGGCAAAGTCACTCCGCGCTGGCCCATATATTTGCCGGCGCGGTCGGCGTAACTGGTCTCGCACGGCTCGTTCCCCTTGAGGAAGAGGAACTGGCAGGCGCCCTCATTGGCATAGACCTTGGCCGGAAGCGGAGTCGTGTTCGAGAATTCGAGCGTGACATGGCCTTCCCAGCCCGGCTCGAGCGGAGTGACGTTCACGATGATTCCGCAGCGGGCATAGGTCGATTTGCCCAGGCAGATGACGAGCACGTCGCGCGGCACGCGGAAATATTCCACCGTCCGCGCCAGGGCGAAGCTGTTCGGCGGGATGATGCAAACGTCGGTCTTGCGGTCGACGAAGCTGTTCGACGCGAAATCCTTGGGGTCGACGATGGCGTTGTCGACATTGGTGAAGATCTTGAACTCGTCGGACACGCGGGCATCGTAGCCGTAGCTCGACAGGCCGAAGCTGATCGTGCCGTCCCGCCGCTGGCCGTCCTCGAACGGCTCGATCATGGCGTCCGCCTGCGCGCGCTCCCTGATCCACCGGTCCGACATGATGCTCATAGGGCGGGTCCCACTCGTCATGCCGGACCTGATCCGGCATCCATCTTCAAGACATCCTAAAGGTGAAGGTGGACCCGGGATCAAGTCCGGGGTGACGAATTCGTCACTTGATATGCAGCACGCATATGAGCGTGAACAGGCGGCGCGCCGTGTCGAAATCCATCTCGATGCGGCCGTTCAGGCATTCGCGAAGCAGCTCGGCCGCCTCGTTGTGGAGGCCGCGGCGGGCCATGTCGATCGCCTCGAGGCCGTGCGGCGCGTCGGAGCGGACGGCCTTGAAATAGCTTTCGCAGATCGCGAAATAGTCGCGGACCGGCCGGCGGAAGCGGCCAAGGGAGAGGCGAACCGTTTCGAGCGCGTCCCCGGCTTCGTCCTTGATCTCGATGGCGAGGCGATTCTCCTCGATGCGCAGGCGCACCCGGAAGGGCCCGTCGCGGCCCGCGGGGGCGAAGCAATTGTTCTCGAGCAGATCGAGGATCGCGACCGCGCGCTCCCGCTCGACGTCGTCGCTGCGGCGGATGATCGAATGCTCGTCGAGCTCGATGTCGATGATCCGGGGCTCCGCCACCCCGGCGGTCTAGCGTCGGCCTGGGGGCCCGTCACCCCGGACTTGATCCGGGGACCACCTGTGTTCTTTGCGGCAAGCGAAGATGGATGCCGGATCAAGTCCGGCATGACGGGAAAGCCCTTATCCACAACAGTTCCACAGACTTGCTGGCTTGAGCCTCGCGCCGGAAAGGAGGACAAGGAGCCATGGCCGAAAACATAATCCGTCTCGCCGACGCGCCGGCGCCCGAATCCTCCGCTCTGCCCCACAATGTGGAGGCCGAAGCGGCCTTGCTCGGTGCGCTGATGATCGACAACCGGCTCGCCGAGGACGTGCAGCTCAAGCTCCGCCCGGACCATTTCTTCGAACCGCTCCACGCGCGCATCTACGAGCAGATACTGAAGCTCGTCGACCGCAACATGATCGCCTCGCCGGTCACGCTGCGGCCGCTGTTCGAGGCCGATACCGAGATGAAGGAGCTGGGCGGCCCCGCCTATCTCGCCCAGCTCACCGGCAGCGGCGCGGCCATAATCGGCGCGCGCGATTTCGCCGAGCAGGTCTATGAGCTGGCCCTGCTCCGCGCCCTCGTCGCGGTCGGGCGCGAGATGGTCGAGAACGCGCTCGATACGTCCGACGAGGTCGATCCCAAGGGCCAGATCGAGAATGCCGAGACGGCGCTCTACCGAGTCGCCGAGGAAGGGGGCGGTGAGGGGACGGTGAAGAGCTTCGCCGAGGCCACGCGTCTTGCCGTCCAGATGGCCGAGAAAGCGCTGAACACCGGCGGGGGCCTGTCCGGCCTCACCACGGGCTTCGATTCGATCAATGCGCGGACCGGCGGCCTCCACAATTCGGACCTGGTCGTTCTTGCCGGACGACCGGGCATGGGCAAGACGGCGCTCGCGACCAACATCGCCTTCAACACCGCGCGGCGCTTCATCCAGGATCGCGAGGACGGCATCGCTCCGGACAAGTCGGCCGGGGCCGGCGTCGCCTTCTTCAGCCTCGAAATGTCGGCCGACCAGCTCGCCACGCGAATCCTCGCCGAGCAGTCCGGGATCAGCTCGGAGAGCCTGCGCATGGGCAAGATCAGCCAGCAGGATTTCCGCAACCTCGCGCGCGCCGCGACCGAGCTGGAAAGCTTGCCGCTCTACATCGACGACACAGCGGGCCTCACCATCGCGGCGCTGAGAACGCGAGCGCGGCGGCTGAAGCGCCAGCGCGGCATCGGCCTCATCGTCGTCGACTATCTTCAATTGCTCCAGGGCACGGGCCGCAATTCGAACGAGAACCGGGTCAACGAGATTTCGGAAATCTCGCGCGGCCTGAAGACGCTGGCCAAGGAGCTCGGCGTCCCGGTCCTCGCGCTCTCGCAGCTCAGCCGCGCCGTAGAGCAGCGCGAGGACAAGAGGCCGCAGCTTTCGGACCTCAGGGAATCCGGCTCGATCGAGCAGGACGCCGACATGGTCTGGTTCGTCTACCGCGAGGAATATTATATCGCCAACCGCCAGCCCCGCGAGGCGGGCGAGAGCGACGATGCGAAGGCGCTCCAGGCCTTCCAGGAATGGCAGGAGGAGATGAACCGCGCCTACGGCCTCGCCGAGATGATCATCGCCAAGCAGCGCCACGGCGCCACCGGGAAGGTGAAACTGCGTTTCGAGGCGAAAATCACGAAATTCTCGGACTTCATCGACGACGGCTACCTGCCGGAGGCGCGCGGCTGAAGCTCAGATTTCGCGGTGGGCGACGGGGTCCCTGAGCCCCACGCCGATGCTCGCTCGCGCCGCTTCGGCTTCGGAGCTGGTCACTGGGTAGGCGCAATAATCGGCCGCGTACCACGCGCTCGGGCGATGGTTGCCGGATAGGCCGAGGCCGCCGAACGGCGCGTTGGACGGCGCGCCGTTGGTCGGGCGGTTCCAGTTGATCACCCCGGCCCGGACGTTCGCCCAGAAGCGGTCGTAGAGCTCGGGGCTGCCGCCGATCAGCGAGGCGGCGAGGCCGTAGCGCGTCGAATTGGCCTCGGCGATGGCGGCGTCGAAATCGGCGACGCGGACGACCTGCAGCACCGGGCCGAACAGCTCGGCATCCGGGCGGTCGCGGACGTCCGTCACGTCGATGATCGCGGGAGTCAGGAAGGGCCGGTCCTCCTGCGCGCGCTCGAGATGCTTGATAGGGCGCCCGCCCTTGGTCATCAGCTCGAAGAACGCCTCCTGGAGCTGGTCGGCGGCCTTATTGTCGATGACCGGGCCCATGAAAGGCGCCGGCTGCGCATGGGGATGGTCGACGATCAGCCGCTCCGCCAGCTTCACGACCTCCGCGATCAGGGCGTCGTGGTCGCCGTTCCTCACGATCAGCCGCCGTGCCGCCGTGCAGCGCTGGCCCGCGCTCATGAAGGCGGACTGGACGACGATGACGGCTGCGGCCGCAATGTCCTTCGCGTCCCACACGAGCAAAGGATTGTTGCCGCCCATCTCCAGCGCCAGGATTTTCTGCGGCGCGTCGGCGAACTGGCGATGCAGCGCGAGGCCCGCACGGGCCGAACCGGTGAAGAGCAGCCCGTCTATGCCGGCGTGGGAGGCGAGGGCCTTGCCGACCTCCGGGCCGCCCTGGACGCAACGCACCACGTCCTCGGGCACGCCCGCGTCATGATATTGGGCGACGAGGAATTCGCCGCAGGCCGGCGTCTTCTCGGAGGGCTTGAAGACGACCGCGTTGCCTGCGAGCAAAGCCGGGACGATATGCCCGTTCGGCAGGTGCGCGGGGAAATTGTAGGGGCCGAGCACGGCCAGCACGCCGTGCGGCTTGTGGCGGACGGCGACGCGGGCGCCGAGCGCGCCCTCCAGGCGCCGCTGCGACGTCCGCTCGGAATAAGCGCTGACCGAAATGTCGACCTTGCCGACCACAGCGTCGACCTCGGTCGCCGTCTCCCAGAGCGGCTTGCCGGTCTCGCGGGCGATGAGGTCGGCGAATTCGTCCTTCTTCGCGCGCACCGAATTGGCGAATCGGCGCAGGGTCTCGATCCGGACCGAGAGCGGCCGTGCCGCCCAGCCGGCCCAGGCCGACCGCGCGCGCGAAACCTCCGCATCGACGTCGCCGGGCTCCCCCGTCCAGAGCGTCGCGCCCGTCGCCGGTTCGATCGAGCTCAAGGTCGCCATGGCGCGTGAAGCAGCATGTTCGGATGGCCCGGTCAAGCGCAGCGCGCCATCGCCTCCCCCATACGCCGGATCGCGGCGATCTTGGCCTCGAAAGCGGACCAGTCGTCAGCCTCGTCTATCCTCCCCCAGATCGCCTCCACCTCCTCGATATGCATGGAGCAGGGACCCTCGTCGGCCCAATATTCGTGATCGAGCGCGTTCGAACCGGGCTCGTAAGCCGCCAGCGCCGTCGCGACGCGTGTGAATGCCTTGTCGGCATAGGCCGCATCGGCGGGCGATGGGCCGCGGCGCCGCCCACCGCGCCAGTCGAAGAAGAAACGGTCGATCTGAACGGTTCCCGCGGCGAGCGCCCCTTCGAGGTCGTCGAGGAAGGCCGCATCGCGTTCGAAACCGGTCGGCCTGATGCCGAGCCGGGCGAAGACGGCGTCGACGAGACGGCGCTGAAAGGCCTCGGGAAACGCCTCGAGCGCGGGTGTCAGCGCTTCCGCATCGGCGATGAGCCGCAGGGAGGCGGCAAGCTGGACGACGTCCCAGTGGATCGCCTCGGGCTGGCGTCCGAAGGAATAGAGCCCGGCATGGTCGAAATAAGCGGCGGTGAAATGGCCGTCCCAGAAGGGCGTGAAGCGCCACGGCCCGTAATCGAAGCTCTCCGCCGTGATCGCGATATTGTCGCTGTTGAGGACGCCGTGGACGAAGCCGGCCGCCACGTAGGAGGCGGCTAGGCGCGCGGCCTCGCGAACGACATGGCCGAGAAGCTTGGGCGCCCCGTCGGCGCCGCCCTCCTCGCCGTAATAATGGCGGAGGCAATAATCGGTCAGCTTCTCGAGGTTGCCGGCCTCCCTGAGATAGGCCAGGCGCTGGAAGCTGCCGATCCGGATGTGACTGTGCTGAAGCCGGACCAGCACGGCGGAGCGGGTCGGCGAGGGTTCGTCGCCGCGCTCGAGAGCCTCGCCGGTCTCGATCAGCGAAAAGCTCTTGGAGGTGACGACCCCGAGCGCCTCGAGCATTTCCGTCGCGAGGATTTCGCGGACGCCGCCCTTCAGCGTCAGACGCCCGTCGCCGAAACGGCTGTAGGGCGTGCGGCCCGAACCCTTCGTTCCAAGGTCGAGAAGGCGCCCCTCGCCATCGCGAAGCTGGGCGAAGAGAAAGCCTCGCCCGTCGCCGATGTCGGGATTGTAGACCCGGAACTGGTGCCCGTGATAGCGAAGCGCGAGGGGCTCCTCGAGACCGTCGGCCAAAGGCTGGAAGCGACCGAAATGGCGGACCCACGCCTCCTCGTCGAGGTGGCCGAGCCCGACCGCCTCCGCCCAGCGCCGGTTGCGGAAGCGCAGGACCGTCTTGGGGAAGTCCGCAGCGCGGACGGGGTCGTAAAACCCGTCGCCGAGCTCCCGGATCGCTCGTTCGGGCCGGTAGGGAGAGGGAAGGGGAGCCATCCTCGGCCCAACCGGCGCCGCCGACCAGGGTTCCGGAGGGGGCCTTTAACCTCGGATTAGCCTTTGCGAGGCAGATTGCCTGCTCGGCTGGGAGAGTAGGGCATGCTGCGTTTCCGCACGCTCATCGGCGACATTCGCGGTGCCTCCGCGATCGAATATGCGTTGGTGGCTTCGTTGATCGCCATCGCCGGCATCGTCGCCTTCCGCACGCTCGGCGATCGGATCGACAACAGCTTTACCAACATCTCAAACACCGTCGAGACCCACTCTTCCTGAGCGGTTCGCCGCGGTGACGAGACCTGCTAGGCGCCCCAGAGCGCCTTGAGCCGCGCGTCGCGGCCGCAGCGCCAGCGATAATAGCGGTAGCGGACCGGATTCTTGCGGTAATAATCCTGGTGATAGGCTTCGGCCGCGTAGAAAGGCGCGGCGGGGAGGATCTGCGTCGCGACGGGTTTCTTCAGCAGGGCCGCCGCGCGCGCCTTCACTTCCTCGGCGATCCGGCGCTGCTCCGGGTTGGCGACGAAGATGGCCGAACGATACTGGCTGCCGCGATCGCAGAACTGGCCGCCCCCATCGACCGCGTCCACCGTCTTGAAGAAGCGCGCGACGAGCGAGCGATAGCTGACCTTCGCCGGATCGTAGACGACCTTGACCGACTCGTAATGGCCGGTGCCGCCGGCGGAGACCTGCTCGTAGGTCGGGTTGGCGACGCGGCCGCCGGAATAGCCCGATGTGGTCGAGACGACACCTGGAACATGGTCGAAGTCCGATTCGGTGCACCAGAAGCAGCCGCCTGCGAACACCGCCGACGCGAGGCGAGGGGGGCTGGCTGCCGAAAGGGGCGATCCCCCGCGCATCAGCAGCATGGCGGCGATCGCGACGAACAGGCAGGTGAGGGCAATGGAAAGACGCTTCATCTTAACGCTCCGAGACGGGACCGTTGCTCAGATACGCCGGGCGCCGGTCCGCGGATGCCCCTTACACCCGGGAGAAAGGGTTTTCGACACGGTCCCGCTGCTGTCATGATGGGGCGGTGAGCCGCATCCGGATCCTGCACGCCCATTCGACCTTCGCTTTGGGGGGCAAGGAAGCGCGGGCCGTTCGCCTGATGAACGCGCTCGGCGGCAGGGCGGAGCACGCGATCCTCACCGCGTCTCCGGGCCAGCTTTCCGCGCGCGATGCGATCGCGAGAGGGGTGGCGGTGGAATTTCCCGGCGATGCGCCGCTCCTGACGGGCAGCCCGAATCCCGTCCGCCTGTACCGACTCGCCCGCTACATGCGCGGCTTCGATCTCGCGCTCACCTATAATTGGGGGGCCTTCGACGCGGTGATGGCGCGGCGCCTCTTCGGCGGGCCGCCGCTCGTCCACCACGAGGACGGATTCAACGAGGACGAGGCGGCGGGCCTGAAACCTCGCCGCAATCGCTACCGCCGGCTCGGCCTCGGCGCGGCGCACCGGCTGGTCGTTCCCTCGGAGCGGTTGGAGGGCATTGCTCGCGGCGCCTGGGCGCAGCCGGCCGGAAAGGTCGTCCGTATTCCTAACGGGGTCGCGGTGGCGCGCTATTCCAGGGCGCCCTCCGAGCCGATCCCCGGTGTCGAGAAGCGCGCGGGAGAAGTCCTGATCGGCACCATGGCCGGGCTCCGCGCCGTGAAGAACCTGCCACGGCTCGTCCGCGCCCTCGCCGCGATGAGCGTCTCCGGCGCCCGCCTCGTCATCGTCGGCGCCGGGCCGGAGAGCGAGCGCATTGCCGCCGAGGCGCGCCGCCTCGGCGTCTCCGATCGCGTCCACATGCCTGGGTTTCTGGCCGATCCGGCGCGCTGGATCGGCGCATTCGACATCTTCGCTCTGAGCTCGGACAGCGAGCAATTCCCAATCTCGCTCGTCGAGGCGATGGCGGCGGGGCTGCCGGCCGTCTGCACGGCGGTCGGCGACGTTCCGCACATCGTTTCCTCGGACAACGCCCCGCTGATCGTCGCAGCGGAGGACGAAGCGGGTTTCGCCGCCGCTCTCGACAGTCTCGTGGAGAGGCCCGATCTGCGCCGGGCGATCGGCCGGGCCAACCGCGAGAAAGCGGCGGCCGAATATGACGAATCGGCGATGATCGCGCGTTATGCCCGCCTCTACGGGGAAGCCATCGGCCGTCCTCGGGCGTTTGATCCAGGTTAGAGAGGGTTTTTTGACGCGCTGCCGCAACCCGTATAGGCGCGCCCAAGGATTTTCCGGAGGCACGATGTTCAAGGGTGTGAAGCCGATCCTCTACGGCGGCCGCGAGGTCTGGCCGCTCGTCGAGGGCGGCAAGGGCGTCTCGGCCACCAACCATGCGAGCTCGGGCGCCTGGGCCGCGGCCGGCGGCATCGGGACGGTATCGGCAGTCAACGCCGACAGCTACGACCCCGAAGGCAAGATCATCCCGCAAATCTATCACGCTCTCACCCGGCGCGAGCGCCACGAGGAGCTGGTCCAATATGCGATCGACGGCGCCGTGGCCCAGGTCCAGCGGGCCTATGACATTGCGGGCGGCAAGGGTGCCATCAACATCAACGTCCTGTGGGAGATGGGCGGGGCGCAGCGCGTGCTGCACGGCGTCCTCGAGCGGACCAAGGGCCTCGTGGCGGGGGTCACCTGCGGGGCGGGCATGCCCTACAAGCTCTCGGAGATCGCCGCGTCCTACGGCGTCAACTATCTGCCGATCATCAGCTCGGGCCGCGCCTTCCGCGCGCTGTGGAAGCGGGCTTATTCGAAGGCCGCCGAATGGCTCGCCGCGGTAGTCTATGAGGATCCCTGGCTCGCCGGCGGCCATAACGGCCTTTCCAACGCCGAGGACCCGCTGAAGCCCCAGGATCCCTATCCGCGCGTCAAGGAACTCCGCGAAACGATGCGCGAGGGCGGCATTCCCGACACCGTCCCGATCGTGATGGCGGGGGGTGTGTGGAACTTGAGGGAGTGGGAGAACTGGATCGACAATCCGGAGCTCGGCCAGATCGTCTTCCAGTTCGGCACCAGGCCGCTCCTCACCAAGGAAAGCCCGATTCCCGAAGGCTGGAAGCAGCGGCTGATGACGCTCGAGGAAGGCGACATCCTGCTCCACCGCTTCTCGCCGACCGGGTTCTACAGCTCGGCGGTGCGCAATCCCTTCCTTCGCAGCCTCGAGGCGCGATCGCACCGCCAGATCGCCTTCACCAAGGAGGAGCTCGGCGACCATTGCTTCCAGCTCGACGTCGGCGTCGCCAACAAGAAGAATTACTGGGTCACGCGCGGCGACCTCCTTCACGCGCGCCAGTGGTTCGCCGAGGGCTATACCGAGGCGCTGAAGACGCCGGATGAGACGCTGGTCTTCGTGACTCCGGAGGAGAAGGTCCAGATCCGCAAGGACCAGGCGGACTGCATGGGCTGCCTCAGCCAATGCGCTTTCTCGTCCTGGGCGGACAATGAGAAGAACACGACCGGCCGGCTCGCCGATCCGCGCAGCTTCTGCATCCAGAAGACCCTCCAGGACATCGCCCATGGGGGCCCGGTCGAAGAGAATCTGATGTTCGCCGGCCACGCGGCCTTCCGCTTCAAGACCGACCCCTTCTATTCGAACGGCTTCGTCCCGACCGTGAAGCAGCTCGTCGACCGGATCCTGACCGGCGACTAGGCCACCCGGTTGGCGAGTTCGCGCCCTTCCGCCAGCGCGAGAAGGTTGTCGACGATCATCATGCCCATGGCGGTCCGCGTCTCGTGCGTCGCGGAGCCGAGATGGGGGAGCAGCACGACGTTCGAGAGGGCGAGCAGGCGCGGATCGACCTCAGGCTCCTTGGGATAGACGTCGAAGCCCGCGCCGGCGATGCGTCCGCTTCCCAGTGCGTCGAACAGGGCGTGCTCGTCGACCAGCGCGCCGCGCGCGGTGTTGATCAGCCAGGCGCCGGGCCGCATCACGGCGAGGCGCCTCGCGTCGATCATCCGATCGCTTTTCGCCGACCAGGGGGCGTTGAGGCTGACGACGTCCGCCTCCGCCAGAAGCGTATCGAGGCTCTCGCGATATTCCGCCCCGGCCTCACTTTCGAGTGCACCGTCCAGCCGCCGCCGGTTGTGATAGAGGATGCGCATTCCGAAGGCGCGCGCCCTGCGCGCCAGCGCCTGTCCGATCCTCCCCATGCCGACGATGCCGAGCGCCTTGCCGGCGAGCGTCGTGCCCAATTGGTCGGTCGGCGACCAGCCGCTCCAGCGCCCGGCGCGGAGCGTCCGCTCGCCTTCCGCGAAACCGCGAAGAGTCATCAGGATGAGCGCCATGGCGAGGTCGGCCGTATCCTCGGTCAGAACGCCCGGCGTGTTGGTGACGGCGATGCCGCGCGCGCCCGCTGCGGCGAGATCGATATTGTCCGTCCCCGCACCGTAATTGGCGATGAGCTTGAGCCGGGGCCCCGCGCGGCGGATGAGGTCGGCATCGATGCGGTCGGTCAGCGCGACGGCGAGCGCGTCGCAATCCGCCATGGCGGCGGCCAGCGCCTCGCGGCCGAGCGGCACGTCCGTGGCGTTCAGCCGAACGTCGAAAAGCGCCCGCATGCGCGCCTCCACCTTTGCGGGCAGCCGGCGGGTGGCGATTGCTTTGATCCGCATCCGTCCCCGCTTGCGGAGGCCCCGGCGCCAGGTCAAGCGAGATGGCCGTTGAAAGCGTCGCCCGGCCCGGCCTAAGAACAGCTCCGAAGGAGGCCCGAAGGATGGCGAACAAGACGCTGCTCGGCGTTCTGGTGCTGACGGGCCTGGCGATCGTGCCCGTGCAGGCGCAGAGCGAGCGAACGACGCCTTATTGGGCCTCGATCACCGCGGGCAAGGCTCTGATGCGGACCGGTCCGGGGCGCAATTATCCGGCCACCTGGCTCTATCTGCGTCCCGACCTGCCGATCAGGGTCGTGGAAACCTATCCCAATTGGCGCAAGGTCCAGGACCCGGAGGGCGCGACGGGGTGGATGCTGCAGCGGCTCCTCGCCGACACCCGGACCGGGCTCGTCACGGGGAAGGAGCCGAGGGCGATGCATGAGGAACCCAACGAAGCCTCACCGGTCCGCTATCTCGCCGAGCCGGGCGTGGTCGGGCGAATCTCCAGATGCGGCGCCGGATGGTGCCGGTTCGACGTCGCCGGGCGACAGGGCCATATCCGCATCGAGCACCTCTGGGGCATCGAGCCCGGCGCGACGGTCGATTGACGATGCGCGCGATCACTCTGGACGATTTCCGCGGCCGGATCGGCGAGACCTTTCCGGTCGAGCACGAGGGCGAGGAGGTGCCGCTCGTGCTTTCGAAGGCGGTGCCGCTTCCAAACTCGGCACGCGACGGCCAGGCCTTCCGGTTGGACTGGCGCGGACCGCGCCAGCCCCTTCTGGCGCAAGGCATCTATGCGTTCCGCTCGGGCGAGGAGCGGCTCGAAATCTTCATCGTCCCCGTCGGCGAGGATGCCGACGGAATCAGCTACGAGGCGATATTCAACTAGCCTAGCCCCGGGCCTCGCCCCGCCACTCCATCAGATCGTAGATGCCGTGCTCGTCCACGCTGGCGAAGCCGAGGCGACGGTAGAGCGACATGGCGCGATTGCTGCGCTCGACGTGGATGGAGAGCGGCTTTCCGGCGGCTTCGGCATGGGCCTGCAGGTCGCGGATCAACGCCGAGCCGATACCCGTCCCCCGGGCCTGCGGAAGCAAGGCGACGTCGATCAGCCGCACCTGGCTCGGCCACTCCTCGACGTAAAGACGTCCGAGAGCCACGCCGTCCTTCTCGATCACGAGCCACTCCGCATCGGGATAATGGCGCCGGTAGTGGCGATGCTGGGCATCGAATTGCGAGGCCAGGAACTGGCGCTGCATTTCCGGCGGCCAGCCCGTGGAAGCGACTTCCTCCGTCCGCGTCGAGGCATAGACTCGGCTGAGGAAAGGCAGGTCGTCGTCCGTCGCCGGGCGGCACACGACGCCCAGCGCCGTCGCGGACGGCAATGAAACCGGCATCAGCTCAGTTGAAGATGGCCTGGAGCCGCCGTCCCGTGCACTTGTCCCCGCAGGCGCTGAGATACATCTTCGAGCCGCCCGTCGAATGGCTCACGTCGAAAATGCGATCGCCCGCGGGAAGCGAGCCGGCGGCCGATTCGAAGACCAGGGCGAAGGCCTGGTCCCGAAGGCCGCGCGGGCGCTTGCCTTTCGAGTTGAGCGGCTCGACGGCGGCGAGCCGCGCGGCGACCGCCCCGCCCTCGCCGGCGAAAGTGAACTCCGTCCCCACATGACGGGCCCACTCGTCCATGCCAGCGGTAGCGAGCGAGACCGACGGGCGGTCCCACCAGCTCTTGGCGCCGGGCTTGCGAGCCCAGTCGAGCTTGAGGGCCGGTGCCGCGAGCGCCCCCACTGACGCGGCACCGAGCCCGAGACCCGCCAGGATGTTCCGGCGGGAGAGAAGGGAAGACGTTTCCCGTGACATTATTTGGGGCTCCCTGTTCAAAAGATTAGGTGCGCGGGGGGAACACCCCCTGCAGGGCGATGATGTAGTTCAGGGTTAGATAGGGCATCATATTGTTGTGCGGCAGGCTCCCGCCGGCAGGGGCCACCGTGGTCGGAGCCAGCTGCACCGCGGAGGCGATCGCCTTGTAGGCATTGCCGTTGACGCTCTTGGCGAGACCGGTCTGGGCGTTCGCCGTCGCCGTCGTCGACGGGAAGTTGATCGAGTTCATCGCATGCGAGTGGACCGGCATCTCGCTGACGAGGAGAGTGACGAATTGCTCGCCGCCCGTCTCGCCGAGATCGTGGAGGCTCAGCCCCGGGCCCTGGCCAGGATGCATGCCCGTGGCGCCCTGGACGTCGGGGAGCGCGAAGGTGCTCTTGCCGTCGCCGCCATAGGTGGTGCCGAGCAGCGAGAAGAGTGCGGTATTCTGGGAGATCGGCATGATCTGGCCGTCACAAAATGCCCAACCTTTCGGGGCGAAATTGAACGGGACGATGCGGATCTCGGCGACGAACGGATCGGCCACGAGGAGGTCTCCTGCTTAGGTCGGTGACGGGAAAAGCCCGAACAGCGAGATGATGTAATCGAGACAGAGGTAAGGGTGCATGTTGTCGTGCGGCTGGCTTCCGCCCGTCGGCGTGATCGCCTGGTTGGACATCGCGTTGCCGACCGGCGTCGCGTTGGGGCGATAGACGCTGACCTGTGAAAGGCTGGCCAGGTTCGCGTTCTGGGCGTTCGCCTGGGTGCCCTGGTCGGTGGTGGCGAGGAAGGCGTGGCTGTGCACCGGTATCTGCTGAGTCGTCAGCGTGACCGATTCAACGCCGCCCGTCTGCGCGAGAGTATAGGTCTGGCCGCCTCCCGTCCCCTGATGGAGAAGGACTCGTCCCCTGCAGTCCGGGAGAGCGAAGGTGCTCTGCCCGTCGCCGCCGTAGGTCGTGCCGATCAGCTGGAAGAGCGTCTCGTTCTCCGAGATCGGCAAGAGCTGCCCCTCGCAGAACATCCAGCCGGATGGAGCGAAGTTGCCCGCGAAAATACGAATTTCACCAACATAAGGTTGTGCCATTGGACCGCCCTCTCAATTCGGCGACGGAAAGATGCCCTGAAGGGCGATGCAGAAATTGAGCGTGATGTAGGGCGACATGTTTTCGTGCGCCTGGCTGCCGCCGACATTGCCGATCGTGCCGCTGTTGATCGCGACCATGGCGCCGCCGCTGCGATAGCCGTTATTGTAGTTCGCGAGCACGTTCCCGACCGGTGCGAGACTGTCGCCGTCCAGATTCGCGGCCTGCGCGAAATGGACGTGCTGGGGCATCTCGTTGATGGTCACAGTGTGCGCCGTCTCGCCTCCAGCCTGTCCGAGCGTGAAGCCGGCCCCTTCGTGCATCGGCACTCGGCCTTGCAGGTTCGGGAGGGCGAAATTGGTCTGTCCGTTGCCACCGTAGGTGGTGCCGAGCAGCGAGAAGAGCGCCTGATTCTGATTGATGGGCAGGAGCTGCCCGTTGCAGGTCGCCCAGCCTTTTGGCGCAAAGGTGAACGAAAAGATTCGGATTTCCGAAAGAAACGGCTCGGACATGTCTGTATTCCCCCCGGCGCAATGGATCACATGAATTCGGCCGCCCCGCAACCGGCCAAACCTATATATTTTTACTCGTTTTCCGGTGATTTCTCCGCGTCTTAATGGCGGAAATCGATAACCGAGGTTGTTAACGCGGGAGCCACTTGGCAACGGGACGTATGGCCGAGTCTCCGCCCCCGCTCGATCCCGCATCGGACGCCCTGTTCCTGGATTTCGACGGGACGCTGGTCGAGCTCGCGGAAGCCCCCGATGCGATTCTGGTGCCGGCCGACTTGCGTCCGCTCCTGGCAAGGGTCGCCGAGCGACTTGGCGGGCGCCTCGCCCTGATCAGCGGTCGCTCTCTCGAAGATCTGCAGCGCCATCTCGGCGCGGCCGGCCTGGTGATGTCCGGCTCGCACGGCGTCGAGCTCGCTCTTTCCGGGGCTCCCCCGATTCCCGTCGAGGCCCCCGAGGGCCTGGCCGAGGCTCGCGACGCCTTGCGCGCGTTCGCGGCCGGACGGTCCGGCCTGCTCCTCGAAGAAAAGCCGGCGGGGATAGCGCTGCATTATCGCCAGGCGCCCGAGCGGGAGGCGGAGTGTCGAGACTATTGCGCGTGGCTGGCCGAGGCGAGCGGCATGGCGCTGGCGGAAGGCAAGATGGTCGTCGAACTCCGTCCGCGCGGGGTAGACAAGGGGGCGGCGCTGCGCCGGCTGATGGCGGAACCGCCTTATGCGGGCGCGCGTCCTTGCTTCGTGGGAGACGATTTTACCGACGAAGACGGGTTCCGCGCTGCACGGGCGCTGGGCGGCTCGGGCGTTCTCGTCGGGCCCCCGCGGCCGACGGCCGCGCGCTGGCGGCTTGGCGGCGTCGCCGAGGTGCTGGCCTGGCTGGAGTCGACGGCTCGTGGCTGATCTCGACCTCTGGCCGATCGGCAATTGTCAGGTAAGCGCCCTGATCGACAAAGCCGGCGGCTTCGTCTGGGGCTGCGCCCCGCGCGTCGACGGGGATCCCTTGTTCTGCTCGCTCCTGGAGCCACGCGGGGAAGGGGCCGCGCTCCCGCGCGGAGAGTGGCGCATCTCCCTCGAGAAGCAGGTGGGCGCCGAGCAGAGCTACCTCAAGAACACGCCCATCCTGTCGACCCGCCTCACGGACGCGGATGGCGCCGTCGCCGAGATATTCGACTTCTGTCCGCGTTTCTCGCGCAACGGACGAATGTATCGGCCGGTGGCCTTCGTCCGGATCGTGCGCCCGGTCGAGGGCGCGCCGCGCATTCGCGTCGCTCTCAACCCAGCGTCGGGCTGGGGGGAGCGCGATGCCGAGCGGACGAGCGGCACCAACCACATACGCTATCTCCTCGAGCCTCAGCCCCTTCGCCTGACGACCGACGCGCCTGTCGGTCAATTGCTCGAGGGGCGCGCCTTCCGCCTGGAACGCCCCCACCATTTCTTCCTCGGCCCCGACGAACCCTTTTCGGGCCATCTCGGGCACACGCTCGCGACGATGCTGCACCAGACGGCGGACGAGTGGCGCGACTGGGTGCGCGGGCTCGCCATCCCGCTCGAATGGCAGAAAGTCGTCATTCGCGCGGCGATCATGCTCAAGCTCTGCCAGCACGAGGAGACGGGGGCGATCGTCGCCGCGCTGACCACCTCGATCCCGGAGGCGGCCGATTCCGGCCGGAACTGGGACTATCGCTATTGCTGGATCCGCGACGCTTATTACACCGTGCAGGCGCTCAACCGGCTCGGCGCCCTCGACGTCCTGGAGAATTATCTCGGCTACCTGAGGAATATCGTCGATGCCTCGGAGGGCGGTCAGATCCAGCCGCTCTACGCCGTCTCGGGCGAGTCCGAGCTGTCGGAAAGCGAGGCGAGGGGCCTGGCCGGCTATCGCGGCATGGGCCCGGTGCGGGTCGGCAACGCCGCGCACAGCCAGGTCCAGCACGACGCCTATGGGCAGATCGTCCTCTCCTACGTCCAGGCCTTCATCGACGAGCGGCTCTTCCGAAAGGCGACCGAGGCCGATTTCCAGGCGCTCGAGAAAGTCGGCGAACGGGCCTGGGCGATGCACGATCAGCCGGACGCGGGCCTCTGGGAATACCGGACCCGGAGCGCGATCCACACCTACAGCTCGGTGATGTGCTGGGCGGCGTGCGACCGGCTGGCCAATGCGGGGGAAGTGCTCGGCCTCGCCGATCGGGCGGCGCTCTGGCGGGAACGGGCCGACATAATCCGCGCCGCGATCGAGGCCGGGGCGTGGTTCGCGGCGGAGAAAAGATTCTCCGCGCGCTTCGGCGGCGACGAGCTCGACGCGAGCCTGCTCCAGCTCGTCGACATGCGTTTCCTCGCGCCGCGCGATCCGCGCTTCCTGGCGACGTTCGAGGCGGTCGAAAAGGGCCTGCGGCGCGGCGAGCACATGCTTCGCTACGCGGCCGAGGACGATTTCGGCCTGCCGGAGACCGCGTTCAACTTCTGCACCTTCTGGCTCGTCGAAGCTCTGCACATGGTCGGGCGGGAAGCGGAAGCGCGCGAGCTTTACGAAATGATGCTGGGCCGCCTGACGCCGGCGGGGCTCCTCTCCGAGGACAGCGACTTCGCGACCGGCGAGCTCTGGGGCAATTACCCGCAGACCTATTCGCTGGTTGGCCTGATCAATTGCGCCGTCCTGCTGTCGCGGCCGTGGAGCGTGGTCAGATGAGCCGGCTGATCGTCATTTCCAACCGCGTCTCGGCGCCGCGCGCCGACAGCGCGACCGGGGCCCAGGGCGGCCTCGCGGTGGCCCTGGCCGCGGCGCTGCGCGACCATAAGGGCCTGTGGTTCGGATGGTCGGGCGAGAAGGTCGAGACCTTCACCGGCGAGATCGATTTCCAGACGCATGAGGGCGTCACCTCGGCGACGATCGACCTCGAGGAACAGGACGTCGAGGAATATTATAACGGCTATGCGAACCGCACCTTGTGGCCGCTCTTCCACTACCGGATCGATCTCGCCGAATATGACCGCAGCTTCGCCGGCGGCTACGAACGGGTCAACGAGCGTTTCGCAGACACGATCGCGCCTTTGATCGAGCCGGACGACCTCATCTGGGTTCACGACTACCATCTCATCCCGCTCGCCCAGCAGCTCCGCGCCCGGGGCGTTCGCAACCGCATCGGCTTCTTCCTGCACATCCCGTGGCCGCCGGCCCGGCTGATGGTGTCGCTGCCCTTTCACGAGGGGCTCGTCCTCTCGATGCTCGCCTACGACGTCATCGGCCTGCAGACCGAGGAATGGCTGGAAAGCTTCCTCCATTATGTCGAGCGGGAGCTTGGCGGGCATTGCGAGCCGGACGGCATGGTCCATGTCGGCGAGCGCTCCGTCCATGCGGCCGCCTATCCGATCGGCATCGACTATCGCGAGTTCGAAGCCGCGCTGGCGAGCGAGAAGGCGAAGCGTGCCTTCCTTCGCATGCGCCAGAGCGCGGCGGGGCGGAGGACGATCATCGGCGTCGACCGGCTCGATTATTCGAAGGGCCTGGAGGAAAGGTTCCTCGGCTACCGCCGCTTCCTCGAGGAGCATGAGGAGTGCCGCGGCCAGCTCTTCCTGCTCCAGATCGCCCCGCCGTCGCGCGGCGAGGTCCATACCTACGAGGTCATTCGCGAGCGGCTCGACGAATTGTCGGGCCGGATCAACGGCGAGTTCGCCGAGGTCGACTGGGTGCCGCTGCGCTACGTCAACCAGGGCTACGACCGCGAAGACCTGGCCGGCTTCTATCGCGCCGCGGAGATCGCCTTGATCACGCCGCTGAGGGATGGGATGAACCTGGTGGCGAAGGAATATGTCGCGGCCCAGGACCCGAAGGACCCGGGCGTCCTCATCCTCTCGCGCTTCGCCGGCGCGGCGCTGCAGCTCAAGGACGCGATCCTGGTCAACCCCTATTCCAGGGAGGAGATATCGGACGCGATCCTGCAGGCGCTCGAAATGCCGAAGGAGGAGAGGGTGCGGCGCTGGCGCGCGATGAACGAGAGCGTGCGGGGCGAGGATGTGTATGCGTGGCGCAGGGCGTTCGTCGGCGCGCTGGAAGGGCGTCGCCCCTAGAGGCAAGCCTCGAGATAGGGCTGGTCGAAGCCGAACTGCTTGGCTTTTTCGAGCGTGTAGGGGCGAAGGCCCATCGAGCGATATTCGCCGATGATCTTTCCGTCCGCCGTCTCGTCGAGATATTCGAACTTGAACAATTCCTGGGTGACGATGACGTCGCCCTCCATCCCGATCACCTCGGTGATGTTGGTGCAGCGGCGCGAACCGTCGCGGAGACGCTTGACCTGGACGATGAGGTCGACGGAATCGGCGATCTGGCGCGAAATGGCTTCTTTCGGCACCTTGATGTCCGACATCATCACCATGTTCTCCATGCGCGCCAGGCACTCGCGCGGGGAGTTGGAGTGGAGCGTCGCCATCGAGCCGTCGTGGCCGGTGTTCATCGCGGCGAGGAGGTCGAAACACTCCGCGCCGCGAATCTCGCCGAGGATGATCCGGTCGGGGCGCATACGCAAAGCGTTGATGACGAGGTCGCGGATCGAGATCGCGCCCTGGCCTTCGAGGTTCGGTGGGCGCGTCTCGAGCGGCAGCCAGTGCGGCTGCTGCAGCCGAAGTTCGGCCGCGTCCTCGATCGTGATCACGCGCTCGCCCGGGTCGATCAGCTTCGACAGGGCGTTGAGCATCGTCGTCTTGCCCGAGCCCGTGCCTCCGGAGATGACGACGTTGAACCGGCTGGCGCCGGCGATCTTGAGCACGGTCGCCATCTTCTCCGAGAGCGAGCCGAAGCCGCGCATCATGTCGATGGTGATCGGCTTTTCGGAGAACTTACGAATCGAGATTGCGGTGCCGCGAAGCGACAGCGGCGGGATGATGACGTTGACGCGGCTGCCGTCCTGGAGGCGGGCGTCGGCGAGGGGCGTGGTCTGGTCGATGCGGCGGCCGACCTTGTTGACGATCCGCTGAGCGATCTGGAACAGATGCTCCTCGTCGCGGAACTGAATCTGCGCGACTTCGAGCTTGCCGCGCTTTTCGATGAAGGTCTGGTTCGGCCCGTTGACCATGATGTCGCTGATCTCGGGGTCCGAGAGCAGCTCTTCGAGCGGCCCGAGGCCGAGCAGCTCGTCGACGAGCACCTTCTCGAGCGCGAACTGTTCGCGGCGGTTGAGGTTGATCTTGAGCTCGGCGAGGACCTCCCCGATGATCGGGCGGAATTCTTCGGCCAGCTCGTCCTTGCTGAGCGTCGCGGCGGCCTCGGGGTCGACGCGCTCCAGCAGGCGCGGCAGCACCTGCTCCTTGATCCGGTGGATCGACGCCTCGAACCCTTCGGCGCGGCTCGACGGCGCTTCCGACGAAGCGGCCTGGCGGTCGGCGAGGCGGGACATGGCGTCCCCGCTCCGGTCGCCGATTCCGGCGGCGGCGGGAGGGTTGAAGCTTTCGTCGGCCGTGGCGAAATCGAGCGCGTCGATCGGCGGGAACTGGTCGCCCCCGTCGGCGCCCGGGAAAGCGCCGGCCGCGGGCGTAGCCGCGCCGCCGGACCCCTTCATCGGGCGAGCCACGCCGAAAGCGGGGCGGCCGCCGCCCGATCCGCCGTTTCCACCGCGCCGTCCGAAAGCACTCATGCGAAGCGATCCCTCACCCTTGAAGACGGTCCTGCCGCTCTCCCGGTGGTGAATAAGGCGGAAACTTTGACAATTGCCTAACCCGCGGGCGATGGCGCCGACCCATGGCCGCCCGGCACCCCGCCCGCCTCGCCCTCGCTTTGGCGCTCGCCGGTTTCTGCTCGCTCTCGATCGGCGACGCGCTGGTGAAATCGATGGCGGGAGCATGGCCGGCTCCCGCGGTTTCGGCTCTCCGCTACGTCTTCGGGGCGCTCGGCCTCGCTGCGTGGGTCGCGATCCGGCATGGCCGCGCCGGCTTCGTCATGCCGCGGCCCTGGCTCCAACTGGGCCGGGGCGCCGCGGTCAGCCTCGCGACGCTCTGCTTCTTCCTCGGCGTGATGGCGATGCCGCTCGCCGACGCGACCGCCATCCAGTTCACCAGCCCGATCATGACGGCGCTGCTCGCCCCCTTCGTTCTCGGCGAGCGGACCCGCGGCGCGACCTGGGCCGCGACGCTCCTCGCCTTCATCGGCGTCCTGATCGTGCTCCGCCCGAACCTTGCCGAGATCGGGCCGGCGGCCTTTTTCCCCGTCGGCGCCGCCTTCGGGATGAGCTGGCTGATGATGTTCAACCGCCTCGCCGCCGGCGGCGCCCCGGTGATGGTCATGCAGTTCCTGCTCGCCGCGGTCGCCGCGCCCCTGCTGGTCGCCGCGGCGTTCCTTCTCAACGCTACCGGGCTGATCGCGATCGGCTGGCCGTCCGCCCTGACCGTGGCGAAATGCCTCGGCGTCGCTCTGTTCGCGACCGCCGGGCACACTTTGATCTTCACCGCCGTGAGCCGCGCCAATGCCTCCGTCGTCGCGCCGATGACCTACGTCCAGCTGCTCCTCGCGGCGGGTCTCGGCTGGCTCTGGTTCCGCGATCCGCCCGACGCGGCGACGTTCGGCGGCGCCGGGCTGATCATTGCGGGCGGGCTGCTTCTCTGGTGGGCGCAGCGAACACCCGCCAAGGCGGGGCCTTAAGCCGGAACTTCGGCCTTCTCCGCCAGCACCGTAAGCCCGCGGTCGCTGACCTCGGCGAAGCCGCCCTCGACGGGGATGCGCTCCGGCGTATCGCCGAAGCCGCTGCGGTAGACGGCGATGTCGCCGTTCCTCAGCGTCGACATGTAGGGCGCGTGGCCGGCGAGCACGCCGAAATCGCCCTCGCTGCCCGGCACGACGACCATGAAAACCTCTTCCGAGCGCACCAGGCGCTCCGGGGTCACGAGCTCGAAGTGGAGGTCGGCCATCAGGCCGCCTCGGCCGCGAGCCGCTGGGCCTTCTCGACGGCCTCCTCGATGCCTCCGACCATGTAGAAGGCGGCCTCGGGAAGGTGGTCGTATTCGCCATCGACGACCGCCTTGAACGAGCGGACCGTGTCCTCGACCTGGACGAACTTGCCCGGGATGCCGGTGAAGACCTCGGCGACGTGGAAAGGCTGGGAGAGGAAGCGCTGGATCTTGCGGGCGCGGCTCACCACCAGCTTATCCTCCTCCGACAGCTCGTCCATGCCGAGGATCGCGATGATGTCCTGGAGCGACTTGTAGCGCTGCAGGATCTCCTGGACTGCTCGGGCGGTGTCGTAATGCTCCTGGCCGACGGTTCGGGCGGTGAGCACGCGCGAGGTCGAGTCGAGCGGGTCCACCGCCGGGTAGATGCCGAGCTCCGAGATGGCGCGCGACAGCACGGTGGTGGCGTCGAGGTGGGCGAAGGACGTGGCAGGCGCCGGGTCGGTGAGGTCGTCCGCCGGAACGTAGATAGCCTGAACCGAGGTGATCGATCCCTTGTTGGTCGAGGTGATCCGCTCCTGCAGCGCGCCCATGTCGGTCGACAAAGTCGGCTGGTAGCCCACCGCGGAAGGGATGCGGCCGAGCAGCGCCGACACTTCCGATCCCGCCTGGGTGAAGCGGAAGATGTTGTCGACGAAGAAGAGCACGTCCTGGCCCTCGACGTCGCGGAAATATTCCGCCTGAGTGAGGCCGGAGAGGGCGACGCGGGCGCGGGCGCCCGGCGGCTCGTTCATCTGGCCGAAGACGAGCGCGACCTTGGAGCCTTCCGGCGTCGGGTTTCCGTCCGCGTCCTTTGCGATGACGCCCGCCTCGAGGAACTCGTGATAGAGGTCGTTGCCCTCGCGGGTGCGCTCGCCGACTCCGGCGAACACCGAGGTGCCGCCATGGCCCTTGGCGATGTTGTTGATCAGCTCCTGGATCAGCACCGTCTTGCCGACGCCGGCGCCCCCGAACAGGCCGATCTTGCCGCCCTTCGCGTAGGGCGCGAGCAGGTCGATCACCTTGATGCCGGTGACGAGAATGGCGGTCTCGGTCGACTGGTCCACGAACAGCGGCGCGTCGCGGTGGATCGGGGAGGTGTCGGCGTGGCCGATCGGGCCGCGCTCGTCGATCGGCTCGCCGATCACGTTCATGATCCGGCCGAGCGTCATCGGGCCGACCGGCACGCGGATCTGACCGCCGGTGTCGGTGACGGGCTGGCCGCGGGTGAGGCCGTCGGTCGAATCCATCGCGATCGTGCGCACCGTCGACTCGCCGAGATGCTGAGCGACCTCGAGCACCAGGCGGCTGCCGTTATTGTCCGTCTCGAGCGCCGAGAGGATCTCCGGCAGGTCGCTGTCGAACGTCACGTCGACGACGGCGCCGATGACCTGGCTGATGCGGCCGATATTGTTGGTCGTGGGGGCGGCGGTGGCCATTTTCTCGTTCCTTGCCTTCTTTGATCGTCATCCCAGCGAAGGCTGGGATCCCAGCGGGTGAAAGGCTCCGCGCTCTTCACCCCATGAGGCCCCAGCCTGCGCTGCGGCGACGGGTTAAACTACAGGGCCTCGGCCCCCGAAATGATCTCCACGAGCTCGGTGGTGATCGCGGCCTGGCGGGTGCGGTTGTACTGGATCGTCAGGCGCTGGATCATGTCGCCGGCGTTGCGGGTCGCATTGTCCATCGCGGCCATTCGGCTGCCCTGCTCCGACGCCGCGTTCTCGAGGAGCGCTCGGAAGATCTGGACGGCGACGTTGCGCGGCAGGAGGGCGGCGAGGATCTCCTCCTCATCGGGCTCATATTCGACTCCCGCCGAGCTGCCGCTTGTGTCGGCAGAGTCTCCCTCCGGCATCGAGACGGGGATGATCTGCTGCGTCACCGGCTCCTGGACGATCGCCGACTTGAAATGGGCGTAGAAGAGGTGGGCGACATCGAACTGGCCGGCCTCGAAGCGGTGGATGAGGTCGTCGGCGATCGCCTGCGCGTCGGCGAAGCTCGCGAACTTCATCTCGCTGGTGTCGTGCTGGTGGACGATCTGGCGCGGGTAGAGGCGGGCGATGACCGCGCGGCCCTTGCGGCCCACCAGGTAGAAATGGACGGTCTTGCCGTCGCGGATCAGCTCTTCCGCCTTCTTGCGAGCGGCTCGGACGATGTTGGTGTTGAAGGCGCCGGCCAGCCCGCGGTCGGAGGTGCAGACGACGAGCAAGTGGGTCTGCTCCGCGCCGGTCCCGGCGAGCAGCTTGGGGCTCTGCGGGCTGCGCGCGACCTTGGTCGCGAGGCTGGCCATCACCTCTTCCATGCGCTCGGCATAGGGGCGTCCGGCCTCCGCCGCCTGCTGCGCGCGGCGCAGCTTCGCCGCGGCGACCATCTTCATCGCCTTGGTGATCTTCTGCGTCGACTTGACCGACGCGATCCGCCCTTTGAGCGCCTTGAGGCTGGCCATTCTTCTTTCTCTCTTCGCGTCATCCCAGCGAAGGCTGGGATCCCGTGGGGTGATAGGCGCCGGCGCTTTTCACCCGCTGGGGCCCCAGCCTTCGCTGGGGCGACGATTACGCAAACGTCTTGGCGAACTCGCCTATGATGCTCTTCAGCTGCCCGGCGGTGTCGTCGTCGAGCGTCTTCGTGTCGCGGATCTTGCCAAGCACGTCGGCATGGTCGCTTCGGAACAAGCTCAGCAAAGCGCTCTCGAAACGGGTCACCGCGTTGACCGGCACATTGTCGAGGAAGCCGTTGACGCCCGCATAGATGGAGACGACCTGCTCCTCGACGGGCATGGGCGAAAATTGCGGCTGCTTCAGGAGCTCCGTCAGACGCGCACCGCGGTTGAGCAGGCGCTGGGTCGACGCGTCGAGGTCCGAGCCGAACTGGGCGAAGGCGGCCATCTCGCGATACTGGGCGAGCTCCAGCTTGATCGAGCCCGCAACCTTCTTCATCGCCTTGGTCTGGGCGGCCGAGCCGACGCGGCTGACCGAGAGGCCGACGTTGATGGCCGGGCGGATGCCCTGGTAGAACAATTCCGTCTCGAGGAAGATCTGGCCGTCGGTGATCGAGATGACGTTCGTCGGGATGTAGGCCGAGACGTCGCCGGCCTGGGTCTCGATGATCGGAAGGGCGGTCAGCGAGCCGCCGCCATTGTCCTCGTTCATCTTCGCGGCGCGCTCGAGCAGGCGCGAGTGGAGGTAGAAGACGTCGCCCGGATAGGCCTCGCGGCCGGGCGGGCGGCGCAGCAGCAGCGACATCTGGCGATAGGCGACGGCCTGCTTGGAAAGGTCGTCATAGACGATGACGGCGTGCATGCCGTTGTCGCGGAAATATTCGCCCATGGTGCAGCCCGTGTAGGGCGCGAGGAACTGGAGCGGGGCCGGCTCCGAGGCCGTGGCGGCGACGACGATCGAATATTCCATCGCGCCATTCTCTTCGAGGGCGCGGACGATCTGGGCGACCGTGGAGCGCTTCTGGCCGATGGCGACGTAGATGCAATAGAGCTTCTGGCTCTCGTCGTCGCCCTGGTTTGCCGTTCGCTGGTTGATGAAGGTGTCGAGCGCCACGGCGGACTTCCCGGTCTGGCGGTCGCCGATGATCAGCTCGCGCTGGCCGCGGCCGACCGGGACGAGGGCGTCGAGCGCCTTGAGGCCGGTCTGCACCGGCTCGTGCACGGACTTGCGCGGAATGATGCCCGGCGCCTTCACTTCGACGCGGCGGCGCTCGGTCGTCTCGATCGGACCCTTACCGTCGATCGGGTTGCCGAGGCCGTCGACGACGCGCCCGAGCAGCGCCTTGCCGACCGGGACGTCGACGATGGTGCCGGTGCGGCGGCAGGTGTCGCCCTCGCGGATGGCGCTGTCGTTGCCGAAGATGACGACGCCGACATTGTCGGCCTCCAGGTTCAGGGCCATGCCTTTGATGTCGCCGTCGAACTGCACCATCTCGCCGGCCTGGACGTTGTCGAGCCCGTAGATGCGCGCGATGCCGTCGCCCACGGAGAGCACGGTCCCGACCTCCGACACCTCGGCGTCGGTGCCGAAATTGGCGATCTGGTCGCGGATGACCTTGGAAATTTCAGCGGCGCGGATATCCATTTTCAGCCTTTCATCGCGTGCGCGAGGGTGTTCAATTTCGTTCGGATGGACCCGTCGATCATCTGGGAGCCGACCTTGACGACCAGCCCGCCCAAGATGGTGGGATCGACGGTGAGATCAACCGCGACGTCGCGGCCGACACACTTCTTGAGATTGGCTCGCAGCGCGGCAACCTGATCGTCGTCCAGCGGATGCGCCGAGACGACCTCGGCGGTGGTTTCGCCGCGATGTTCGGCGGCGAGGAGGTTGAAGAAGCGGATCACCGCCCCGAGCTGGCCCAGGCGGCGGTTCTGCCCGAGGACGCCGAGGAAATTGCCGGTGATCGGGTCCAGACTCATCGAGCCGGCGACGGCCCTTACGGCGTTCAGGGCCTCGTCGCGGCCGATCAAAGGGCTGGTCGTCAGAGCGCGCAACTCGGGCGAATCGCGCAGCCCGTCGCGCAGGGCGGCGAGGCTGGTCCCCACGGCTTCGAGCTGCCTTTCGTCGCGGGCAAGCTGGAACAGAGCGGTCGCGTAGCGCCCCGCCAGGCTTGCCTGAATGCCGCCGGAATTCTCCACGCGCGCGATACCCTCCGGATCGGATTTTCTGACCTATGATAAGAGGCGCGCGGGGCGCCAATCGACGGTCGCGGGCGCCCTAGCAGGGGCCATGCTGCGATGCAACCGGGCGACCGCTTTGAACGCAACGCGCGGGATGTGGACGGGTCGAATGGCGGCTATGGAAGGGGCATGGAGAGCATCGCCCCTATCGACTCCGACGCGGCCTGGGACGCCGTCCTCCGGCGCGACCGGGGAAAGGACGGACTGTTCGTCACCGGGGTGCTGACGACGCGCATCTATTGCCGTCCGTCCTGCGCCGCCCGCCACCCGAAGCGCGATAACGTCCGCTTCTTCGCGACGCCTGCCGAGGCGCGCTCCGCCGGCCTGCGCGCCTGTCTGCGCTGCCGCCCGGACGAGGTCAGCCGCGACGAAAGGGCGGTCGTCGCGGCGCTTCGCCTGATCGACGAATCGCCGGAAACGCCTTCGCTCGACGCGCTTGCGTCGGCCGCCGGCTATTCGCCTTTTCACTTCCACCGTCTGTTCAGGCGAGCGACGGGCCTGACCCCAGCCGCCTGCGCCCGGGCCAAGCGAGCGAGATTGATGACCGAGGCCCTCGGCGAAACCGCGCGAGTCACCGATGCGATCTACGATGCCGGCTATTCGGGGCCGGCCCGCTTCTACGCCGACGCGAAAGACAGGCTGGGCATGCGACCCTCGACCTGGCGCGACGGCGGGCGCGGCGAGGCCATCGGCTGGGCCACGGCCGAGACTTCGCTGGGCACCATGCTGGTCGCGGCGACGGAACGGGGGATCTGCCGGCTTTCGTTCGACGAGGGCGAGCAGGAGCTACGCCGTCGCTTCCCCCGCGCCGAGCTGCGGGCCGGAGGCGCCCCGATGGCGGAGCTGCTCGAGCGGGCGGTGGCGGCCGTCGAGACGCCGCAGCGCCCGCACGACCTCCCGCTCGACATTCGCGGGACGGTATTTCAGGAAGCCGTCTGGCGCGAGCTGGCGCGGATACCGCCGGGCAAGAGCCTTTCCTACGCGGCCCTCGCCGCGCGTGCCGGAAAGCCCGGCGCTGCGCGGGCCGCCGGCACGGCCTGCGGCTCGAACCAGATCGCCGTCCTTATCCCCTGCCACCGGGCCCGCAGAGGGGACGGCTCGCCGGGCGGTTACGCCTATGGCCTCGACCGCAAGGCCAAGCTGGTCGAGCGCGAGGCCGCCGGAGGCTAAGCCGCCGGCTTGGGCGCGCCCTTGCGCTCGCCGAGCTTCTTTTCGAGCCGCTCGTACATCTCCCGCGCGGTCTCGCGCTTCTCCTCGCCGGCGCCGCGGAACTTTGCTTCGCGCTCCTCGCGCCTCTTGCGCTCTTTCTCGGTCTCGGTCTTGCGATGGGGGAGGGTGAAGGCGACGGGGCGGATGATCGCGATCGCCTCCTCAATCATGTTGCGCTGCTCGAAATCGGCGGCGACCTTGTAGCGCAGGTCGTCGTCGCTCGGGGCCAGCTCCATCGCGTGATAAAGCGCGTTCTGCGCGGATTCCGGCGGCAGGACGCCCTGCATCCTGAAGCTGTCGTAATAAGCTTCGAGGACCAGCGGGTCCTTGGGAGCGAGCTTGTTGGCGCGGATCAGATACTGGCGCGCGGCCGCCCAGGCCTTGGGGTCCCTCGATTGCGCGGCCTTCAGCGCATCGACCGCGAGCTTGCCCTTCTGCATCAGCGCCTGGGCATGGTTGGGCGCGATCTTGAGCAGCTTGTCGAGCGCGGCATTGGCCGCGTCCGGATTGCCGGCGAGCCGTTCGGCCTCGGCGAGCAGGTTGAGGGCATAGGGGTCGTCGGGGAAGCGCGAGGCAATCGCGCGGACCTTGCCGGCAATCTCCGCCGCTTCCGTCTGCCGGTAACCCTGTCCGAGCTTGATCGCCCACATCATCAGGGCGTCCTCCGCGGGGCTCACGGTGCGCAGGGCGATCTGGCCCGGGTCGATCGGCTTGAACGGCAGCCTGACGACGGAGAATTTCGAGCGCTTGGCATATTCGAAGAGCTGCGAATTGAGGGCGTCCGGATCGCCGAAGCCCTGCTTCATCGCGTTCTCGTAGGTCGCGCCCGCGTTGATCGCCCTCAAATAGGTCTGGAGCTGCTTTTGCCGGTCCGAATGGTCGTAGGCGTAGCGGACGAGCAGCCAGCCCTGGGCATAGAGCAGGTCGAGCTCGGGCACGTCGGCATAGCTCTGCGCCGTGAGCAGCTTCCTCAGCGGCAGCCAGCGATTGTCGAAGAAGGAGCCGAAGCGATAGTCGGCGGGGAGGCCGATTTCGACGACATTGTTCTCCAGGAAACGGGTTGCCCCCCAAAATTCGGCGAAGCCTTCACTGTACCAGGTCGGGTAGGTGGCGGGGAAATATTGGTACATGAAATGGTGGGTATATTCGTGCAGCAGGATGCTCTCCGGATCGATGTCGACGAAACCCTGAGCCGAACGGGGATCGCCGCTCCGCCAGACCTGCGTGGAGTGGGTCCCGACCATCATCAGCCCGCGCGCGTCGGGCACGTAGAAACCGGCGACGCCGCCATTGCCGGCCATCTTGCCGACCGCGGCCGTGCTCGGCAGCAGATAGACCTTGAGCTTTATCGGCGCTGGCGGCGCGGTGACCTTGTGGTAGGTTCTTAGGACGAAATTGAATTTCTCGAGCTTCGTCGCGAACTCGCGCAGCTGCGCCTCGCCGCCTTCCGAATAGACGATGAAATTGTTGGTCGTCGCTTCCTTCCAGGC
>DATAIU010000105.1:0-27878 GCA_036262495.1 Allosphingosinicella sp.
CGGTGGGCCCGCCGGCGCTGAAGGATTTTCAGCTGCCGGGCCAGCGCACGACGCCGCCCGCGCCGACGTCCACCCCTCCCCCGCCTCCTCCTCCTCCTCCGCCTTCCGCCCCACCCCCGGCGACGACCCGCCAGCCGACTATTCGCCCGGCGCCGACGACGCCTGTCCCGAGCGCAGAGTCCGACCGCCCGGCTCCCGCGCCCCCGGCGGTCACGGCCCCGGTGGGCGGGAGCGCCCCGGCCGGGACGGTTGCAGCGCCTGAGCCTTCGCCGCTCCCCGCGCTCGAAGGGTTGCCCGACGCGCCCCTCGCTGAGCCGGCGCCCTCGCCGGCCGGGGTTACCGACATCCCTTCCGAGCGGCTGGGTCCGCGCTGGACGATCCTCGCTGCCGCCGCCGCGCTCGCGGCGCTTCTTGCCGGGCTCGCGCTCCTCCGGCTCCGCCGCCGCCGAGAGCGGCTCCGGGTCGAGGAGACGCGCCAGGACGCCCGCGAGGAACTCGCGGCGGCGCTCCGTCCCGGGCCGCCACCGGCCGCGGATTCGGGCTCGCGCGCGCCCGATCCTCCCCCTGCGGTCCCTGAAGGCAAGCGCGCCTGGCTCGAACTCGACATCGTTCCCGACCGAGCGCTGGCGACAGAGGCGGACGCGGCGGTCCATTACGAGCTGGTCCTGCGCAATAGGGGCGGCCTCCCGGCCGGCAACATCCGCATCGATTCGCGCCTGTTCAACGCCGGCGCCGAGGCGGAGGTGGCGGCCTTCCTGCAGGGCCCGATCCACGAGGTCAGCGGCTCGCCGCAGGTCGCCATCCCGCCGGGCGATGCGCTCCGCCTCAAGGGCGAGGTCCGGATGAAGATGGAGGATGTCGTCGCGATCGCGGTCGAGGGCCGGCGCATCTTCGTGCCCATGGTCGCGATCAACATTGCCTATGACTGGCCCGGCGGCGCGGGCGGCCGGACGTCGCGCTCCTGGCTCGTCGGGCGCGAGGCGGCGCAGCCGGCGGCGAAGATGGGGGCTTTCCGGCTCGATCTCGGCCCACGCGTCTACCGGCAGGTCGGCCGGCGGGAAGGGCGCCTCGTCCAGGCCTAACCCGCGCCGGCAAAGGCCTCCGCGTCCAGCGAATAGAAAAGCTCCGCGCCGGCCGTCGCCGCACGCTCCAGGCCTATGGCTTCGGGCACCACATGCTCCAGATAGTAGAGGCATGCGGCGCGTTTCAGCGCGGCGAAACCGGGATCGACATCGTCCTGCCCCAACGCCCTAAGCTGCCGGTTCATCAGCCAGCCGCACACCGCCGTCGAGAGCAAGGTGAGGAAGGGATAGGAGCCTGCCAGCCGGTCGTCCGCGTCCATCGAGCCGATCGCTTCCGCCGCCCGCCGCGCAGCCGCGGCCAGCTCCGCAAGCGGCCCCTCCGCCTCGCCGGCAATGTCCGCCAGAAGCGCCCGCAGGGGCTCGCCGCCCTGGAGTCCAAGCTTGCGCCCGACCAGGTCCGCGGCCTGGATGCCGTTCGTCCCCTCATAGATCGGAGCGATGCGGATATCGCGGTAATGCTGCGCCGCCCCCGTCTCCTCGACGAAGCCCATGCCGCCATGGACCTGGACGCCGAGGCTCGCCACCTCGCAGCCGATGTCGGTGCCATAGGCCTTGACCAGAGGGGTCAGGACATCGGCGCGAGCTTGGGCGGCGGCATCGCCGAGCGCGCCGCGGTCCGTCTGCCCCGCGGCATAATAACAGAGGGCGCGGGCGGCCTGGGTGAGTGCCTTCATGCGCAGCAACATGCGTCGGACGTCGGGATGCTCGGCGATCACCGCGGGCCGTTTGTCGCGGAGGCCCTGAACCCGCTCCAACGCATAAAAAGCCGCGGCCTGGGTGGCCCGCTCTGCGATCGAAACCCCTTGCAGGCCGACGTTCAGCCTCGCATTGTTCATCATTGTGAACATGGCCTTCATCCCGGCCATCTCCTCGCCGATGAGCCAGCCCGTCGCGCCCCCATCGTCGCCAAACGCCATCACCGCGGTCGGCGAGGCGTGGATGCCGAGCTTGTGCTCGATGGAGACGCAGCGCAGGTCGTTCCTGGTCCCGTCGGGCAGGACCTTCGGTATCAGGAACAGCGATATGCCCTTCGTCCCGGCCGGCGCGCCCGGCGTCCGGGCGAGCACCAGGTGAAGGATGTTTCCGGCGAGGTCGTGATCGCCGAAGCTGATGAATATCTTCTGCCCTGCGATCCGCCAGGTCCCGTCGGCGGCCGGCTCCGCCCGAGTCTTCAGAGCTCCTACGTCCGATCCCGCCTGCGCCTCGGTGAGGTTCATCGTACCGGTCCATTCGCCGGTCACGAGCTTGGGCAGCCAGCGCGCCTTGAGCTCGTCCGAGCCGTGATGCCGCAACGCCTCGACCGCGCCGGCGCTCAGCATCGTCACCATCGAGAAGGCCATGTTGGCGGAGCCTAGATCCTCCATAACGACGGTTGCGAGCGCGAGCGGCAAGCCCTGGCCGCCATGCTCGCTCGGACCGGCCAGCGTTCCCCAGCCACCCTCGACATAGGCTTGATAGGCCTCCCGGAAGCCCGGCGGCATCGTCACGCCCTCGGGGCTCCATTTGGCCCCCGTCTCATCCCCGACGCGGTTCAGCGGCGCGAACTCGCCGGCCGCAAATTCGCCTGCGCCCGCGACGATCGCCTCGACCAGATCGGGCGTCGCCTCGGAGTAAGCGTCGTGAGTGGCGAGCGCCGCCATGTCGACGATGTGGCGGAGGACGAAAAGCTGCTCCGCGACGGGGGGCGTGTAGGTCATCGGGCTCCCGTGTCGTTGCGCGGCTGGGACCGGCGCTATAGCGCGGCGGCGTGAACGCGCAAAACACCCGGATACTCGCCGCGGACGCCGCCGGCATCGGGGAAGCCATTCGCCTCGTCCTCGCGGGGGAAGCGGTGGCGGTGCCTACCGAGACGGTCTACGGCCTCGCCGCGGACGCGACGAACAGCCAGGCCGTCGCGAAAATCTACGCCGCCAAGGGCCGTCCCTCCTTCAACCCGCTCATCGTCCATGTCGCCGACCTTGCGGCGGCAGCGGAGTTGGGCCGCTTCAACGCGACGGCCCGCGCGCTGGCGAAACGCTGGTGGCCCGGACCCCTTACCCTCGTTCTCCCGCTGCGCGAGGAGGCCGGCCTCGCCTCGGCGGTCACCGCCGGGCTCGACACCGTGGCGCTGCGCTGCCCCGGCCACAGGGTCATGCAGAAGCTTCTCGGCGCTACCGGTCGGCCCCTCGCCGCGCCCTCGGCCAATGCCAGCGGCACGATCAGTCCGACGAGCGCCGAACATGTGCTGAAAAGCCTCGCAGGCCGAATCCCGCTGATCCTCGACGGAGGGCCGACCGAGCGCGGCGTCGAATCGACCATCGTAAAGGTCGAGGGCGGGGGCCTCAGGCTGCTCCGACCAGGGCCCGTCGCGCTCGTGCGGGCAGCCACGGACGACGCGGTCAGGATCGAGGCTCCGGGTCAACTCGCCAGCCATTACGCTCCGTCGAAGCCGCTCCGCCTCGACGCCGTCGCCGCCGAACCGGGCGAGTGGCTGATCGGTTTCGGAAGCGTCGAGGGCGACGACAATCTCAGTCCGTCCGCGAGTCTCGACGAAGCGGCCGCTCGCCTGTTCGATGCCCTGCACCGCGCCGACGCGTCCCGCCGGCCACGGATCGCCGTCGCGCCGATACCGGACGAAGGCATCGGTCTCGCCATCAACGACCGGCTGCGACGCGCGGCCGCGCCGAGGAATCCGCGCTGATGCCGCTCTACGTGCAGGCCGGCCTCTGGGGCCTCCTCAGCGGCTCCGCGCTTCTGATCGGGGCGCTGGCCGGCTGGTTCGTGCCGATGCCGCGCCGAGTCATCGCCTGGGTCATGGCGTTCGGCGCGGGCGTGCTGATCTCGGCCCTCTCCTTCGAGCTGATGGACGAAGCCTGGCGGGCGGGCGGAGTCTGGCCTGTCGCCGGCGGGTTCTTCGGTGGCGCGGCTTTGTTCACCGCGCTGAACCTGCTCCTCGACCGCCGCGCGCGGCACCGCAAGCGCGCCGATCCCAGGTTGCGCGCCGAGCATCAGGTGGACGGAGCCGGGAACGGCGCCGCGCTCGCCATGGGCGCGCTCCTGGACGGCATACCCGAATCGATCGTGATCGGCGTCAGCCTGCTGGAGGGAGGCAATGTCGGGCTCGTTGCGGTTGCCGCCGTCTTTCTCTCCAACCTGCCGGAAGGCCTGTCGAGCGCGGCCGGCATGAAGGCCGAGGGGAAGAGCGCGGCCTTCGTCTTCCTGCTCTGGGTCGCCATCGCGTTCGCCGCCGGGGCTGCCGCCTTGCTCGGCTGTCTCTTCTTCGAAGGCCTTCCGCCGGGGGCCGTCGCCACCGTTCAGGCGCTCGCCGCCGGCGCCATCCTCGCGATGATCGTCGACACGATGGTGCCCGAAGCTTTCGAAGGGACGCCCCGCTTCGCCGGCCTCATCGCCGTTGCCGGCTTCCTTGCCGCCTTCCTCCTCTCGAGGCTCGGAGGTTAGTGGGTCTGGGGCAGCTGCCGGTCAAAACTTCAACGTGGCAGCAAGCTGGCGGAATTTCGACTCGTCTTTGTCGAAGAAGTGGATGGCGGGAGCTTCATAGGTGACCAAATAGAGCCGGTCGCCGACCACCGCTCCGACGGCTTCACCCTTACGTTGGACTTCATCATCCGGACGGACGTAAAAATAGGTAAATGCGATGCCTTTATGGCCGCTCACCACGGTCGGTTCCTGGCTGTCGATCGTGATCTGGCTCGCGTTAAACTGAGCGCGATACGTGGTTTCGAGAATAGCGGGGATATCGGTGATCAGCATGTTTGCTGACACTCGCGGCAACGGTGCGTTCTTCTTGTTAACTTCGCGGACGAGTGGCTGTCCTACCGCAATCCCACCGTAAAACGTTACTTTATTTAGCTCCGGTCCGTCGAGCGTCCAGACCTCAACATTCTTCCCCGCTTTTAGGCTGAGGCGGTTCCATTCGCCGGCGGGCGACACGGACATGTTGGAGCGCGCAATCTTGCCGCGCGGGCCAGGCGAAACCAGGGAATTGGCTAGGGCCGGCCCGGTTCCTAGGGCTGCCAGCAGCGTCACGGCGATGACCAGCTTTCTCATGTCGCGTCCTAATTCTGCATCAAAGATGAAATCGTCTTCGCGTCCGCGGCGTCTGGTTTAAGACGCAGATACTCCGTCAACGCGGCTTTGGCATCGGCGCCTCGCCCGCTGCGCAAGAGTGAGAGGCCGAGGTTGCGGTGGACCTCTGGCGCGCTGTACCCTGATTTGATAGCTTCGCCGTAGAATTGCGCCGCCGAGACGAGATCTCGCGGATTGCCGCGCAGTCGATAAAGTTCGCCCCGCGCGAAAAGCAGATCCCCGTTCCAACCGCTGTTCTTCGCCAGCAGGGAAAGAATATACTCGGACCCTCCGAAATCATTGAGGCCGACCTGACCCTTCAGGAATAGTGGCAGATATGGTGCAATCGCCGCTCGGTACGCCGTCGCAGCCGCATCACCCCCGTGCCCGCTCTTTGCCGCGAGAGCGCCCAAAGTCAGCGCGCGGTTGAGCTCAGTCGGGTGGGTGTCGAAAAAGCCCGCCGTGTAACGTTGTTTCGGTTTGCGGCCTCTCCCAACAGCCGTAGCGTCCGCTTCCCCCATTACATGCTGCCAAAGCTCGGAAGCGGCGCTCGACGGGTAGGGCGACCTGTCGAGATATTGCAGCGCAAGGAGGTCGGCAGCCTGTTCCTGCTCGCGATCAAACTTGAACATCGAGCCGATGAGTGCCAGCTGAATGAAACTTGTGTCGGTGTTTGCGAGGCCGCCGAGCACGGCGACCCACGCGCCCACGTCGCTGGCAGTGCGCTTCTTCTTAAATCCTCGCAACGAATGACGAAGTTCAAAATGCGCAAATTCGTGACCGAGCACAGCGCCCAGCTCCCCCTCGTTCTGGACGCGGAGCAACAGGCCCGACCATACTGTCATCGAACCGTTCGGAGCCATCATCGCGTTAAACGCCGGCACTTCCATGACGTAGATCCGGACCGTATTACAGCGCTCCTCGCCGACGGTCCGGCAGAGCACCCCGCGCACGTATCGATTGAGGCCTTCGTCGCGGATTACGAGCGGCGAATCTCGTAGACGACGCTCCTGTTCATCCGCCTCCATCCACATGCCACGCTCATCAACCGTGCGCGGCTCGTATGCCGCGCTGTAGGTAGGCAGGGGGGCGCGTTGCGGCGCGGCGCCCAGCAGCGCGACTCCCGCCGCTGCCAAAAGGAAACGTGCCATTTCAGGATCCCTTCTCACCTCTGGCGGGCTGGATAGGCTGCGCGGGCGGGCGCCCCGGAAAGCCCTCGAGAAGCTGGCGAACGCGCTTCTCGGCCCCGTCTTTATCGCGAACGTCCCCTC
Organism: Allosphingosinicella sp.; assembly: GCA_036262495.1. Lineage (GTDB taxonomy): Bacteria > Pseudomonadota > Alphaproteobacteria > Sphingomonadales > Sphingomonadaceae > Allosphingosinicella. The sequence goes on from DATAIU010000105.1 coordinate 6,419, forward strand.
CCATCCGGCGATCGGCGTTCAACCAAACCAATTCGCCTGTGCGAAGGTCTACGAGTCCAGCATAGCCGCGGTGTTCGCCCGACGTAACCGGGACTCCGGCGAGCAAGCCCACAACTTGTAGCGCTTTTCTGCCAAGCGACCCATACGCGTCATAGGTGTTCACGAAGAGTGCATAGTCGGCCCCGCGAAGCGCCGGGAGACCTGCCATCCCGGTCCCGAGGCTCCAATCGAAGTCTTTCTTGTGCCGCTTCTTCGTCGGTAGCCGGTTCCCTTTGAAGAACTGATATTCGATCACCGAGTCCGCGAGCGTGCCGAACAGGTTCCCATATTGCGTGGCAAGCGCCGCGTCGGGGCCCGGACCTTCCTCGTAAATGACCACTTCGTTGCCGAGCGTGGCCTGCATTTCCTTGAGCGTGATCGTTATGTGGTCGCGCGCCCGCGCCGTCCAGTCCGCATTCGGTTCGTACATCCCGCCCGTCGATTGGGCTCCGACGTGAACAGAGGGCCGCATCAGCACAATCCGCGCCGCGCCCGGTTTCAGATTGAACCCAGGTTTCGTCCCAGTTTTTTCCTGCGCAACGGCAGGCGCCGCCACGGAAATTGCAACGGCCACTAGGCCAGCGCGCAAAAACGCTCCCGCTGTCATGATAATCCCCCCAATCCGCCCAGCTTATCGGGGAACCAGCGGAGATCAAGCCCTTGCCTTACAATGGTTTGCGTCAGCCCTCGGCAGCCGCGCTCTTCGCCCGAGCGGCGAAGCTCTTGCGCAATTTGGCGAGCTTGGGCGGGATGACGGCCAGGCAATAGGGATTGCGCTGGCCTTCGCCGGCCCAATAATCCTGGTGGTAGCCCTCGGCCGGCCACCACTCGCCCAGCGGCTCGATAGTGGTCACGATCGGGTCGTGCCAGTCCGCCCGCGCGCGCTCGATCGCGTGGCGCGCGGCCTCTTCCTGCTCGGGCGAATGGGGGAAGATGGCCGAGCGATATTGCGTGCCGACGTCCCCGCCCTGGCGATTGAGCTGGGTCGGATCGTGCGTCGCCATGAACAGGTCGAGCAGCTCGTCGTACGATACGATTTCCGGATCGAAGGTGACACGGATCGCCTCGGCATGGCCGGTGTCGCCGCCGCAGACATCCTTGTAGCTGGGGCTTGGCACGTGCCCGCCGGTATAGCCGCTTTCGACCGATGTGACGCCGATGACGTCGTTGAACACCGCTTCGGTGCACCAGAAGCACCCGCCCGCCAGCGTCGCCTGTTCCTGCGCCATCGAGGACGTCTCCAAAAGTGTGGAGATAGGGCGCCGGCGGGCCGCTGCAACCGCCCCGACGGTCTATTCCTTCTCGGCGCGAGCCAGGATGAGGGCCAGGGCAGCGAGCAACGCGGCGAAGAGCAGGGGGACGAGGTTCCCGAGGCGGGCGAAAGGAGTCGGCCGCTTCGGCGCGGGGAGGCGCGCGTCGATCACGCCGGCCGCGCGCCAGGCCAGGCTGCGAAGCAGGCGGCCGTCGGCATCGATCACCGCCGAGATGCCGGTCGGAGTCGAGCGGAGCACCGGCAGCCCCTCCTCGAGCGCGCGCAGCCGGGCCTGGGCGAGATGCTGGGGCGGGCCCCAGGCGCCGAACCAGGCGTCGTTGGACGGATTGAAGAGGAAGTCCGGCCGGATCCTCGGATCAACGACCCGGCCGGAGAAGATGATCTCGTAGCAGAGCTGGAAGCCGGCTTTGCCGATGCCGGGAAGAACCAGCGTGCGCGGCCCCGGTCCCGGGTCGAAATCGACGTCGCCGGGCGCGAGGCGCGACAGGCCGAGCGCCGAAAGCACCGGCCGCATCGGCAGATATTCGCCGTAGGGAACGAGATGCGCCTTGTCGTAGCGCGCCAGGATCCGCCCGCGCGGGTCCATCGCGAAGACGCTGTTCGTAGCGCTGGTCAGGTCGAAGCCGTCGCGCGAACGCCAGGTCACGCCGCCGGTCAGAAGCAAATCCTTGCCGGCCATGATCGAGGCGACGTCGGCCCGCAGCTCGGCCACCTCGACGCGGTGGGCGATGTCGCGCAGGCCGTTCTCCAGCGGCCGCGTCACGGCCGCTTCCGGCCAGAGCAGGAGCCGCGGCTCGTCCTTGCCCCAGCGCGACAGGCGGGCAAGGCGCATCAGATTCTCGCGCTCGAAGCCGGGCCGCCATTTGTCCTGCTGGCCGATATTGGGCTGGACGATGCGCAGGGCGATACGCTTTCCCACGGTCATCGACGGGCTCGCGAGCCAGGCCGCGGCGGTCACGGCGGCGGTCCCAGCGGCGAGCGCGGAAGCGCCGCGCCACCGGCGGAGCGCAAGGAGCAGCAGGGCTCCGGCCGCCAAAGCGGTCAAGCCGGAAAGGCCGTAAGTGCCGACCATCGCGGCGCTTCGCGCAATCGGCGTCGGGAGCAGGGCGACTCCGAACGGGTTCCACGCAAAGCCGGTGAACATGGTCGCGCGCAGCCATTCGGTGACGATCCAGGCGGAGGCGAAGACGATGACCCTGCGCAGCGGATCGCCCCGGCCCCAGCGCCAGGCGAGGCCCGCCGCGGCGGCCGGGTAGATTGCGAGGTAAAGCGACAGAAGGACCACCGCGATCCAGCCGAGCCAGGCCGGCATCTCCGCCTGGTAGGTGAACGCCGTGGCGATCCAGTTCAGCCCGAGCACGAAATGGCCGACTCCGAACCACCAGCCCCGCGCCAGCGCCGAGCGGAGGCGCGGGGCGTCGCCGACCAGCCAAAGGAGCAGAGCGAGAGCGGCAAGCGTGAGCGGCCAGAGCTTCAGCGGCGCGAACCCGCAGGCCGCGAGAGCGCCGGCGGCGAAGGAGAGAGCGAGCGGCTTCACGCTCGCGTCCTTGCGGGGAGCGCCGCGCCGAAGCAATCCGGAAAGGCGTGCCGGGCGTTGCCTCCCGGCTTGCGCAGTGACATTGCAGAGCGATGAGCCTGCCGCCTTTCCACCTCGCCTTTCCGGTCCACGACCTCGAAGCCGCCCGGGCCTTCTACGGCGGCGTGCTCGGTTGCCGGGAAGGGCGCAGCGCCCCTGAATGGATCGATTTCGACTTTTTCGGCCATCAGATCGTCGCCCATCTGAGCGCCGCCGCCTCGCCGCGCGCCCACAATCCCGTCGACGGCCATGACGTTCCGGTCCCTCATTTCGGAGCCGTGCTGCCGATGGTCGAGTGGAAGAGGCTGGCCCGGCGCCTGGAGGAGGCGGAAACCGAGTTCGTGATCGAGCCGACCGTCCGTTTCCGGGGCGGGCCGGGCGAGCAGGCGACGATGTTCTTCCTCGATCCCTCCGGCAACGCGGTCGAGATGAAGGCGATGGCCGATCCGGCCAATCTGTTCGCGAAATAGGCGATGGACCCGAGGATCGAGACGGAGCGGCTGATCCTGCGGCTTCCCGAGGAAGGCGATCTCGACGCTTTTGCGGAGATCCAGGCGGACGAGGAAGCCGCGCGGTTCATCGGCGGGGTGCAGGGCCGGCCGGGTGCGTGGCGAGCGCTCGCCGCCATGGCCGGCAGCTGGTCGCTGCGCGGCTACGGCATGTTCAGCGTCGTCGAGAAAGCGAGCGGCCGCTGCGTCGGGCGACTCGGTCCCTGGATGCCCGAAGGCTGGCCCGGCCCGGAGATCGGCTGGGGGCTGGTGCCGTCCGTATGGCGGCGGGGCTATGCGACCGAAGGCGCCGCCGCGTCGATCGACTGGGCATTCGAGAGGCTGGGCTGGGACGACGTGATCCACTGCATCGATCCGGACAATGCGCGCTCGATCCGGGTCGCGGAGCGGCTCGGCTCGCGGCGGCGCGGGCCCGGCAGGCTGCCGGCGCCCTTCGACGAGGCTCCGGTCGATTTGTGGGGCCAGACGCGTGAGGAGTGGCGGGCCCGGCAGAAGGGCTGACGCTTCTCGGGCCGCCACCGCGGCGCTACGGTGCGGGAAGCAGGAGGAGCCGAAGATGCGATTGTCCCTGTTCGTCGGCGCGGCGCTGATCGCCGTGGCCACGCCCGCCCAGGGCGCTCCCGCCAACGACCTTAAGACGCTGATCGACGATTATTATGCCTGGCTGCTGCGCGAGAATCCGACCTATGCGACCTCCCTCGGAGTCCGCGATTATGACGACCGCATCGAGGACATCAGCCTCGCCAACCGCGACCGGCAGACCGCGGCGGCGAAGCGGTTCCTCGCGCGGCTCGACGCCATTCCCGCCGACGCGCTGACCCCGGCCGAGCGGGTCAACCGCGCGATCCTGCGGCGCACTCTCGCCGAAGCGATCGAGGGGAACAGCTACGCCCAGCGGACGATGCTCTTCACGACCTATGCCGGCTGGCACCAGAATTTCGCCGGCCTCGCCGATTCCCTGCCGCTGCGCACCAAAGCGGATTACGAAAGCTATCTCACTCGGCTGGCCCAATATCCGAGGCTCAACGACACGGCGCTCGCCATTACCGGCCAGGCGGTGCGCGGCGGCTTCGTCCTGCCCTGCTCGGTGCTCCGAAATTACGAGAAGAGCATCGCCGGCGTGATCGCCGAGGATCCGGCGAAATCCCGCTTCTACGAGCCGCTCACTCGACCCCGCCCGTCCGACGTGCCGGAGGCCGAGTGGGCGAAGATGCAGGCCCGGGCGCGGGAGCTGGTGACGGGGGTGCTCAACCCGGCCTACGCGAAGCATCTCGCTTTCTACCGGACGAGCTACGCGCCCGAATGCGCGAAGTCGGACAGCGTCTCGGCTCAGCCGGGCGGGCGCGCTTATTACGCCTTCCGGGTGCGCCAGGAGACGACGACGGACCTCACGCCGAACGAGATCCACGCGATCGGCCTCAGGGAAGCGGCGCGAATCCGAGGCGAAATGGAGACGGTCGCGAAGCAGGCCGGCTTCGCCAGCCGCGAGGCTTTCATCGAGGAGCTGCGCACCAACCCCAAATATTTCGCCACGACGCCGGGCCAGCTGATGCAGGCCGCGGCCCTGACCGCCAAGACGATCGACGGCAAGATGCCCGCCTTTTTTGCGACGCTTCCGCGCCTCTCCTACGGCCTGAGGCCGATCCCCGCCGAGACGGCCGAGGGCACGACGACGGCTTATTATTCGCAGGGCTCGCCGGCGGCCGGGATCGCCGGGACCTATTACGTCAACACCTCGAAGCTCAGCCAGCGCCCGCTCTGGGAGCTGCCCGCTTTGACCCTCCACGAGGCGGTTCCGGGCCACCACCATCAGATCGCTCTCCAGCAGGAAGTTGAGCTGCCGCCCTTCCGGCGCTATTTCACCTCGTTCACCGCCTTCACGGAAGGCTGGGGCCTATACGCCGAGAGCCTGGGCGAGGAGATGGGGCTTTACGACACGCCCGAGAAGAAGGTGGGCCAGCTTTCCTACCAGGCCTGGCGGGCGGCGCGGCTGGTCGTCGACACCGGCATCCACGCCAAAGGCTGGGACAAGGCGAAGGCGGTCGCGTTCATGCGCGACAATACGGCGCTCACCGACGCCAATATCGACGCCGAGGTCAACCGCTACATCAGCTGGCCGGGCCAGGCGCTCGCCTACAAGATCGGGGAATTGAAGATAAAGGAGCTGCGCGCGCGGGCCGAGCGTGAGCTCGGCGCGAGGTTCGACCTCCGCCGCTTCCACGACGCGGTCCTGCTCCAGGGCTCGGTGCCGCTCGACGTGCTCGAGGCCCAGATCGGCGAGTGGATCGCGGCGGAGAAGGCGCGCTAGCGCCCCGGCTCGCCGTCGCCGGTGCGGCGTTCCTTGCGCCAGGCCCGGACCATCTCGTTCCAGCAGCCGGTGAAGCCGCCCGGCCCAACCGTCGAGCAGCTCTGGATCCCGGTCCGGCCGACATATTCGAGGCTCTCGGCGCGCGCCGCCCAGCTCTGGCTCGCGGGATCGTCCTTCGTTCCCTCGTCGCGCAGCTCCTTGGGAATCCGGTACCGCTCGGTCTCAGGCCGGCGGGCGCAGACGACGGCATCTTCTCCGGGCCCGGCGCGCGGACAGGGGTCCGATCCGTAGACGACGAGACGGCGGATGCGCTCCTGCTGCGCCGCCCCGGGGGCGGGCGCGAGCGTGACGGCGGCGGCCGAAGCGCCGATCAGCGCTGAGACGATAAAGGCGGCCTTCATGGCGGTGCTCCTCGGCAAGAGGTCGGTTCGACCTATCAAGCCCGGAGGCCGCGCCCGGTTCCCTCGAAGGCGCCGGTCCGCCGCTTAACGGGGGTTGGCCGCTTCCCGGGCCTTGGCGTCTTCCTCGTCGGCCTCCGCCTGCGCGTCGATCTTGCCGAGCCGCTCGCGGCGGGCGCTCTCGATCAGCGCGTTCCAGTTCACCTCGTCGCGCATGCCGCGCTCGGCGCGCGCCTGGCGGACGATGTCGTTGAAGCAGCCCGAGGCTCCGCCCGGTCCGACGGGAGAGCAGCTGCCAATGCCGGAGCGGCCGACATATTGGAGCTCGGTCGCGCGCGCCGCCCAGGCCTGGTTCTCGGGCGCGTTCGGATCGCCGCGCAGATTCTCCGGGATCCGGTAGCGCTCCTTGTCCGGCTTGCGGGCGCAGACGACGATCGTGTCGTCGCTGCTCGCCGGGCAGGGATCGTCGCCATAGACGATGACCTGGCTGATCTTGGGCTCGGGAGGGGGCGCCTGCGCTGCCGCTGCGTAGGCGAGGAGAGCGGCGGCACCGGCCGCCGCGGCGAGAGCGAGCTTCATCTCTTCAGATCCTTTTCGAAAGCTGGATGGCGAGCCGGCAGCCGGCGCGAATGAGGGAGGAAAGGAGCGGGTAGCCGAACGTGTCCTCCGCGCCGGCCGCAATGGCCGTGTCGCGATGCTCGAGCTCCTCGTCCCGGAAGCGGCCGATCGTCGCTGCGAGGTCGGGCTCCTCCTTGCCGAGCGCCCGCAGCTGCTCCGAATAATGGCGGTCGATCTCGGTCTCGACGGCAGCGGTGCAGGCCATGGCCGCGCTCGGGCCCATCAAAGCCGTCGCCGCGCCCAGGGCATAGCCGGCGACGTTCCAGACCGGCTGGAGGAGGGTCGGGCGCACGCCGCGCTCGATCATCATCTCGTCGAAGCTCTTGAGGTGGCGCTCCTCCTGCGCCTGCATCCGCGAGATCGTCCGGCTCGCGCGGTGGCGGGCCCCGAGCACGGCGAGCTGGCCGCAATAGATGCGCGTCGCGCCATATTCGCCGGCTTGGTCGACGCGAACCATCGAGGGAATGTCGGGCCTCTCGTCGCCGGGGCGCCAGCGCGGACTCCGCGCCGGCTCGCTCTGCGTCGCGGCGGTCACGCCGGGCTCCGGGGTCGTCTCAGGCTCAGCCACAGGATGGTCAACGCCGCAGAGAGCGAAAGGATCGCATTCCATCCGGCCATCGAGATGCCGAGGAAGCTCCACTGGATATCGTCGCAGCGCACGAGCGGCGTCGCCATGATCTCCTTGAGCAGATCTTCGGTGGATTTGGCGGCGCCATGGTTGGCTGTGCACTGGGTGAAACCTTCGAAGATGTCGGCCTCGACGCCGGCATGATAGGCGCCGATCGCGCCGCTGGTCAGGATCGCAAGGGCGGCGAGCCACACGAGGCTCCGGCCGCGGTCCGGCGCCTTCCCCATGGCCACCGAGGCAAGCGCCAGGACGAGCGCCGCGATGTGCGCGTAACGCTGCCACCAGCACATGTCGCAGGGGTGCAGGCCGCCGAAAATCTCCGAGCCCCACGCGCCGGCCAGAAGAGCGGCCGGGACGCCGATGGCGAGGAGCCGGGCCTTGCCGAGCGACGTCACCGGCGCCGATTACCGCCGGCCGGAGGGGCGCGGCGAAGCGCCGGCCGGCGCTGCGCCGGCGCTGCGGCCGAGCCGGGTGATCGCCTGCAGCGCGTAATGGAGCTGGAAGTCCTCGACACCCTTGGCCTTCAATTGCTCCGGCGTCGCCGCGAAGCGTGGATCAGGCTTGCCGTCGTCCTCGATCACGTCGTCCTTGACGGTAACCTCGTTGATCAGGTGGCGGCGGAGGTCGGCCTCGCGGAGGCGGGGGCGCGCCTTGTAATCCGGATCGCTGAGCTGCGGCACCTCGATGTCGGGCTTGATGCCGCCTTCCTGCACGGACCGGCCCGACGGCGTGTAATAGCGCGCCGTTGTCAGCCTGAGCGCCGTCTTCGCGCTGAGCGGCAGCAGGGTCTGGACCGAGCCCTTGCCGAAGCTGCGCTCGCCCATGACGAGGGCGCGGTGCTGGTCCTGGAGGGCGCCGGCGACGATTTCCGCCGCCGACGCGCTGCCGGCATCGACGAGCACCACGACCGGCAGGCCGCGCGCCGCGTCGCCGGGCTTGGCGTAGTAGCGCTCGATGTCGGTCTTGCGGCGGCCGCGCTGCGAGACGATCTCGCCGCGCTCCAGGAACACGTCCGAAAGCCCGACCGCCTGGTCGAGCAGGCCGCCCGGATTGGAGCGGAGGTCGACGATATAGCCGAGCGGCGGCCGGCCGAGCGACTTCTCGATCGCCGCGATCGCGGCCAGAGTCTCGTCGGTGGTCGTCCGGCTGAACGTATTGACGTTGATGATGCCGACATTGTCCTTCACCGTCCATTTGACGGCGGGAAGCTCGATGATCGCGCGGGTCAGCGTCACGTCGAACGGCTTGTCGCGGCCGGGCCGCACCAAAGTGATCTTGAGCGAGGTGCCGGGAGGCCCGCGCATCTGGTCGACCGCCTCATCGAGCGTCCCGCCGTAGATCAGCTTGCCGTTGATGTGGGTGATGTAGTCGCCGGCCTTGATCCCGGCCTTGAAGCCGGGGCTGTCCTCGATCGGCGCGACGACCTTGACCGCGCCGTCCTCCATCGTGACGTTGAGGCCGAGGCCGCCATAATTGCCGTCGGTCGTCGTCATCAGCGACTGGTAGCCGCGCTCGTCGAGGAACGAGCTGTGCGGATCGAGGCTGGCCAGCATGCCGTCGATGGCGCCGCGGATCAGCGTCTTGTCGTCGACCTGCTCGACATAGTCGGACCGCACGCGCTCGAAGACCGACATGAACTGGTCGAGCTCGCGATAGGTGCTGACGTCGACGGCCGCGAGCGCCGCGGTGGCCGCGGGAATGAGCGCGACGCCGCTGACGAGGGCGATCGAGCGGAAGAAATTGTTCGGCATGAAGAAATCCTGCTGGCGTCGGAGGGCAGCCTTATCCGCTTTTCTAGCTTTGGAAAAGCAACGGCAGGTGAACGAAGGGGCTAGAGCAGAAGCGGGATGGGCACGGGCTGGGCGTTGCGGCGAAGCTCGACGGTGACGGGATCGGAGCCGGTCCGGGCCAGCGTCTGGCGGGCGCGCACGGACGCGCCCTTGGTGACCGCGACGCTTTCGAGATTGGTCAGCGTGGTCGTCCAGCCGCCGCCATGATCGATGATAAGCACGCGGCCGTAGCCGCGCAGCGTGCCGGAGAAGGCGACGCGGCCCGATCGGGGCGCGATCACCGCGCTCCCGGCCGACGCGGCGAAAGTCAGACCGCGGGCGTGGACCCCGGCGTCCGAAATCTCCCCCGTGCCGGTAAGGAGGCGACCCTGCACCGGCAGCAGATAGCGGGGCGGAGCGACGGGCTCCGGCCGGTCCTGGGGCGGCAGAGGCGGCGGCGGAAGCTGGGCGAGCCGCCGGGCCAGCGAGGCCTGGAACTGCCGCGTCCCGGCGAGAGTCGCGAGCTCGCGAGCTTCCTCGCCCAGGGCCAGCGCGCGGTCGCCTTCGCTCAGGGCCGAAGCCATCAGCGTCTGCGAGCGAGCCCGCTGGCGCTGCTCGAACCGAGCGAGGGCGACCCGCCGCTGGCGCAGGCTTTCCTGTCCGGCGCGGAGCCGGGCCACGGCCTGGTCGGCCTGGTGGCGCAGCGCATTGCCGCGCGCCACCTCGGCGCGGACTCCCGCCGTCCGCGCCCGGATCGCGGGCAGCGACGAAGCGAGCAGCGCGCGGACGTGGACGGCGTCGTCGAGCGAGCCCGGCTGGACCAGGGCCAGAGCCGGGGGACGGCGCGCCATCGTTTGGAGCGCGGCGGTGAGGCGGATCAGCGGCCCCTGCTCGACGGCGAGCCGCGCCCTTTGCTCGCGGCGCAGCCCTTCGATGAAGGCGATGCGGGCCTGCGCCGCGGTGATCTCCGCTTCCGACGCCTCGATCCGAGCGGCGAGCGCGTCCGCGTCGGCATTGGCACGGGCAGCCTCGCCTCTCGCCTGCTGCGCCTGACGCTCGAGCAGCTCCGAGCGACGCTTGGCGGTCTCGGCCTCCCGTTGCGCCTGGAGGGGCGTCGGCACGCCCGTGGCCGCCGCCCCGCTCCAGCCGGCAAGAGCGATCGCCAGGGCGAGAGACAGCATAGACCGCATCCGCCTATCCTTCCCTGTGATAGGGGTGATTGGCAAGGATGGACGTAGCGCGGAACAGTTGCTCCGCCAGCATCGCGCGCACGAGGAGGTGGGGCCAGGTCGCCCGGCCGAACGAGAGGAGGAGGTCGGCGCCCGAGCGTTCTTCAGTGGAAAATCCGTCCGCGCCGCCAATCAGGAAGCGCGCCTCGCGGTGGCCGTCGTCGCGCCAGCCCTCGAGCCGCCCCGCAAGCTCGGTCGAGGAGAGGGCTTCGCCTTTTTCGTCAAGGAGGATCGTGACCGACCTCTCGGCGGCGACGGGGAGGCGTCCGCCTTTCTCCGGGAGCTCCGTGAGCGCGACCGGCCATGCCACGCGCTTCAGATACCTTTCCACCAGTTCCGCTTCGGGGCCGCGGCCTATCTTCCCGCGCGCGATGATGTGGAGGCGCATCACGTCATTGCCAGCGGAGCGACGCAATCCATGTCGTCGCAGCGACGATGCCTAGATTGCTTCGTCGCTTTGCTCCTCGCAATGACGATTCAACGCGCGGCCGTTGCAGGCGCCGGGCTCTCCTCGAACGCCCACATGCGCTCGAGATTGTAGAAGCTTCTGACTTCGGGGCGGAAGAGGTGGACGATGACGTCCTGCGCGTCGAGCAGCACCCAGTCGGCGACCGGAAGGCCCTCGACCCTGACGGTCCGGCCGAGGTCCTGCTTGATCCGCTCCTGGAGCTTCTGCGCCATCGACGCGACCTGGCGGGTCGAGCGGCCCGACGCGATCACCATGTGATCGGCGATGCTCGATTTTCCTCTGAGCGGGATGGTGACGACGTCCTGGGCCTGATCGTCGTCGAGCGACCGAAGCACGAGATCGTGCAGGGCTCCGATCTTCTCGTCGGCTCCGGTCTCGTCCGGAGCGGGGGTTTCAGCGGGCAATGTGCCTCCTTACGTCACGGGCCGCCGCGTCACGCCGTCGCGGAGCGCCCGGGGATTGAACGAATGTTCTTCGCTTAGGTGCCAGTCGGGCTCGGCGGCGCGGATCGCCGTGGCGGACGTCGGATCTAGCGGCAGTCTCAGGAACACGAGCGCCGGCAGTCTCCACTCCGTCCAGAGCCGAGCCTGGTCTGCGGGCCGGACGTAGCGCCGCAACCAGCCCATCGCGCGAGCCGCGTGGGCGTCGTCATCATATCCCGGACGCGAAACGACCGCAATCGGAATGGTTTGCGCCAGCCTGCGCCAGTGCCGCCAGCGGTGGAACTGGGCGAGATTGTCCGCCCCCATCATCCAGATGAAGCGGCGGTCCGCGTAGCGCGCCGCCAGCGCCGCGACGGTGTCGACGGTATAGCGGGTGCCGAGCTCAGCCTCGATCGCCGTCGCGCGGATCGGAAGGCCGCGCGCAAGCCTGCGCGCCGAGGCGAAGCGGGCGGGGAGCGGCGCCATGCCTTCCGCGGGCTTCAGCGGATTGCCCGGCGAGACCATCCACCAGAGCTCGTCGAGGCCGAGGGCGCGGATCGCGGCCGCGCTGACCCGCCGGTGGCCGCGGTGGGCCGGGTTGAAGGAGCCGCCGAACAGGCCGGTTCGTGTCACGCGGCGAGGGGTAGCATGGCGGCGAGCGCGCCGCATAGGCTCTCGACGCGGCGAGGCGCCTTCGCCATGATCCGGTCATGGGCGGCCAGGGCATAGGGGCGATTGGAGAAGCCGTCACCGGCGGACTGGCGGCCCGCGCCGTCGAGCCCGAAGCCGGCGAGGCGGCCGGAGAGGGTCACGGCGCTTGCCTCAACTGCCGCACAGAGTTGCTCGGGCCGCATTGCCACCAATGCGGGCAGGCCGCTCACGTCCACCGCACGCTTTCGGCCTGGTGGCACGATCTGGCCCACGGCGTCCTCCATCTCGACGGCAAGATCTGGCGGACGCTTCCGCTGCTCGCCTTGCGGCCGGGCGAGCTGACGCGACGCTACGTCGAGGGCGAGCGGGCGAAGTTCGTCTCGCCGCTGGCGCTGTTCCTCTTCTCGGTCTTCCTCATGTTCGCCCTGCTGAGCGCGCTTGGCGGCGGCGTCGGACCCGATCCGACTGGAGTGAAGCGCGGCCTCGCCGAGGAAGTGCGGGTCCAGGAGGCGGGGATCTCCCGGCTTGAGAAGGAACGCGCAGAAGCCGCCGCGGCAGGGAGGCCAACGGCACCGCTCGACGCGCGGATCAAGACGGCGCGCGAGGAAACCGAGCTGATGCGGACGATGGAGCGGCGCGGACTCGTCCAAGGCACGACCGTGCGGATGGCCGACGACGTACCCGTCTGGCTGCGCCGGCCGATCGAGAAGGCCGGCAGGAACCCCTCGCTCCTCCTCTACAAGCTGCAGACCAACGCCTACAAATTCTCCTGGGCGCTGATCCCGATCTCGATGCCTTTCCTCTGGCTGCTTTTCCTGCACCGTGCCCGCTACCGCCGGTTCAAGGCCTACGACCATATCGTCTTCGTGACCTATTCGATCTCGTTCATGAGCCTCGGGCTGATCGCCTTCGTCCTGCTCGGCCGGCTGGGGGCGCCGGGCGCGCTGCTCGGCCTGGCGGCCCTGATCGTGCCGCCGCTTCACATGTATCGGCAGCTGCGCGGCGCCTACCGCCTCAGCCCGAGGAGCGCGCTGTGGCGCACCGCGGCCCTGCTCTTCTTCGCCGCGGTGGCGCTGACCCTGTTCGGCCTGCTGCTCGTCACCCTCGGCCTGATGGGCTGAAGCTCAGCGGCAGGGATATTTGTGCGCGAGCAGGCCGCGGAGCGCGTCCTTGACCTGGATGCGCGGACGCTGGGCGGCCGGGATCGTCCGGAACGCGGCCAGGATCTCGCTGCTGTTGAGGTTGGTCTTGGGCGGCGGGCAATAAGCGGGCTTGCGGTGGGCGCGCTCCGCGGCGAGCCGTTCGTTCCGCAGCAGTTGCGACTGGGCGACGATCTCGTTCTTGAGCAGCTTATAGTCGCTCGACATCAGCGCCATCATGCCCTTCTTCTGGAGGGCATCCGCCTTGGCGAGGAAGGTTGCCACGTCCATCGCGCTGGCGCCGGTGACGGGCAGGATGGCGAGCAGGACCGCGGCGAAAAGCTTCTTGTTCAAGCGCCGTTCCCTGTCGAGGTGAGAGCGCAACGAAGCGACTCCGGCCTGAACGGCCCTTGAACGCGAGGCTCAGGCGCCCTGCGGCGCCGGATCGCCGAGGCGGCCGCCGCGCGGGCGCCGGGTCGAGGGGATCGACGTGCCCGAGACCGGGATGAGCGGGCGGCGATTGTTCGGGTCCTCGCGGCCGATATCCTCGCCCTTGATCGCCTTCTTCGCCTCCTCGCCGTTCAGAGTCTCATATTCGAGCAGCGCGGCGGCGAGCCGGTGGAGCTCGTCGAGATGCTCGGTGAGCACCTTGCGCGCAGCGCTCTCGGCTTCCTCGATCAGCCGGCGGACCTCGCTGTCGATGAGGCGCGCCGTTTCTTCGGAGACGCTCTGGCTGCGCGCGACGCTGTGGCCGAGGAAGACCTCCTCCTGATTGTCGCGGTAGCGAAGCCAGCCGAGCTTGTCCGACATGCCATATTCCATGACCATCGCGCGCGCCATGTCGGTCGCCTGCTGGATGTCGTTCGAGGCGCCGGTGTTGAGCTCGTCCTGGCCGTAGATGAGCTGCTCGGCGATGCGTCCGCCGAAGCACAGAGCGAGCCGGGCCTTCATCTGCTTCATCGACATCGAATAACGATCGCGCTCGGGCAGGTTCCAGGTGACGCCCAAAGCGCGCCCGCGCGGGATGATCGTCACCTTGTGGAGCGGGTCGCAGCCCGGGACGTGGAGCGAGACGAGGGCGTGGCCCGCCTCATGGTAGGCGGTCGCCTTCTTCTCGTCCTCGGTCATCACCATGGACTTGCGCTCGGCGCCCATCATCACCTTGTCCTTGGCGAGCTCGAACTCGCTCATGGCGACGAGGCGCTTGCCGTTGCGGGCGGCGAGGAGGGCGGCCTCGTTGACGAGGTTGGCGAGGTCGGCGCCGGAGAAGCCGGGGGTTCCGCGGGCGATGACCCGGGGGTCGACGTCGGGCGCCAGCGGCACCTTCTTCATGTGGACGGCGAGGATCTTCTCGCGCCCGTCGATGTCGGGGCGCGGGACGACGACCTGACGGTCGAAGCGGCCTGGACGAAGCAAAGCGGGATCGAGGACGTCGGGCCGGTTGGTCGCCGCGATGATGATGATGCCCTCGTTCGCCTCGAACCCGTCCATCTCGACGAGCAGCTGGTTCAAGGTCTGCTCCCGCTCGTCATTGCCGTTGCCGAGCCCCGCGCCGCGGTGCCGGCCGACCGCGTCGATCTCGTCGATGAAGACGATGCAGGGGGCGTTCTTTTTGGCCTGCTCGAACATGTCGCGGACGCGCGACGCGCCGACGCCGACGAACATCTCGACGAAGTCGGAGCCCGAGATGGTGAAGAAGGGCACGTTCGCCTCGCCGGCGATCGCCCGCGCCAGCAGCGTCTTGCCGGTGCCGGGAGGGCCGACGAGCAAAGCCCCCTTCGGGATCTTGCCGCCCAGGCGGGCGAACTTGGTCGGGTCCTTCAAAAAGTCGACGATCTCCTGCAATTCCTCGCGCGCCTCGTCGATCCCGGCGACGTCGTCGAACGTCACCCGCCCCGATTTCTCGGTCAGCAATTTCGCCTTCGACCGCCCGAAGCCCATCGCCCCCGAACCGGCATTCTTCTGCATCTGGCGCATGATGAAGAAGGCGATGCCGAGGATCAGCAGGAAAGGCAGCGACTGATAGAGAAGGATCAGCCAGACCGAGGTCTGGGCGTCCGGCTGGCCCTCGAAGGCGATCCCCTTGTCGCGCAGCCGCACCGGGAGCTGCGGATCGGGGATGGCGTTGGTCCGGAACGTCTCGCCCGCCACGGTCTTGCCGGTAATCACTTCCTTGCCGATCGCCACCGACTTCACCGATCCCTCGTCGACCTTGTTCAGGAACTCCGAATAAGGGATCGCGCCCGAGGCCCGAGCCCCGCCGCCGTCGACGATCTGCACGAAGAGGATGAGCGCGAGCAGGATCCCGGCCCAGATGAAGAGGGACTTCATCCAGGGCGATGTCGAGCTGCCGGGTTCCTTGTCGGGCTTGCGGTCGTTCTGGTCGCTCACTGATGCTTCCCATCGAAGGGTATCTCGATGGGGTCCCGAGGGAGGGAGCCCAGGAGTACCGTGCTGCTCGTGCCCTAAAATAGGATTTCGCCGGGCTTTGGCAATCTAGGCGCGCCGGGTGAACGACCGGTTTACCGCGGCGTGACGCGCGTCACGGGCAGCCTGGCGCGCTCGCGCTAGCGGGCACAGGCGCCACCAAGAGCGAGGGGAGCGAAGACGATGGCCGATCCGAGACTGCCGAGCGAGATCGACGAATATATGATCGCGCGCGGCTGGCCGGCGCATCACGCACGCTGGCATTACGAGCAGCGCCACGATTTCTGGCGCCATCGCGCCGCGCAGGGCGACGAGAATGCCGCCGCGATCGTCGCCGAGGCGGAAGCCAAGGGCTGGGGGCGGGGCGAGACGCAGGAGGGCGCTGCGGGCCACGGCCTCCAATTCCTCTCGATGCACCGGGCGATGCTCGAGCTCCTCCTCGAGGCCTTCCCGCAGCACGCCGATTTTTTCGAAGGCTGGCCAACGCCGCCGCGCGACCCGGCCGACCCCGACGATCCGGTGCCGGACGGCGCGGAATTCCCGGCCGACAAGGCGGAAGGCGTCCGGCTGGTCGAGACCGGGCAGAGGGACTTTCCCGACGAGGACGGCTACGCCCTCTTCCTCGAGACCAATATCGAGCCGCGGCCCGACGACCCGACCTACCGGGTCCCCGACGGGAGGCGCAACCTCCACAACTGGCTCCACAACCGCTGGTCGGACGATGAGAGCCCGGTCGACATCGGCGACCCCGAGCGCAACCTCTTCAACGCGCGCTTCTGGCGCCTCCACGGCTGGATCGACCGTCTCTGGACCGGCTATCGGAGCGCCTGGGGCCTCGCCGACGACGACCCCGGCTACCGCGCGCGGATCGACCACCACCGCCACATGATGGCGCACCCGCACCATCACGGCATGGCGGAATGGAGCAAGCGGGCCGGGCGCGCCGAGGCCGAGGCCGGGGCCGCGGAGGCGATGGCTCCGCCCGGGGCGATGCGCCACTTCTTCGACGGGGAGGGGTGAGGGGGCGGCGCGGTCACTGGGAGTGGCCGCGGGGGCCTAATCGCGTCGCTGGCCCAGGCAGCCCTTTTCAAAACCGGCTCCGACGGGGCGTCGTCGAAGGAAGGGCGGGAGCCCAGGAGTACCGGCCGTTACGTCTCTTCACCGCCAAAACAGGATTTCGCGGGCGAAGCGCAATCCATCGGCGTCCGGGCGAAGACTAGCTGCGGCGGGTGAACAGCGAGTGAAGCGCGCAAGACCGGCGGGCGACAGATATTCGTCGACGTGAGGACTGCGAGTGCGAAAGGGGTAGCGAGATGGCGGAGCTTTTCGCGTGGACGGCGCCGGCGAGCGTCGTCGGGGCGGTCGCCGACCATACGTGGGTGACGACCTACGACAGTCGAACCAGGGCTTATCCCGACATCGGCGCCGTTACCGCCGCGGGCGAGGATTACTGGTATTGCTGGGGCATCTTCCGGGCGCGCGGCGGCGCTCCGGGCAATCCGACCGGCTTCCTCGGCAGCCAGGCCGGCGACCGCAATTTCGCCGCCTGCCTGGTCGCTCCCAACCTCGATTCCGTCCGCCACCCTCCGGCGCGGGGAACGATCTTCCGCTACGGGCTCGACGGCGTCTGCCACCAGCTCTCGAACCAGGTGCTCTACGCGACGGGCGGTTCGGGCGGCGCTCCGCTGACCGTCAGCCGGGCGCGGGGCTATTGGGCGAGCGTCGCCGTCTATGGTAGCTACGGGCGGCAGAACGCCGCGTGGCAGCACCGGGTCCGGACCTGTTCGGCCAGGATTGGTGGCGGCGGCGGCGCAAGGGCTGCAGGAGACGGCGCGATGGAGGCCCATGACGAATTCGCCCGCCGCGCCGGCGAGCTGCTCGGCGACGACCCGGAGGCGCTTGCCTCGCTCCTCCAGCTGCGCGCCGAGACGCACCGCCACTTCGCCGACCGGCCGTTCGGCCGGAGCGGCGCCTCCGCCGACTTGCTGAACGCCTTCAACGACATGTTCTTCGACGAGGCCGCGAGGATCGTCGGCCCCGCCCGCTTCGAGCGTCTGTTCGGCTTCCGCCCCGGCGAGCAGCCGGCGCTGGTCGACCCCGCCATCCTCGACGCGCAGCGGCTGAGCGAGGAAGGCGAGGGGGCGGCTTAGGGGGGCTGGCACGATCCGGGGAAAGACGGGCTGGGCCCGCCGGTCACGAAAAGTGACCGCGAAGGGAGCCGGGTGCGTGGTTCGTGCCGGGCGGGCAAATGGCGGCGGATCCCTATGCGGGATACGTGCTTGGGCTGCTGATGGCCGCCGGCGCCGGCGGCGGGCTGGCGTTTCGAAGCGCGATGGGCGCTTCGGGGGAGTTGGTGCGGGAGTGATTTAAATTGCCGTCGACTTTGCCGACAAAGAGCATGGAAAATCTCTCGGCTAGTTGCTAAGCCTGTGTGCCGGGAGATCGATTATGAAGATACATCGCGGCCTGGTTGCGGTAATCATCGGGGCAGCCTCGTCTGCGTCTCTAGCCTCAGTATCTTTGACCGTGCTAGGAAATTATCCTGGAGAATGCGTCGCTTACGTTCGATCAATCCTTCCGGGTCTGCCAACAGGCCTGTTTAGTTACGCGGATAAGCTAAGGATTGTGAACAAAAACACATGCACCGTGGGATCAGCGGCCATTATCCGGATTGCGTCCGGGCCTTACGCCCAATACGGGCACATAGCTTACGTAGAGAATTGCACCTCAGGGATCACAATTCGTGAAGCCAATTGGCGGAGCGGTAAAATAACCCGGCGGCAAGTCAATGGCACTACACAGTCCGCCACCAGTGAGCTGAACATCGTCGGATACTGGGTTCCCAAACGCTAAGTAGCTGACATCAAGCCAAAAGCTGAGGCAGATGCGGTTCGGGGAGGGATGTCCACGTGGGAAAAGTCGTAGAGACGATATATGGCAAGCACAGTAAGTATGAAATCATCCATGTGCCAGGAGGGCTTTTAAGTAGCGCGAGCTACGTCATTTATCGGAACGGTTCTTTTCATCGCGGCTCATATTCAAGTCTCTCAGCTGCCGTCGAGGCTGCACGACGCGACGGTTAGAAAAAACCGGCGGGCAGTGCTAGGGTGTCGAAGCTGGGAAACCTGGAGCGCTGATGCGAACGTCAGCTCCCGCCCGCTCAAGCCAGGATTTCCACTCGAGCCGCATCTCCCGGGTCTGAAGGCGGTTTCCCTTGGCATTCCCGATCTCGAAATATTCTGCCCGAGCGTCCCTCAGAAGACCTTCCGGGGGGTCGGGAAGCTTCAGGTTCCGCGTCCAATAAATGCTGGACTCCAAGCCATCCGTAATCAGAACCAAGGTGCGTGCGCTTCCTTGCCAGTGCAGTTGGGGGTCGCTGGCAGCTCGCACCACCTGTTCCGTGATCGGCGAGGTTTTCGAATCCGGCAGCCGATCCAAACCGGAAATGAGCGACTGTAGCGACTGATCGAACCCCTTGTATTCCTCTTCGAGAAGTTGCGCGCCCTCGTCCAAATTCGCCGTGGCGGAACGTCCCGGCAGACACTTGTTGAATATGGGCTCCAAGGGGGCGGCCGTGTCGCCACCAAAGGGAACGATTATGACCCGACTGTAGCGGGGGAGTTTCGAAACCTCGTCCTCAATCCGCGATTTGATACGCGCCGCATGCTCTTTTGACAGACGATCGGTCTGATCCACCATGAAAAGCACGGCCTGAGGGGTCGGTGCGCTCGTGAGGCAGCCGGTCGCGATGTCGGTTGCCCGATGTTCGCGATTTTGAAGATACTTGTAAGCCGCATAGCCCAGGCCGGCGACGATCACCAACGCGACAAGGGCGACGAGCAGCCTCCCAGGCTCTGAGCCGCCCCTTCTCGCCGGACTCGGACGATATTGACTCATTACGACGCCATTCGAGGCAGCCAGGCCACGCTCTCATTGTTATTTCCGGCTGGCTGAACAGGTGGTGCGATACCGCCCAAATCGCGGTAACGCTCTTGCCTAACCTCCTCGCATCTTAGCTCAATTTCAGCGAGCTTCTCCTTGCCAATTGCCGTCATTTGCTCCCCGCATTTCTCGATAGTGGCGGTATTGATCTCCTCCCACGCCTCAAGTCGTTCGGCGCGCTCCTTGAAGTCCTTCAGCCGGAGTTCGGCGGCCGTCACCGGGGACGCATAGTCCAGGCTCACCGCGGCTCCGCCTTCATAACGGCCCGTGTGCAATTGCACCACACCGACCAGCAATCGGGCAGCGTCCTGAATCTCTTTCATGTCGCTTCGCAACTGGTCAACGACGTTTTCGTAATTCATCGTGAGTTCCGCGATTGCCCTCGTGGTCATCTGGATTAGACCAGGCGCGGCGTCCAATGCATCCAAGGCCTGATCGACTTGGCTACGCGCCGCTTCGATTAGCCCTCGCTGTATATCGTCAAACTCTTCTTCAGCACTGTTGAGATCCAGACGGTGACCCCTGAGGCCTGGGAAGTGGCCCATTGTTCCAATGAACTTGCTGTACACTAGCGCGACAACGCCGATCGTGAAGAAGCAATATGCGAGCGCCGGAAGATCGAGAAGACCCGAGAAGGGATGGACCTGAATTTCCCGTGCGGCGGTAACGAACATCTTCGTGTCGCCAGCCTCGCCCGCGACGCGGGCCAGAGTCAAAAGCAGCAGATAAAAAATCATCGCCGCCAGCAAAGCTATCGCGCCGGCACGCCCAAACCAGCCGCCGCCCCGCGCGTTTACACCGGAGTTTTGGAACGCTATCCCAAGTCCGATTCCGAGTACTATTGTGACGACGGAGAGGAGCATTGCCAGCCCGGCACCTCCGATCATCCCTGAGCGCTGTGTCCCGGAAAAAAACAACGTGTTCAGCACAAACTCGAAAAGCGTAATCCCGATCATTAAATAGATGGAGTTAGCCGTCAGGCGCTTTCCCCAGTAAGTTGTTCTTTCAAGGTGATGGTCCGCCATGAAGTGGTCAAGAGCTATGCGACGCTTTGCTTCATTCGAGGCGAGCGGCCCCAGTTCGCCACTTACGTCGTTCAATATCTTTCCCAGGCGTTTTTCGAGATTTGCCCGGATCGCACGCGGGCGGCAGTTTTCAAGGAAGTCCTCCTCTTCCGCAAGATGAAGATCCAATTGGTCAAGCTCTGCATCTGCGCGCGCGAGACTTTCCTGCCATGGCCGGGTGAGTCCGACGTCAACGCCTGCGACCAGGGCGTCGGCACCCTCTTTCCCGCCGGCGGTGCCGATCAAACGGGCCTGCTTTTCGATTTTCTGGCGGCGATCCACATCCGCAGCGATCGGCGAGCCCAGGAACGGGTTCGGACCGCCGCGGAATAGGTCGGCGATAAAAGAAAAAAACATCCCACGCCGCTTTTCGATCGGCCTCTTCGTAAAGCGTGTTCGGGACTCGCGTTTGGGAGGTATCAGAATTGAGACGGACTGATTCCCCGTAGCCTCGTTCTTTTTTATCCACATGATGCCAGCCCCCCAGCTAACTCAGCGTTGATCGACTCGATCAGGAAAGAGATGGACCGACGAGGGCCCGAGCGGATTGCTCAAAGGATGCGCGATGCGCCGCATGGCGTCAATATGAGTAAAGTCGGGCAAAAACACTTCGGCGAGGCACTAAAAAATATTCTTGAGCACATCCGGGATACGAAAGAAATCCTATGTGCCCTCTCATCCAGCCGCGAAAATCCGCCGCGAATGGCAGATTGAAATAGGACTTTCCCGAGCGACATTTCCCCCTTGACAGCGTGACGCTGTTATGGCACAAAACAAGAACGCTCTGAAGTTCTGCCCGCGCGATTCGCGGGGTGAGTTGGGCGGTTTTCGATAGTTCTAACTGAGGGGGAGAGACCCCTCACCATGAGCAGGTGGACAGTGCCCCGCACTGTCCAGCCATGTCGGGGGCATGGCGTGCCTGCTCATCCTTTCCCACAAGGGGAGAGGGATGAAGGTCGCTTCGCTTGCGGCGAGGCGGCGCCCGAAAGCGCGTCGTGC
>DATAIU010000106.1:0-11307 GCA_036262495.1 Allosphingosinicella sp.
GGACGGCGAGCGCGGCGCAGGTGCGCCGGCCGCTCTACCGCGGCTCCTCGGGCCGCTGGCGCCACTACGAGCGCCATCTCGGGCCGCTGCTCGCCGCGCTTTCCTGAAAGGAAAAGGGCGGGCCTCCGAAGAGACCCGCCCCGTCCTGCTTCCTTGCCTCGCGGCTTAGAAGTCGAGCGTGACGCCCGCGAAGACGTAGCGCCCGAGAGCGTCGTAGACCTGCGGGTAGGTATTGCCGTTGCCGAACGGCGCCGGAGTGACCAGCGTCGGCGGTAGACGGTCGAGGATGTTGTTCACGCCGAGACGGAGATTGTAATGATCCCCGATCTTGGCCGTCAGCACCATATCCAGATAGTTCTGGGCCGGGATGTGGAGCTGGCCGGGCTGAGCGGTCGATCCCTTCAGAGTCGCATTCGACGACGTCAGTTCGTTGTCGACCGCTGCGAAGTGCCTCCACTGACCCGACAGGCCGATGCCGTTCGGCAGCGTGAACGTCAGGCGCGCCTTGTGCCTCCATTCCGGATTCGGCGTGCCGCACTGGGCGCCGAAGAAACCGGCGCAGTCGTAGCGGATGTCGGCGAGCGGATTGACGACCAGCTTGTCGAGATAGGTCCCGACGAAGCTGAACGACAGGCTGCCCATCGATCCGACCTCGTGGGTGTAGGACGCATTGACGTCGATACCCCGCGTCGAGATGCCGCCGACGTTGGTGTTGAGGTCGGTGATGAACCCGTTGCCGAGGAACAGGCTGCCGTTCGGCGCGCGGTGGATACGCGAGCAGAAGAACGGGTCGCCGGTCGTGATGCACTGGTTCATGATCGTGTTGAAGCCGATCGTCCCGATCGCGTTCCTCAGCTTGATGTCGAACGCGTCGACGGTGAGGGCGAAACGCGGCAGGAAGCGCGGCTGCAGGACGATGCCGGCCGTATAGGAATCGGCAATTTCCGGTTCGAGATTCGGGTTGCCGCCCAGGAAGCCATTGTACTGCTGAGCCGGGTTCACCGAGATCTTGCCGTACTGGGCGGCGGTCACGCCGGTGAAGGCGCACTGAGCTGCCGTTCCGACCGGCGTCGTCCCCTCGCACGGATCGAAGCTGCCCGCGAGCTGAATGGACTGAGCCGAGAAGAGCTCGACGATATTCGGGGCGCGAACCGCGCGGTTGTAGCTGCCGCGGAAGCGGATGTCGCGAACCGGCGCCCACTCGCCCTCGAACTTGTAGGTGTCCGTGGAGAAATGGTTGTCGGCCACGTCGTAGCGCGAATAGCGGTAGCCGGCGCGGAACTCGAGCTGCTCGAAGAAGGGCCGATCCGAAATGACCGGGATCTGCACCTCGGTGAAGAGCTCGCGAACGTCGAACTCGCCCGAGACGCCGATCGTCGGTCCCCCCTGGCCGGCGAGGTCGCCGGTCGAGAAGGCGGTGTCGGTGCTGAATTCGAGCCGCTCCTTGCGATATTCGGCGCCGACGTTGATCGCGACACCCTCGGTGGCGAGCGGGCTCTGGATGCCGTATTCGCCGAGCTGGCCGGTGATCGAGCCCGTGGCTACCGTCTCCTGCGTGTTGCCGCGCGAGAAGCCGGGCGTCTGCAGGTAGTTCAGCGCACCCTGGGTAACGCCGTTCAGCGCGAAGATGTCATAGGGGACGCAGTTCGGATCGCTGCCGTTGAGCACCGAACGGCAGGTCGGGACCCCGCCCGGACCGACGACGACGTCGAGGGCGCGATTGAGGCGCGTGATCGAGAAGTCGTTGAAATAGGTCTGGGCGAAGACGACCCGGCCATATTGGTAGGAGGCGTCGTACGACCAGGCGTCGCTGATATCGCCGCGCATGCCGGCCACCACGCGATAGTCGGTGTGCTGGAGATCGTCGCGGCGGCCGCCACCCTCGACGTTCCGGCGGCCGGCATAGAGCACGCCGCGGTTATAGGGGTTGCCGTTCTGGTCGATGAAGACGTCCGGGCCCGGTGCGGGATTGTTGTTCACCAGGTTCGCCGGCGAGCAGACGATCGCGCGCTGCTGAGCCGAGAGCAGCGGGTTGTCGCAGTTGATCGTCGTCGTGTTGAAGAAGTCGCCCGACGGAGCGATCTGGGCGACCGAGCGGTCGTCCATGAACATCACCTCGAGATAGGGCTGGAGGGCGTTGCTGATCTCGTAATTGGCGAAGGCTCCGAACGTGTAGCGCTCGTCCGGACGCTGATAATAATTGTACGGCGCGAAGTTGAAGGCCGTGGAACCCGGAATGAAGGTCCGGTTCGGGCCGATCTGGAACGTGCCGACGTTGGTGAAGAAGGTGCCGTTCGCCGAGGTCGCCGAGCCGCCGCAGTTGAACAGGCGGCCCAGGCTGGCGACGCTCGTGGCTCCGGTCGCCTTCAACGCTGAAAGGGCGCAACCGGAATAATCGCGGTCGCGCTGCAGCACCGCATGCTGGCGCCGATAGGTGGCATAGGCCGTGACGTGGCCACGGCCGTCGTCGAAGCCGGCGCCCATCACGAGGCTGGCGTCGACCGTGCCGCCGTCGGCGACATGGCCGTTACGGAACGGGAAGTTGCGCGCCGCGATCGCCTGGCGGATGCCGCCCGGATTGTCGTTGTTGACATGGTCGAAGAAGCTGTACTGGGCGTCGAGGCGGATGCCTTCGAAGTCCGTGTCCATGATGAAGTTGACGACGCCGGCGACGGCGTCCGCGCCGTAAACCGACGAGGCGCCGCCGGTCAGGACGTCGATCCTGTCGACGGCGAGAGCCGGGATGAAGTTGATGTCGGCGACCGGCGAGCGCGGGTCGCCCGGCATCAGGCGGCGGCCGTTGACCAGCACCAGGGTGCGGACCGTGCCGATGCCGCGAAGGTTGACGGTCGCGGTGCCGGTGGCGCCGTTCGAGATGTTCGAGCCCTGCGCCGCGAACGACTGCGGCAGCGAGTTGATGATGTCCTCGGTGCGGGCCGTGCCCTGCAGCTTGACGTCGGCATTGTTGAGCACGGTGACCGGGCTCGCCGAATTGAGGTTCGGCTGCGGGATGCGGGTGCCGGTGACGATGATGTCGGCGTCTTCCTCCGCGTTCGGATCGGCATCGGCCGAGACGGCCGGATCCGCATTCTCGACCGGGCCGGCGGTCGGCGTGGTCTGCTCGTCGGTGTCCTGCGCGAAAGCGGGCGTGGCCATGCCGAGCGATCCGACGATGAAGGTCGTCGCGAGCAGGTTGGTGAGAATCCGGTTCTTATTCATGACTTTCCCCTTAGATCGACCTTTGGCCGAGGATTTTGTCCATCCCAATTGCGCCGGCAAAAATGCTGGCGATCCAACTCCCATTTACGGGAAGTCGTGAAACCTAGGCAATCTCCGCATTGCTTACGAAGCCGAAACAGGAGCCTGTGTGTCTTTTCGGACACGCACCGTCCCGCCGCGGATCAGGGCATGTCGCCCCAGCGCTGGAGCAGGTTGCGCTGAACGAGCTGCAGCCGCGCGTAATTGTCGGGACTCATCCCGAGGCCCTCGAGCGCCGCGACCTCGTTGAGCTCGTAGAGCAGCTCGCGCCGCGAGGCGTCGGCGACGCGGCTCTGGATGAAAGTGATGCCGGCGAGCCGCTCGCCGGCGGCCAGCGCCTCCACTTCGTGGAATTGCGTCGAGGGATAGAGGAGGCAGGATCCGGCCGCGCCGCGAAAGCGCAGATCGCGCGTACCGAGCTGGATGCGGAGCGCCCCGCCCCCGTAGCTGTCGGGATCCGAGAGGAAGATCGTGCAGCTGAGGTCGCAGCGTATCGGCTTGTCGCCGACCGGAAGGAACGCGGCGTCGGCGTGGCCGCCATAGGCCATGCCCGGCACGTAGCGGCTGAGCATCGGCGGCGCGATGATGATCGGGAACGCGAAGTTGACGAAGTCTTCGTTGCGGAACAGCGCCCGAGCCATGATGTCCGATGCGGTCTTGTCGTAGAGCTGAAGGTTGTTCTTGACCGTCGAATGCGGGTTGCTCTGGCGGCCATCGACCCATTGCGCTCCGGCGGCGATGCGGCGGAGCGCGGTCAGTTCCTCAGGCGTCAGGACATCGGGGATTTCCTTGAACATCGCCGTCAGGCTAGCGCGTCCGCCCGGCGGCGTCGAGCGCGCGGGCGATGGCCGGCACGTCGCGCGCAGCCTCCTCGAGCCAGGCGAGGGCGGCGGCGAGCACATCCGCATGATCCCTCGAAGCGGCGGTCAGTAGCTCGGCCCGCAGCGAGGCGCTATATTCGTGGTCGGTGGCCTTCGAATAGCGGTGCATGAGGGGATGGCGGGCAAGCTCCGCCGCCGCGTCGGCCGGGCTCCCGAAGCCGCGAGCGACATCGGCCAGCGCGCGGGAAGGGTCGGTGAGGAAGGCGTCGAAATCCAGCCACATCGCCGCGCCGGGGCCAAGCGCGTCGACGGCCTGGACGAGACTCGTCATCTCGGCGGCCCAGGCGAGGCCGAGCCGCGCTCCCTCGTCCATCTCCCACAGGCGCCAGCGCCGCCCGCCCGACCGCCGATGAAGCCGCTTCAGGCGCTCCTGCGAGGCCATTGCGAGCTCGCGCCGGCTGTTCTCGCCGGCCAGGATGGTCGCGCCGTAGCGCTCCGGCCGAGCGTAGAGGAGCAGAGCCTTGGACCCCGGCCCGACCAGGCCCGGCGCGATCTCGCTTGCGGCGCTGGTCGCCTTGACGAGAGCGCGCTGCTCGGCGCGGAACGTTCGGGACAGCAAGGCCTGGGCGCCGTCCAGTCGCGCCGCCAGCGTCTTGGGGCTCCACAGCGCTTCGTCGCTCCCCGCCTCGGCGGCCATGTCGGCCAGGACTCGCAGCAGGAGCGGCTCGCGCAAAGAGAAAAAGGTCGGGAGCTCGCCGAGCAGGCGCGAGACGAGGGTCGAGCCGACATGGCCGATGTGGAAAATATATTGGGCGTCGCGCCGCGCCGCCGGCCCGAACGCGGCTGCGACGTGGCGCCAGTCGACGGCCTGGCGCGCCTGGTCCGGGCTTAGCGAGCGCTCGTCGAGGAACGCCGCGCGGCGATATTCCTCCTCCCCTTTCTCGACGAGCAGCAGCGCGTCGCGGAGCGGGTCGAGCATGTGCGGGAACCAGCGCGGCGTCGTCACGAGCTCCGCCGCCGAAAGGACTGCCGGCGCGGTCATGATCGGGGAAGCCTCCGCATCCGGCGCCTGCTAGCCGCCGCGAGCTGGCGATGACAAGGCGTGCGCCGATTTTGCGATTGCGCCCGGCCCGCCCGCCCGCGAAGAAGCCGCCATGCCCGACGCCCCGAACCTGCACCGCATCGAGGCGCTGTTCCGGAGTGGCGACCTGGAGGGGGCGCGCGGCGAGGCCGAGGCCGAGCTTGCGCGGAAGCCGGCCTCCCCTGCCCTCCTCCACGTGCTCGGGGTGACATGCTGCTGCCAGGGCGATTACAAAGCCGGCGCGGCGCGGCGCGGCTGCGCAAAGCCGTGGCGCTGCAGCCCGCCAACCTGCGGGCGCGGATCGACCTCATCAACGCCTTGATCCCCCTCGGCCAGCTCGACGAAGCGCTCCGGCTTTGCGAAGGCCAGGCGCCCGAGCTGGCCCGCATGCGCGGCTACGTCCTCCAATGCCGCGGCGACTTCGCCGAAGCGGGCGCCTGCTACGAGACCATCCTCGCCCGCGCCCCGGCCGATTTCGAGATCTGGAACAATCTCGGCACCGCGCGCCGCGCCGCCGGCGATCTCCCCGGATCCCTCGACGCGCTGGCGAGGGCCCGGAGCCTGCGCCCGGATCTTGCGCCCATCCACCTCAATCTCGCCGCCAGCCTCGCCGAGGCCGGGAGGAACGGGGAGGCGATCGAATCCTATCGCACCGCGATCGGGCTCGATCCGGCCAATGCGGCGGCGCGGCTCGATTTGGCGCGCCTCCTTCTCACCTCGCAACGGCTCGACGAGGCCGAGGCGCTCTACCGGGAGATGATCGCCGCCGAACCCCGCGCGACGCATCTCTATCTCGAGCTCGGCATATTGCTCGAGCGCGCCAACCGGATCGAGGATTTGGAGAAACTGCTCGACGAGGCGGACGGCGCCGTCGGAGATGCGTCCGAGCTCGCCTACCTCCGCGCGGCGGCCCTGCGGCGGCGCGGCCGGCGGCGCGAAGCGCTCGACCTGGCGCGGCGCTCGCCGCCCGATGTCGAGCCCGTCCGCCGCGCCCTCCTGATCGGCAAGCTCGCCGACGCGCTGGGCGAGAGCGACGAAGCCTTCGCCGCGTTCGAGGAGATGAATAGCCTGACCGCCAAGGCCGCACGCGGATCGGCCGATCCGGCCCGTTATCGGCGCCGCGTCCAGGCCCTGACGGACCTGCTCGAGCCCGGCTGGCACGAGCGCTGGACGACCGCACCTGAAGCGGACCGGGATCCACCCATCTTCCTGGTCGGCTTTCCGCGCTCGGGCACGACCCTGCTCGACACCTTGCTCATGGGCCACGGCGCCCTCCACGTGCTGGAGGAGGTACCGATCCTCCAGCGCTGCGCCGACGCGCTCGGCGATTTCGCCCGCCTCCCCTCGCTCGGGGAAGCGGAAATTGGCCGCCTGCGCAATCTCTACTGGCAAAGCGTGGACGAGGCCGCGCCGGAAGCCCGGGGAAAGCGCCTGGTCGACAAGCTTCCGCTCAACATCCTCGGCACGCCGCTGATCCACCGGCTCTTCCCCGGCGCTCCGATCGTCTTCGCGGGCCGGCACCCCTGCGACGTCGTGCTGAGCGCCTTCATGCAGGATTTCGAGATCAACGACGCGATGGCGAACTTCCTGACGCTCGCCGACGCGGCCGAGCTTTACGACCTCGTCCTCGGCTTCTGGACGGCTTCGCAAAAGGCCCTTCCACTCAATGTCCACAGCACCTCCTACGAATGGCTCGTCGCCGATCCGGAGGCCGAGCTCCGCCCCCTTCTCGCCTTCCTCGGCCTTCCGTGGGAAGACCGTTTGCTCGACCACCGGCGGACGGCGCGCGAGCGCGGGACGATCAGCACTCCGAGCTACGCGCAGGTCGTCGAGCCGATCTACGCGGACGCAAGCGGCCGCTGGTTGCGCTACCGGCGGCAAATGGCGCCGGTGCTGCCGCTGCTCCTGCCCTGGGCCGAGCGGCTGGGCTATGAGACGGTTGCGCCGGACTGAGCCCTGCCGCAATATCGCGCGACAGCTTTCGGAGGGTGGGACATGCGCAAGTGGATCGCGGGTTCGGCGGCGGCAGCGATTCTTGCGGCAGGGGCGGTCGCGGCGAAGGCCCCGAAGCCGCAGGCCCGGCCCGAGGCGTTCGAGGCTCTGGTCCGCTGCCGGGCGATCGCCGACGACGCGGCCCGGCTCGCCTGCTTCGACACCGCGGCCCGCAAGCTCGAGGAAGCCGCGAACCAGCGCCAGCTCGTCGTCGTCGACCGCAAGCAGATCCAGGAGACGAAACGCAACCTGTTCGGCCTCGACATCCCCAACCTCAACCCGTTCGGCGGCGGCGCCGACGAGGAGGAAGTCAAGTCGATCGAGGGCGTCGTCGCGACGGCGGTGCAGGAGGGCGACGGCCGCTGGGTCGTGGTTCTGAAGGAGGGCGGCACCTGGGCCCAGACCGACAACAATGCGCTGGCGCTGCGGCCGCGGCCCGGCCAGAAGGTGAAGATCGTCAAGGCCTCGCTCGGCACGTACATGATGCGCGTCAACGGCCAGCCCGGGGTCAGGGCGAAGCGGCGGATCTGAGCGCTCAGCCGCCGCCCTTGGCGGCTTCCACCGAAAGCTCCGCCGTCGAATAGGCCTCCTGGCGCTCGACGCTCCAGTAGCGCAGCTCGTCGAGCGGGATCGCACGGCCGGTCCCGGCGCAGCGGACATGGTCGCCCGCCGTCAGGATTCGGAACGTCCCGGGCATGTAGTGGAGCCGCGCCTCGCGGCCGGTGTTCGACATCAGCATGGGCCGCCCCTTATCACAGCAATCTGGGCTGTTCACCGGGCGATGCGCCGCGGCGGGCCGGGACGGCGCCGACGGCCGCGTCGACCGAACCGTCCGAGAAGACGAGGCGCAGGCGCTGCGCGGCGCGCGCCGCGGCGGCTGACATCAATGTCTTTCCCTCCCGGTCCTCGACGCGCGCATAGCCGCGCTGCAGGGGACGGTTGGGATGCGCCAGCTCGGCGACCCGCCACAGCGCCGCGAGCCGCTCGGCCGAGCGCCGGTGCACGGCCTCGACCAGGCCCGGCCGGAGCGCGCCGGCGACACGGTGGAGCTCGGCCCGGGCGTGGCCGAGCTCGGAACGAAGCGCCCGCGGCAGCCGGTCGGCGAGGTCGTCGAGCCGCTGGCGCTGCGGCGCGAGCAGGGCGTCGCGTTCCGGCCAGCGCTGCACACAGGCCTGGAGCTGCTCGCCGCGCCGCTCGATCGCGCGCGCGGCGCAGCGCTCGATGCGGTGGCCGAGCTCGCGCAGCTGGCCGAGCAGGTCGCCCCGAACGGGGACGGCCATCTCCGCCGCCGCCGTCGGAGTCGGCGCGCGCACGTCCGCGGCGAAATCGCAAAGCGACGTGTCGGTCTCGTGGCCGACCGCCGATATGATCGGGATTTCGGACCCGGCGACGGCGCGGACCACCTCCTCCTCGTTGAAGGCCCAGAGGTCCTCGATCGAGCCGCCGCCCCGAGCGACGATCAGCAGGTCCGGGCGCACGATCGGCCCGCCCTCCGCCAGCGCGTTGAAGCCGCGCACCCCGGCGGCGATCTGCGGCGCGGCGCCTTCGCCCTGGACCGGAACGGGCCAGATTATGACGTGGCACGGGCAGCGGTCGGCGAGGCGGTGGAGGATGTCGCGGATGACGGCTCCGGTCGGCGAGGTGACGACGCCGATCACGCGCGGCTGGAACGGCAGCTTCTTCTTGCGATCCGCGTCGAACAGGCCCTCGGCGGCCAGCGCCCGCCGGCGCTTGTCGAGCAAGGCCATCAGCGCGCCCTGGCCGGCGAGCTCGAGCCGCTCGATGACTATCTGGTAGCGCGATCGGCCGGGATAGGTGGTGAGCTTGCCCGTCGCGACGACCTCAATCCCGTCCTCGGGCCGGAACGGCAAGGCCGCGGCCGTCGCCTTCCAGAGCACGCCGTCGAGCACCGCCTTGTCGTCCTTCAGGCACAGATAGCAATGGCCCGACGCCGCGCGCTTCCACCCCGATATCTCGCCGCGCACGCGAACGAAGCCGAACGCGTCCTCGACCGTCCGCTTCAGCCGCATGGCGAGCTCGGAAACCGAGAAGGGCGGCGCGTTGTCGCCGGGGCTTTCGGTTGCTACGAGGCCGGTCTCGGCTGAAGGGAAATCTTCCATGAATGTCCTGCTGCTGGGCTCGGGCGGCCGCGAGCATGCCCTCGCGTGGAAGCTCGCGCAATCGCCGCGGCTCGGCAAGCTCTTCACCGCGCCCGGCAATCCGGGCATCGCCGCCCATGCCCAGCTCGTCGCGATAGACCCCGCCGACCATCGCGGCACGGTCGACTTCTGCCTGAAGAACTCCGTCGAGCTGATCGTCATCGGGCCCGAGGCACCGCTCGTCGACGGCCTCGCCGACAATCTGCGCACCATGGGCTTCTGCGTCTTCGGCCCGAACCGCCTCCCCGCCCAACTTGAGGGCTCGAAGGGCTTCACCAAGGAGCTCTGCGCCCGCCGCGGCATCCCGACCGCGCGCTTCGCCTGCGCGACGGACCGGCTCGCCGCGGAGGCGGCGCTCGGCGATTTCGGCCTCCCGCTCGTCGTCAAGGCGGACGGCCTCGCCGCCGGTAAGGGCGTGATCATCTGCGCGACGGAGGAGGAAGCGCAGGCCGCGCTCGACATCATGTTCGACGGCGGCTTCGGCGCGGCGGGCGCCTCCGTCGTCATCGAGGAATATCTGGAAGGCGAGGAAGCGAGCTTCTTCGCGCTGACCGACGGCACGAATATCCTCTCTTTCGGCTCGGCGCAGGATCACAAGCGCGTCGGCGACGGCGACACCGGCCCCAATACCGGCGGCATGGGGGCCTATAGCCCCGCCTCGATCCTGACGCCCGAGCTCGAGGCTCGCCTCATCGTCGAGATCGTCCGTCCGACGATCGATGCGCTGGCCGAGCGCGGCGCGCCTTATTCGGGCCTCCTCTACGCCGGCCTGATGCTGACCGAGGACGGGCCGAAGCTGATCGAGTACAATGTCCGCTTCGGCGACCCGGAATGTCAGGCGCTGATGATGCGCCTCGACGAGGATTTGCTCGAACTCCTCTACACCACCGCCCGCGGGAAGCTCGGCGAGCGCGGCCCGGTGGCCATGTCGGACGATGCGGCGGTGACGGTCGTCCTCGCCGCCGAAGGCTATCCCGGCACGCCCGTGAAGGGCGGCGCGATCCGGCTCCCGGACAACTTGCCCGACAACGTCCAGGTCTTCCACGCCGGGACGGCGATCCGGGACGGAGCGCTGGTCGCCGAGGGCGGCCGAATCCTCTCGGTCACGGCCCGCGCCGCGACCGTCGCCGAGGCCCGCGACGCGGCCTATGCGGCCGTCGACAGGATCGACTTCCCTACCGGCTTCTGCCGCCGCGACATCGGCTGGCGGGAGATCGAGCGCTAGCGGCTTGCCCTTCGCGCGGTTCGTGTTACTTTGTATCACGACTTGTATGGAGGGATTATGAGAAAATCGGTGCTGGTCGTCGCGCTTATGACCGCGCTTGCCGCTTGCTCTACCACGCACCGGGAGGCTCCGGAGGCGGTCCTCGCCGAGCCGATGCCGCCGCAGCCGGCGCCGCCACCGCCGCCGCCGCCCCCAATGCCCATGCCGGCGCCCGTGGGCTACGGAGTCGTGGCGCCGATGGCGGCACCGTCTGCGCCAATGAACACGGAGCGCTACGAGGCGATCGAGCCCAATCCGGTGAAGCGCGTCGCCGAGGAGCCGGTCAGCACCTTCTCGGTCGATGTCGACACCGGAAGCTACGCCAACGTCCGCCGCTTCCTCAACCAGGGCCAGATGCCGCCGTCCGACGCGGTCCGGGTCGAGGAGATGCTGAACTATTTTCGCTACGATTATCCTCTGCCGGCCGACCGGACGCGGCCCTTCTCGGTCACGACCAACGTGACGACGACGCCTTGGAACCCCAACACGCGCCTGATGCGGATCGGAATCCGCGGCTACGACCTTGCGCGCACCGAGCGGCCCGCGGCCAATCTCGTCTTCCTCGTCGACACGTCCGGCTCGATGCAGGACCCCGACAAGCTGCCTTTGGTCAAGGCGGCGCTCGGCATCCTCGCCGACCGCCTCGGCCCGAAGGACCGCGTCTCGATCGTCGCTTATGCGGGCTCGGCGGGCCTCGTCCTCGAGCCGACCAATGATCCGGCGAAGATCAAG
>DATAIU010000107.1:0-13368 GCA_036262495.1 Allosphingosinicella sp.
AACGACCACAGCTGCGGCGGCGTCGCCGGGGACCTCCTGCCGATCCTCGCGAAGCTCGATCCTCGCGTCGATCTGGTCGTCTCCGGCCACACCCACAACGCCTACATTTGCGACTATGCGCAGATCGACGCAAAACGGCCCTTCCTCGTCACCAGCGCCGGCAAATACGGCACGCTCGTCACCGACATCCGCCTCGATATCGATCCCGCCGCCGGCCGCGTCGTCGGCCGGCGCGCCGACAATCTGATCGTCCAGGGAGAAGCCTACCGGACCGGCTCCAACGACGTCCCGCTCAACGCCCTTTACCCGGTCTACCCGAAGGAGCCCGCCGTCGCCGCGCTCGTCGACCGCTACGTAAAAGCCGCCGCGCCGCTCGCCGCCCGGGTCGTCGGGCACATCACCGCCCCCGCGCTCCGGGCCCAGACGCCCGCGCGCGAGCAGGTGCTGGGCGATCTCGTCGCCGATTCCCAACTCGCCGCGATGAAGGGCGCCGGGGCCGACATCGCCTTCATGAACGGCTTCGGAGTCCGCGCCGACCTCGATCCGGGAGCGGGCGGCGCGGTCACCTACGGCCACCTCTTCGCGGTCCAGCCCTTCGGCAACACGTTGATGGTCAAGAGCTTCACCGGCAGCCAGATCCGCGCCCTGCTCGAGCAGCAGTTCGACAGCGGCGGGAACACCGTGTCGTCCCCGAACATGCTGCTCCCCTCGGCGAACCTCACCTACGCCTACGATTTGTCGAAGCCGGCCGGGCAGCGCATCCTCGACCTGCAGGTGAATGTCGCGCCTATTGAGGACGAGCGCGTCTACCGGGTCGTCATGAGCAACTTCCTGGCGACGGGGGGCGACAATTTCACGGTGTTCAAGCAGGGCACGGATCCGATCGGCGGCCCGCTCGATCTTGACGCTCTCGAAGCCTATTTCGCCGCCGGCCCCGTCACTCCGCCCATCCCGGACCGCATCCGCGACCTGACGCCCAAACCCTAGCGGAAGGGCGGCTCGTCGAAGCTGCGGAGCTTGCGCGAATGGAGGCTGCCGCCCTCGCGCTGGAGGATGCGCAGAGTCTCGATGCCGATGCGCAGATGCTGGCTGATCGCGCGTTCGTAAAAGGCATTGGCCTGCCCGGGCAGCTTGATCTCGCCGTGGAGCGGCTTGTCGGAGACGCAGAGCAGGGTGCCGTAGGGGACTCGGAAGCGATAGCCCTGGGCCGCGACGGTCGCCGATTCCATGTCGATCGCCACCGCGCGGCTCTGGTTGAAGCGCAAGGCCGACGAGGCGTAGCGCAGCTCCCAATTGCGGTCGTCCGTGGTCACCACGGTGCCGGTGCGCAGCCGGCGCTTCAGGTCCTGCGGCTCTTCGCCCGTCACGTTCGCCGCCGCGTTGTAAAGCGCCTGCTGGATCTCGGCGATCGGCGGGATCGGCACTTCGGTCGGAAGCACGTCGTCGAGGACGTGGTCGTCGCGCATGTAGGCATGGGCGAGGACGTAGTCGCCGATCGTCTGGCTCGGTCTCAGGCCGCCGCAATGGCCGATCATCAGCCAGACCTCGGGACGAAGCACGGCGAGATGGTCGCAGATCGTCTTCGCGTTGGACGGCCCGACGCCGATGTTGACGAGGGTGATGCCGCCGCCGTTCGCCGCGATCAGGTGATAGGCCGGCATCTGCACCTTGCGCCAGGCGCCCGCCGCGACCTGGTCGACCGCATTCTCGGTCTCGCGCGTTACGAATATCCCCCCGGGAGTCGACAGCGCCTCGTAGGGGCTGTCCTCGCGGTCGAGCTCCTCGACGGCCCAGCGGACGAACTCGTCGACGTAACGCACGTAGTTGGTGAAGAGAAGGTAGCGCTGCGTGTGCTCGACGGGGGTGCCCGTATAGTGGCGAAGGCGCGCAAGGCTGAAGTCGACGCGCGGGCCGTCGAACAGGGACAGCGGCCGGTCCGGATGGCGCGCATAGTCCCACGCCCCGTCCGCCACCTCGTCGCCGATGTGCGACAGCTCCGTCGCCGGAAACCAGCGGCTGAGGTCGGCGGCGGTCGCGCCGTCGAGGCGCAGATCGTCGGTGCCGTCGAGGACATAGGGATAAGGAATCTCGCTCGACGAGCGCCCGACCGAAATCTCCACGTCATAATCGCGGACGAGATATTCGAGCTGCTCGGCGAGATATTTGCGGAAGTGGCGCGGCCGGGCGATGCTGATCGCGTAGCGGCCCGGCTGGTTCAGCCGGCCGAAGGCCCGCGGCGGAAAATTGGGCGGCTGGTCGAAGCTGTAGTCGATCCGAAGCTCCGGGTAGGCGAAGAGGCCATTGGCCCGCGCCTCCGCATCCGGACGCTCGCCGCGCATGAGGTAGCGCGCGAGCGCGCTTCGCAGCGCCGCGACCGACTCGTCGAACATATCGCAGAGCTGGTCGATGACGCCGGGTATGGATTCGAGGTCGCTCAATCTTGGCCTTTCCTGCCCTCCCTTGGCACGGAGCGGCCCGCGCGGCTAGCCTCGCGACAAGCGGCCCCGCCTTCTGTAGGTTCGTCCCGTGCCAGAGCTCCCCAACCCCGTTTACTGGTCGATCCCGGCCTTCATCGCCCTGCTCGCGCTCGAGCTGTGGATCGCGCGACGCCGCGGCGGCGGACTGCACGAGCGCAGGGACACTTTGACCTCCCTCGGCCTCGGCACCGGCAGCCTCGTCGCCGGCCTGCTCTCCGCAGGAGGGGTCGCCGCCCTCTCCCTTTGGGTCTATCGCTTCCACCTGTTCGAGATCGGCTATGCCTGGTGGGCGTTCATCCTCTGCTTCGTCCTCGACGATCTCGCTTATTACGCGTTCCACCGCTCCGCCCACCGCGTGCGCTGGTTCTGGGCGAGCCACGTCGTTCACCACACCAGCGAGCGCTACAACCTCTCGACCGCGCTGCGGCAGACCTGGACCGGCTTCCTCAGCCTGAATTTCCTCTTCCGCCTTCCGCTCTTTCTGATCGGCTTCCCGCCGCCGCTGGTCTTCTTCTGCGCGGGCGTGAACCTCGTCTACCAATTCTGGATCCACACCGAGACGATCGGGCGGATGCCGCGCTGGTTCGAGGCTGTGATGAACACGCCGGCGCACCACCGCGTCCACCACGCCGTCAACCCGCGCTACCTGGACAGGAATTACGCGGGCGTGTTCATCGTTTGGGACCGCCTGTTCGGCAGCTTCGAGCCCGAGCGCGACGAGGACCCGCCGCGCTACGGCACGGTGAAGCCGCTCGGCAGCTACAACCTTCTCTGGGCCGCCTTCCACGAATGGGCGGAGATGGCGAAGGACGCCTGGCGCGCGCCCGGCCTCGAGACGAAGCTCGCCTACCTCGTCCGCGAGCCCGGCTGGAGCCACGACGGCTCCCGCGAGACCAGCGACGACATCCGCACGCGCTGGCGGGCCGGGACACGTAAGGGGGACACGTAAGGGGGACACGTAACCCTACGTGTCCCCCTTACGTGTCCCTCCCGGTCTGAGCCGCAGCTTGCCGGTGCGCTCCGCCGCGCGGATCGCCTCGCGCTCGTCTTCCGCCAGCCCCGAGCCCAGAAAGGCCGCCCAGTCGGCGATCCTCGCCCGCGCCGGATGGAGGTCGGTGATGCCGTCCCCGGCCAGGCCGAGATGCGCCCGGGCGCTGGACCAGCGCCAATCCTCCGGTCGGGCCGCGAGACCCGCGCGCACGGGGTTGAGCTCGACGTAGCGAAAGCAGGCGTGGAGATGGGCCTCCTCCATCGGGAAGGAGGCGAAGCGGCCCTGCCAGAGAAAGCCTCGCCACCCTTCGCGCTGGTTGATCTCCCATGTGTAGCGCCGATGCGCCGGGCCCAGCGCGGCGCTCAGCCCGTCCTCGCGTGTCGGCGACAGGATGAGGTGGACGTGGTTCGGCATCAGGCACCACGCCCAGACGCGCGTCCCCACTTTCTCGCAGGCGTGGCGCAGCAGCCGCAGATAGAGGGCATAATCTTCGTCCGCGAAGAATGTCGGCTGCCGGCGGTTTCCGCGCTGCGTGACGTGGTGAGGCAATCCGGCCAGAACGAGGCGGGCGGTTCGCGGCATCGCGCCAGCCTATCCGAAAACGGCTACTCCGCCACCCATTTTCGTCGTTTTCGAAAAGCCGGGGACAGGCGAAACCCGGGGACACGTAAGCTTACGTGTCCCCTTTACGTGTCCCCAAACCGGAGGGCGGCCCCTGAACGCTCACCCGTGGCCGAGGATGGCCTTGGTCTCGAGGAACTCCTCGAAGGCGTGGTCGCCCCATTCGCGGCCGTTGCCGGACTGCTTATAGCCCCCGAACGGCGCCATGAAGTCGGGCGAGGCGCCGTTGATGTTGACCTGCCCGGCGCGCAGCCGCGCCGCGACGCGACGGGCGTGGCCGGTGTCGGAGGAATGGACATAGGCAGCGAGGCCGTAGGGGGTGTCGTTGGCGATCTCGATCGCCTGCTCCTCGTCCTCATAGCCGATGATCGTCATGATCGGCCCGAATATCTCCTCGCGGGCGATCGTCATCCCGTTGTCGACGTCGGCGAAGACGGTGGGACGGACGTAATAGCCTTTGTCGAGCCCGTCGGGCTTGCCGGGCCCGCCGCAGACCAAAGTCGCGCCTTCCTCGACGCCGCGGCCGATCAGGCCCTGGATCTTGGTCCACTGCACGTCGGAAACGACCGGGCCGAGCTGTGCATCGCCCTTTGGATCCCCGACCGTCGTCTTCTCCGCGACGGCTCGCGCCGCCTCTTTGGCTTCCTCCATGCGAGCCTTGGGGACGAGGAGGCGCGTCGGCGCGTTGCACGACTGGCCCGAATTGGTCAGCATGTGCCGCATCGCCGCGGTGACGGCGGCGCTGACGTCGGCGTCCTCGAGGACGAGGAAAGGCGACTTGCCGCCGAGCTCCTGATGGACGCGCTTCACCGTATCGGCGGCCGCTTTGGCGACCGCGACGCCTGCCCGAGTCGAGCCGGTGAACGAGACCATGTCGACGTCCGGGTGCGAGGCGATCGCCGCGCCGACCGTCGGCCCGTCGCCGTTCACCATGTTGAAGACTCCGGCCGGCACTCCGGCGGAGTCCATCACCTGCGCGAAGACGTAGGCCGAGAAGGGCGCGATTTCAGACGGCTTCAGCACCATCGTGCATCCGGTCGCCAGCGCCGGGAACACCTTGGTCGCGATCTGGTTGATCGGCCAGTTCCAGGGCGTGATGAAGCCGCAGACGCCGATCGGCTCGCGCTTGATCATCGTGCCGCCGCGCAGGCTCTCGAACTCGAAATCCTTGAGCACGGCGATCGCGGTCTGGAGGTGCCCGATGCCGACGGCCGCCTGTGCGCGCTGCGACAAAGCGGCGGGCGCGCCCATCTCCTCGGTGATTGCCTCGGCAATGTCGGAATAGCGCTTCTGATACTCGCCCGCGATGCGCTCGAGCAGAGCCAGCCTTTCTTCCTTGCTCGTCTCGGACCAGGCCGGGAAAGCGGCCTTGGCCGCCGCCACCGCCTTGTCGACGTCGGCGGCCGAGCCGAGGCTGATCCGTCCCGCGACGCTCTCGTCGGCCGGGTTGATGACGTCGAGCGTCTTCGCTTCGGCGGGCGCCACCCACTGCCCGCCGATGTAGAAATCGAGATAGTCGCGCATGAGATTTGCTTCCGATTATTACCCTCTCCCGTCCTTTACGGGAGAGGGAGGGTCCCGCGCCAGCGGGAGGGTGAGGGTCTGTAGCAAAGAGTCGGAAAGACCCTCACCTCCCGTCGGCAAGGCCGATGGGCCCCTCCTCTCCCGCGAGCGGGCGCGTGAGTTTAGAACTTCACCCCGGCGGCGACGCCATAGCGTCTCGGCTCGAGC
The DNA here is from genome assembly GCA_036262495.1 of Allosphingosinicella sp. GTDB lineage: Bacteria > Pseudomonadota > Alphaproteobacteria > Sphingomonadales > Sphingomonadaceae > Allosphingosinicella. Next base: position 5,821 of record DATAIU010000107.1, read on the forward strand.
GTGAACACGTTGGTGAACAGGCCCGAGGACTGGTCGGTCACATATTGGCCGGTGATCGCGTCGTTGGCGGTGAGGTTCTGAACGAAGGCGCGGGCGAACCAGCGCTCCTTGGGCCCGTTGAGCTGGATCTGCGCATTGATCACCTCATAGCCGTCGACCCGGTCGACCGGCCGGTTGAAGCTGCGCGCGAAGAAGCCGCCGGTGTAGGTGAAGTCGGCGCGGGGCACCAGGGTCATGCCGTTGGCGAAGCGGAACGTATATTGCGCGCCCGCCGAGAACTTCCAGTTCGGCGCCTGCGGCAGCTCGTTGCCGCTGAGGTCGACCGCGACGCCCGTCGAGACGGTGAACGGCAGCGGGCCGGTCGGCGTGGCGAACAGGCCGCGCAGAGGGGCCGACGGGTTCGCGATCGTCGCCGCGAGCGAGTCGCAGATCGAATAGGCGCCCGTCGTGCTCGTCCCCGGCACCGGCACCGGCCCGGCGAGGCCGACGGCGCCGTTGAAGGCGGTGACGAGCGTATTGGCCCCGACCGCATTGCCGGGCGTGTTCGGGATGACGGCGCAGTTCGAGGCGTTGGTCACGTCCTTGATGATGACGACGTCGGACCGGCCCCCCGAGACGTCGCGCGGATCGACGAGCTGAAGGTCCTTGATCTTGGTGTGGAGATAGCTCGCCGAGGCGTTGAGCAGGAAGTCGCGCGACGGCCGCACCACGCCTTCGGCCTCGACGCCGTAGATCTCGGCGTCCGTATTGTCGTTGACCGAGGTTCGCGCGACGATGCGGCTCAGCTGCAGGCCTTTGTAATCGTAGTAGAAAGCGCTGAGGTTGAGACGCAGCAGGCCGTTGGCGAAGGTGTTCTTGGAGCCCAGCTCGAACGCGTTGATGATCTCTGGCTCAAAGGTCGCCGGCACCTGGAAGATCGGGTTGATCGGCGGGTTGAGGCCGCCCGATTTGTAGCCGCGCGACCAGGAAGCGTAGACGAGATTGTCGGGCGTCACATTGTAGTCGATCACGAAGCGGCCGGTGAACTCGTCGAACGCCGCGCGCGCGTCGTTATAGGGCTGGTTGCCGGTCTTGGTCGGATCGGCGTCGAAATTGCCGACGAAAGGCGAGGCGTTGGCGTTGGTGGTGCCAAAGGGTACCGGGAAGCTCAGCAGCGGCACTCGGGCGATCTGGTGCTTCTTGTCGTTCGAGTAGCGGATTCCGCCCGTCAGGCGGAGCTTGTCCGAGACGTCGAAATAGACCTCGCCGAACAGGCCATAGCTCTTCAGCGTGAAGAGGTTGACCTCGCTGTTGTAGAAGGGCGGTGCGAGGAAGACGTTCGGGAAGGCGGTGTTGCCCGCCGCGCGCTGGCCCAGCGCGGTCGCCGCGCCGAGGATGCCGGCCGCATAATCGAGGCCGAACGAGGCGACGTAATAGTTGGAATCGGTGAACCTGTTGTCGAGGTAGATGCCGCCGACGAGGAAATTGAGCGGCCCGTCGAAGTCGCTGTTGAGGTGCGCCTCGACCGTATATTGGCGCGAGTGGCTCTGCGAGCGGTCGTAATCGGTGCTTCCGGCGGTGCAGCGATTGGGGAATCCTCCGAAGACGCCGGTGTAATTGAGGTTGGTCTCGGACGTGCAGACGGTGCCGCCCGGCCCGATCAGCGCGGCGCGCGCCTGGGTGTAGGGATTGACCCCGCCGGGGAAGAGGATGCCGGGCGCTCCGGCCGTCGCGACGAAGGTGGCGATGCCCGCATTCCCGGCCAGCGAATTGCCGGCGATCAAATTGTAATCGGTGCGGCTGTCGACCTGCTGCTTGGTCCAGCCGCCGGTGACCGTCAGGTCGAATTGGCTGCCGAGCCCCTGCTCGAGGCGGGCCATCAGGTGCGTTTCCTCGGCGAAATAGGTCGGGTTGAAGTCCGTCCTTACGGTGCGGAGGTCGGCGGGGTTGACGACGCCACCGAAGAAATTGTCGGGGCCGTAGAGGCTGCCGAGGCCGAAATTGGTCAGCGCGGCGTTGTTGATGCGGAAGAATTCCCGGGACGTCAGGATCGCGGCCAGCGTCGCGTTGCCGTTGACGGTCTCGAAGGCGAGGCTGTCGGGCTGGCAGCCGAGGATTCCGGTCGGATCGCGGTGGCAGAGCTGCTTCTGGATGCGCGACCTGTCATCGCGCTCGTGAAAGCGATACCCGATCAGGTCCACCGTGGTGTTCGCGCTCGGCTGGATGCGAAGGGTGGCGCGGAGCGCATAGAGATCGCGGCCGTCGATCCGGCCGCCGTCGAACAGGTTCTTCGTATAGCCTTCGCGGTTGAGGAAGTAGCCGGCGACGCGAAGGCCGACGAGCCCCTCGTAAAAGGGCACGTTGAGCATTCCCGTCACCTTCTGGGAATCGTAATTACCGTATTCGAGCGCGAGGCTGCCGCCGAAGGCGTTGAGATTGGGCCGCGCGGTAATGAAATTGACGACGCCCGAGGTCGCGTTGCGGCCGTAGAGCGTCCCCTGCGGACCGCGCAGAACCTCGATCCGCTCGAGGTCGAAATACTCGGTCTCGAACAGGCGGGTCGAGGTCAGCGGCATGTCGTTGACGTGGATGCCGGTGGCGCTGTCGCACGAAAAGCCGGTGCAGAGGTCGCCGATGCCGCGGATCGTGAAGGACGAAGAGGTGAAGTTGGTCTTCGTATAGGTGATGTTCGGCAGGCTGAGCTGAAGGTCGCTCGCATTCTCGATCTGCTGGCGCTCGAGCGCCTCGCCGGTGAAGGCCGAGACCGAGATCGGAACGCTCTGCAGCGCCTCGGAGCGGCGCTGGGCGGTGACGATGATGTCGTCATTGTCGGCGCTGTCGGTCGTGCCGCTGTCAGCCTCTCCCGCCTGGTCGGCGCCGGCGCCGGTGGTGATGTCGCCGGTCTGCTCCTCGGCCGGATCGGGCACCGTCTGGGCCGCGCCGGGCGTCGCCAGGGCGAACGCGGAAACCGTACAGCCCAGCGCCAACAGAAACGACTTCTTCATGATGATCCCCCTCCAGGAACGAGCTGTTCAGGCAGCTTTGCAGGCGACCTTCCGCCGCGAAGCCCTTCCTTGTCAAGCGCACCGGCGGGCAGCAGGCAAAGCTGGAGCGCCGCCTCCGCGACCGCGTCGAGAGGCTCGGCGAAATCCCGGGCCACCCAGTGCAGGGCGAGATGGATGACGCCGCCGACGACGGCGGTGCGAAGCATAGGGTCGCCGGCCTCGATGTCGAGCAGCTCTTCGAGGAGCAGCCCGAACTCTCCGAGCGACGCCGCGAAGACGCGATCCAGCTCCGCGCTGACGCCCGCGATCTCGACCAGGAAAAGGCGCGCCGAGCGCGGCTCGCCGCGCAGCGCCTCGAAATATCGGACCAGGACGGCGCGCACACGGTCTTCGGGCCGTCCTGAGCCCTCGCCCGCCTCGCGGAGCGCCTTCAGCAGACGCTGCGTGACGCCGCGATACGAGGCGACCAGCAAAGCCTCGCTATTGGCGAAGCTCTCATAAAAATAGCGCTCGGTAAGGCCCGCGGCGTCGCATACGGCCTTCACGGTCGAATTGCGGTAGCCGCGCTCACCATAGACCTGGATCGCGGCGAGGATGAGCTGCTCGCGCCGCCTTCGCCGCCGCTCCTCGGCCGAGGAGCCGCGATAACGTCGCGCCGGTTCGAGGCTCGCGGGTTCGTTCATTCCGGAAAGATTGACACGAGCCGTTGTCAAATTCAAACTTCATGGTGAGTCGACAGGTGGGAGAACATGGACAGCCACGAGCGCGGCGCCGCCGGCGAGATCGCGGAGCCGCGACAGGGCCCGGTCGAGCATTTCGACGTCCTTCTCGTCGGCGCCGGCCTGTCGGGAATCGGCGCCGCCTGGCACCTGCAGCGCTATTGCCCGGCCCGCAGCTACGCCATCCTCGAGGGCCGCGACGCTATCGGCGGAACCTGGGACCTGTTCCGCTATCCCGGCATCCGCTCCGACAGCGACATGTATACTTTGGGCTATTCGTTCCGGCCGTGGGACGAAGCTAAGGCGATCGCCGACGGTCCCTCGATCCTGCGCTATGTCAACGAGACCGCCGACCGCTACGGCATCCGCCAGCATATCCGCTTTCGGCACCAGGTGAAGACCGCCGCCTGGTCGAGCGAGGAGGCGCGCTGGACGGTCGAGGCGGAACGCGTCGGCACGCACGAGCGCGTCCGCTTCACCTGCAACTGGCTGCACATGTGCAGCGGCTATTACGACTATGCGAACGGGTACGACCCGGAATTTCCGAGCCGCGAGCGGTTCCGGGGCACGATCATCCACCCGCAATTCTGGCCGGAGGACCTCGATTACTCGGGCAAGCGCGTCGTCGTCATCGGCAGCGGCGCCACCGCGGTAACGATCGTGCCCGAAATGGCGAGAACGGCGGGCCATGTCGTCATGCTGCAACGCTCGCCGACCTACATGGTCTCGCGCCCCTCGGAGGACGGCATCGCCAACGCGCTCCGCCGCGCGCTGCCGCCGATGCTCGCCTACCGGATCGTGCGCTGGAAGAACGTCCTTCTCCAGATGCTCTTCTTCAAGCTCGCCCGCAAACGCCCCGAGAAGGTGAAGGGCAAGCTGCTCGACGAGGTCAGGAAGCTGCTTCCCGAGGGCTATGACGTCGGGACGCACTTCACGCCGCGCTACAATCCCTGGGACCAGCGCCTCTGCCTGGTCCCCGACGCCGACATGTTCGAGGCGATATCGAACGGCACGGCCTCGATCGTAACCGGCGAGATCGAGACCTTTACCGAGCACGGCCTGCGTTTGAAATCCGGCGAGGAGGTGACGGCCGACATCGTCGTCACGGCGACCGGCCTCAAGCTTCAGCTGCTGAGCGACGTCGCCTTCTCGGTCGACGGCGAGCGGCGCAACCTGTCCCGCTGCCTCACCTATCGCGGAATGATGTTCAGCGACGTGCCGAACCTGTCTTACAGCTTCGGCTATACCAACGCTTCCTGGACCCTGAAGGCGGACCTGACCGCCGGGTACCTCTGCCGCCTCCTGAATCACATGGCGAAGACGGGCAACGACATCGCCCTTCCCCGCCGAGAGCCTGACGTCGAGGAGATACCCTTCCTCGATTTCACCTCCGGCTACGTCCAGCGCGCGCTCGACGTCTTGCCCCGCCAGGGTTCGAAAAAGCCCTGGAAGCTCTACCAGAATTACGCGCTCGACATGGCGAGCCTGAAGCTTGCGCCGGTCGAGGACGGAGTCATTCGCTTCGCCAAGGCGGGTGCCCCGGCCAGGACGAAGGAAACGGCATGAAGCTGTCCGGCCGGGTCGCCGTCGTCACCGGCGCTGGGAGCGGCATCGGCCGCGGTACTTCGCTCGCCCTCGCCCGGCGCGGCTGCGCCCTCGCCCTCGCGGACGTCAACGAGGAGGGGCTCGCCGAGACCCGCGCTCTCACGGAGACGCTCGGCGTGAAGGTCTCCGCGCACCGCCTCGACGTCGCCGACCGCGAAGCCGTCGCCGCCTTCCCGAAGACCGTGCTCGCCGGGCACGGCCGAGTCGATCTGCTCTTCAACAATGCCGGAGTCGCGATCGGCGGCACCTTCGAGCAGGTCGCGGAGGAAGATTTCGACTGGCTGATGGAGATAAATTTCTTCGGGGTCGTGCGCATGACGCGCGCCTTCATGCCGCTGCTTCGCTCGAGCGACGCGGCGCGCATCGTCAACATATCGTCGATCTTCGGGATCATCGCCCCGCCGGGGCAGACGGCCTATACGGCGAGCAAGTTCGCGGTGCGCGCCTTCTCGGAATCGCTCCGCCGCGAGCTCAAGGCGGAAGGCTCCAAGATCGGCGTCACCGTCGTCCATCCCGGGGGAGTTGCTACCTCGATCGCGAAGAACGCTCGCCCGCCCCGCGGGATCAACGATCCCGACCTCGAGGCTCAGAAGGAAAGGTTCGACAAGCTCCTGCGCATGCCACCGGAGAAAGCCGGCGAGATCATCGTGTCCGGGGTGGAGGCGGAAAAGGCCCGCGTTCTCGTCGGCGGCGACGCGCGCTTCATGGCGATGCTCGAGCGGCTCATGCCGGTATCCTACTGGAACATCCTCGGAAGGAGGCTGAAATGATCCCTCTGCTTCTCGCCGGCGCCGGCGGCGTCGGTCTTCTCGGCGGCGGCCTCGCCGCCTTCAGCGGCGCGACGGCGCGCAAGATCGAAAAGGCGGTGCCCCGCGACGGCGAGCTCATCGAGGTGAACGGCGACACCCTCCATTATGTCGACCGTGGCGGCTCGGGGCCGGCGATCGTGATGATTCACGGCCTCGGCGGCCAGATGCGCAACTTCGCCGGGGCGATGGTCGACGATCTCGCCCGGGACTATCGGGTCGTCCTGGTCGACCGCCCCGGCTCGGGCTATTCCGTGCGTGCACCGGGCCGCTCCGCGCGTCTCCGCGTCCAGGCGGAGACGATCGCCGAATTCATCCGCAAGCTGAAGCTCGACCGGCCCCTCCTCGTCGGCCATTCGCTAGGCGGCGCGTTGTCGCTCTCGGTCGCGCTGAACCATCCCGACGTCGTCGGCGGCTTGGCGCTGATCGCTGCGCTGACGCAGGTCGAGGCTGAGACCGACATACCTCCGGTCTTCAAGCCGCTGATCATCCGCTCGCGCACGATGCGCCGCGCCGTCGCCTGGACGATGGCGACGCCGATGGGGATGCTGAAGACCGAGGAAGCGCTGAAGCAGATCTTCGCCCCGGAGCCGGTGCCCGAGGACTTCGGCACCGCGGGCGGCGGGCTGCTCGCGATTCGGCCCTCCAATTTCTACGCTTCTTCCTCGGATGTCGTCGATCTCGAGGGCGAGCTCGAAGGGATGGTCGACCGATATGCCAGCCTGTCGGTCCCCGTCAGCATCCTTTACGGTCGCGGCGACAATCTCCTCGCTTACGCCAAGCATGGCGAGAAGACCGCGGCGGAGATCTCCGGCGGCGAGGTCGACATCGTCGAGGGCGGGCACATGCTCCCCTTCACCCAGCCCGAGCTCAGCGCCGCCTTCGTCCGCCGCGCCGCAGCCCGGGTCGAGCCGGCCGATGCCCGCCACGCTGCAGAGTGACTATATCGTCGTCGGCGCCGGCTCGGCCGGCTGCGTCCTCGCCAACCGGCTGAGCGAGGACGGCAGGACGCGCGTGCTGCTGCTCGAGGCGGGTGGGGACGACCGGCCTCTGAAGGAGCCGTCGCAATTCCTCTCCAACGTCTGGATCCACGTGCCCGTCGGCTATTCGCAGACGCTAAAGGATCCGAAGGTCAACTGGCTCTACACGACCGAGCCGGATGCCGGAACGCATGGCCGCACCCATGTCTGGCCCCGCGGCAAGGTGCTCGGCGGCTCCTCCTCGATCAACGCGATGCTCTACATCCGCGGCCAGGCCGCGGACTATGACGGCTGGCGCCAGCTCGGCTGCGAAGGCTGGGCCTGGGACGACGTCCTTCCCTATTTCCGCCGCTGCCAGAATCAGGAGCGCGGCGCCTGCGACCTTCACGGCACCGGCGGGCCGCTCAACGTCTCGGACCCCCGCGACACTCACCCCGTGTCGGAAGCCGTGATC
>DATAIU010000108.1:0-11988 GCA_036262495.1 Allosphingosinicella sp.
ATGCTCGGCGGCGATCCGGCCGGCGTGACGCTGACCGAGAGCATGGCGATGCTGCCGACCTCGGCCGTCTCCGGCTTCTACTTCGCCCATCGCGACAGCCAGTATTTCGGCGTTGCCCGTATCGGCCGCGACCAGCTGGAGGATTATGCCCGGCGGCGCGGCATGTCGCTGCAGGAAGCGGAGCGCTGGCTACGGCCGAACCTCGACTGAGCCGCGCGTAACGGCCCGGCTTCACGCGTCCCGCTCCGGGGCAGGCCTTTTTTACCCCCTCGACGGGGCCGCCGGGTCGGGCGATGGACTCGCTTATGGGCAGGCTCCTCCTCCTCCTCCTCCTCCTAGCCGCCGCGTCCGCGCCTCTGGTCGCCCAGCCGGGAGACCAGCCTTTTTCCGTGCCCGAGCTGGGCGCCACCTTCGCTTCGCTCCAGCAGGCTGTAGATGCCATCGGGACGCGGGCAGGCACGATCGTCATCGCCCCGGGTCGCTATCGTCAATGCGCGGTGCAGGAAGCCGGCGAGATCGCCTATCGCGCCGCCGAGCCGGGCCGCGCGACCCTCGACGGCAAGGCCTGCGAGGGCAAGGCGGCGCTGGTGCTCGGAGGCCGCAAAGCCAGCGTCGAGGGGCTCGTCTTCGAGAACATCCGAGTGGCGGACGGCAACGGCGCCGGCATCCGGCTGCAGCAGGGCGACCTCGTCGTCCACGAGAGCCTGTTCCGCGACAGCGAGAGCGGGATTCTTAGTGCGGCCGACGAGACCGGGACGGTGCTCGTCGAGCGATCGACATTTTCGGGCCTCGGCAAATGCGCCGACGATTGCGCGCACGCCATCTATGTCGGGCGCTATGCTTCGCTGACGGTCCGGCGCAGCCGCTTCGAGCGGGGCGCGGGAGGCCATTACGTGAAGAGCCGAGCGGCGCGGATCGAAGTCACCGATTCGAGCTTCGACGACAGCGCCGGGAAAGCGACCAACTACATGATCGACCTTCCCGAGGGCGCGACCGGGACCATCGCCCGCAACGTCTTCGTCCAGGGTCCGGCCAAGGAGAATTACAGCGCCCTGATCGTCGTCGCGGCCGAGGAGGCGCGCAACAGCTCCAAGGGGCTCGCTGTTTCCGACAACCAAGCCTCCCTCGCCCCCGGCCAGAGCCACGCCACGGCCTTCGTCGCCGACCTCAGCGGCGACGCGCTCAGCATCGGCGCGAACCGGCTCGGCCCCGGGATCGCGCGCTTCGAGCGCCGGTAGCGCCGCCGCGCGACGGGGCGCCGCCGCATGCTATAGCGCCGAGGGTGAATCGCCTGCTCCGCCTCTTCGTCCTGCTGGCCGCGCTGCTTGTGGCGCCCGCGGCCGCGCAGCTCCCTCCCGGCGGCAAGGCGATGACCGTCCGGCTCCTCCCCGAGACGACGACGGTCGCGGCGGGAGGGACGGTCACGGTCGCGCTGGTGATGACGCCCCAGCGGGGCTGGCACGGCTATTGGCAGAATCCCGGCGACGCCGGGGTCGGCACGCGCATTGCCTGGGCGCTGCCCAAGGGCATGGCGGCCGGCCCGATCCGCTTCCCAGTGCCCGTCCGGCTCATGCTGCAGGGGCTGATGAACTATGTCTACGAAGGCGAGCACGCGCTTCTCGTCGACCTGAAAGCGCCGGCGGGAGCGGCGACCGGGGCCAGGCTGCCCATCAGGGGCCGCGTCGACTATCTGGTCTGCACGGACAAGATCTGCGTCCCGGAGAGCGCCGACGTCGCCGCCGAGCTCGCCGTCGGGCCACCCGGCGCGCGGGAGGCGGCGTTCGACGGCTATCGGGAGGCTTTGCCCAAGCCCCTCGGAGCGCTCGCTCGGTTCGAACGGCGCGGGAACCTGCTGCGCATCGGCATTCCCGTGCCGGCCAGCGCCGAGGTGACGGAGGCCTATTTCTACCCGGCGACAGAGGAAGCCCTCGTCTATGCCGCGCCGCAGCGCGTGACGCGCAGCGGCGACACGCTCGTGGTAGAAGCCAAAGCCGGACGCGTCGCCCGGAAGCGGCTCGAAGGCGTGCTGGCGATCGGACGCACGGGGCTTTCCGTCGCCGCCGAGCCCGGTCCGGTTTCGGCGGCCGGCGCTCCGATACGAGCGCAGCCGGCCGCCGGGCAGGGGATTTCCGTGGTCTGGGCGCTGCTCGGCGCGATCCTCGGGGGGCTGATCCTCAACGTCATGCCGTGCGTCTTCCCGATCCTCAGCCTCAAGGCGATGACCCTCGCGCGCGCCGGCGGCGACGAGCGCACGGCGCGGACGGAGGCGGCGGCGTACACGGCCGGCGCCATGCTCGCGTGCCTGGCACTGGGAGCCGTCCTCCTCGCGCTGCGCGCCGGCGGGGCCTCGGTGGGCTGGGCATTCCAGCTCCAGGACCCGAGGGTGATCCTGCTGCTGTTCCTCCTGGTGACGGGGATCGCGCTGAACCTCGCCGGCCTGTTCGAGCTGCCCTCGCTCGGCGGCGGCCCTGCCGGCGGTGATCGTCTCGGCGCCTTCGGCACGGGGGCACTCGCCGCATTCGTTGCGACGCCCTGCACCGGGCCGTTCATGGGCGCCGCGCTCGGCGCGGCTCTGGTCCTGCCGAATGCGGCCGCTCTGGCGGTGTTCGGCGGGCTCGGACTCGGCCTCGCCTTGCCGTTCCTGCTGCTCGGTTTTGTGCCCGCCTTGCGCCGCCGCCTGCCGCGGCCCGGACCCTGGATGGTGCGTTTCAGGCGCGTCCTCGCCGTGCCGATGGCGCTGACCGCGGCGGGACTCGCCTGGATCCTCTCGCGGCAGACGGGGGGCCCCGGCCTCGCGCTCGGCGTCGCCGCCGCCGCTGCCCTGGCAGCCGCTCTGTGGTGGACTGGCCGGCGCGCGGTCTGGCCCCGATTTGCCTGCGCCCTGGCCGTCGCGGCGCTGGGCGCCGCTCTCCTTCCCGGCGAGGCGGCTCGAACGCCGCGGCCCGGACGCGATCTGGGCGCCGAGCCGTTCAGCGAGGCCCGCCTCGCGGCCTTGCGGGGCGAGGGACGCCCGGTCTTCGTCTATTTCACGGCCGACTGGTGCCTGACCTGCAAGGTCAACGAGAAAGCCGTGCTGGACCGGGCCGAGGTGCGCCGCGCTTTCGAGGCGCGCCACGTCGCCGTGCTGGTCGGCGACTGGACCCGGGGCGATGCCGATATTGGACGCTTCCTCGCTGCGCAGGGGCGGTCGGGCGTGCCCCTCTACCTCTGGTACGGGACGGGGCGCGGAGCGGAGACCCTGCCGCAAATCCTCAGCGTGGGCCGAGTCACGGCTTTGCGCTGATCAGCGTGTCCAGACGCGCTGGCCGGCGATCCAGGTCTCGAGGACCTTGGTCTCGCGTATCTGGGCCGCAGTCGCACCGGTGAAGATGTCGCGGTCGATCAGGATGAAATCGGCCCAGCGGCCTTTTTCGAGGCTTCCTATCCGGTCCTCGGCGAAGCCCGCGTACGCCGCCTCGCGCGTGAATGCCCGGAGCGCCTGCTCGAGCGTCAGCCGCTGCTCGGGAAGCCAGCCGCCGGGAGGTTGGCCCTCGGCGTCCTCGCGGCTGATCGCGGCGGCGAGGCCCGGGAAGGGGTCGGGCGATTCGACCGGGTAGTCGGAGCCGAAGGCGAGGCGCGAGCCGTTGGCGAGCATGCTGCGCCAGGCATAGGCGCCGCCGAGCCGCGGCAGGCCCATCCGCGCCTCCGCCATCTTCCAGTCGCTGGTCTGGTGGACCGGCTGCATCGAGGCTATCGTGCCGAACCGGCCGAAGCGTGGCAGGTCGGCCGGGTCGACGATCTGGGCGTGCTCGATCCGCCAGCGCCGGTCGCCCTTGTAGGTGTGGGAGAGCTCGTCGATCGAATCGAGGATCTGCGCGTTGGCGGCGTCGCCGATGGCGTGAACGGCGACCTGGAAATTGTCCATGGCGGCGCGGCTCATCAGGTTCAGCATCTCCGTGTCCGAATGAAACGGGAGACCGCGCTGGTCCGGCTTGTCCTTGTAGGGTTGCTTCAGCCAGGCGCCGCGCGAGCCCAAGGCGCCGTCGGCATAGAGCTTGACCCCGATCAGCCGCAGCCGGTCCCCATAGAGCCAGGGCGTCGGCCCGGTCCCGGCGATGGCGAGCGCCGACTCGACGCCTGAGCCATAGGCGAGGATGCGCACCTTGAGCCGCCCGAGATCGCCGGCCCGGCGCATGACCAGCCAGTCCTCGGCCGTCGTTCCCATGTCGGCCGTTGCCGTGATGCCGTAGCCGAGCAATATCTCCTGCGCCTTGGCGAAGCCCTGGTCGCGGATGCGGGGTAGCGGCGGCGGGATGATCTTCTCGACGAGGTCCTGGGCCGCGTCGACGAAGATGCCGGTCGGCTTGCCGCCGGCACTCTCGATCCGGCCGCCCGCCGGGCTCGCCGTCCTCGCGTCGATCTTCGCTTCGGCGAGCGCGGCGCTGTTCGCCCAGGCGGCATGGCCGTCGACGCGGGTTAGCCAGACGGGGCGGTCGGCGACCGCGGCGTCGAGCTCCGCCGCGGTCGGGAAGCGGCCGAGGCCCCAAATCTCCTGGTTCCAGCCGCGCCCGACGATCCAGCGGGGCAGGGGATTGGCGGCGGCGTAGGCGCGGATCCTGGCCTGCGCCTCCGCGAGGCTGCGAGTGCCGCTGAGATCGAGCTGGAGCGCTCCGAGGCCGAGCGACATGACGTGGCCGTGGGCGTCGATCAGGCCGGGAAGGAGGGTGCGGGCCTTGCCGTCCATCCGGTAGCGGGTCCGCTCCGCTTTCCTCTCGCCGCGCTGGTAGAGGCGGGCCACCTTGCCCTCATCGTCGACGAGCATTGCGGCGAAGCGCACGAGCCGCCCCTCGGCGCTGACCGTATAGCCGTTGACGTTGTCGATGAGGACGTCGGCCGCCGCCGGGACCGCGAGGCACAGGGCGGCGAGCGCCGCCAGAAGCTTCTTCACCATGGGTGCGCGATAAGCCTTGTTCCGCCGCCGCGCCAGATGGTCTAACGCCGGCGCCATGGACGATCCGGCTCACGTCACCCTCGCCGACATCGAAGCGGCGGCGCGGCGGATCGAGCGGCAGGTGGTGCGCACCCCAATCTTGCTGAGCCGGACCCTTTCGGAAGCCACGGCTGCCAACGTCTGGGTGAAGTTTGAGAACCTGCAGTTCACCGCCGCCTACAAGGAGCGCGGCGCGCTCAACAAATTGCTGCTGATGGACGAGGCGAGGCGGGGCCGGGGCGTCATCGCCGCTTCCGCTGGAAACCACGCCCAGGCGGTCGCCTATCACGGCGCCCGGCTCGGCGCGCCCGTCACGATCGTGATGCCGACGGCGACCCCCTCGATCAAGGTCGCGCAGACGCAGGGCCACGGCGCCCGCGTCATCCTTCACGGCGACATGTACGACGACGCCTATGCAGAGGCCCTGCGCATCGCCGAAGCGAAGGGGCTGACCTTCGTCCACCCGTTCGACGATCCGGAAGTCATTGCCGGCCAGGGCACCGTCGCCCTCGAGATGCTCGAGGAGGCGCCGGAGCTGGACGCGCTGCTGGTGCCGACCGGCGGCGGCGGGCTCATCTCGGGAGTCGCGACGGCGGCGAAGGCGGTGAAGCCGGACATCGAGGTGATCGGCGCGCAGGCCGAGCTCTACCCGTCCATGTATTGCGCGTTCAGCGGGAGGGAGCTGCCATCGGCCGGCGACACGCTGGCCGAGGGCATAGCGGTCAAGAAGCCAGGGGCCCTCACCGCGGGCATCATCCGCGACCTCGTCGACGACATCCTGCTGGTCGGGGAGCGCCATATCGAGACCGCGGTGAGCCTTTTCCTGCAGATCGAGAAGACGGTCGCGGAAGGGGCCGGCGCCGCGGGCCTCGCGGCGCTCCTCGCCCACCCGGATCGGTTGAAGGGACGCAATGTCGGCCTGATCCTGACGGGCGGCAACATCGACACGCGGCTGCTCGCGACCGTGCTGCTGCGCGACCTCGCCCGGTCCGGCCGCATGGCCCGCCTTCGCATCCAGCTGCAGGACCGCCCGGGCGCGCTCCTGGCGGTCGTCACCTTGTTCGACCGGCACGGCGTGAACATCATCGAAATCTACCACCAGCGCGTCTTCACCGCGCTTCCGGCCAAGGACGCGTTCATCGACGTCGAGTGCGAGGCGCGCGACGCCGAGCAGCTCGAGGCGCTGGTGGCGAGCCTCGGCGAAGCGGGCTTTCCGGTCCATCCCGTTGAGATTCACTAGGGCTTCGTCCCGACGCGGAACGCAACAAGGTTAACCGGGTTCTGAAGGGCTCCCCGCCCTTCCCAAGCGGGCCCTGAACCCGCATAAACGATCCGTCGAATCCAGCCCCCCCGGGAGCCCCGTTGAGCGCACCTTTCCGCTTTCCCCGTTTCTTCGTGACGAGCCCCGCGCCGTGCCCCTATCTTCCGGGCCGGACCGAGCGGAAGGTGTTCACGGAGCTGACCGGCGGCCATGCGGGCGATCTCAACGACGCGCTCGGCCGGATCGGCTTCCGTCGCAGCCAGAGCGTCGCCTACCGGCCGAGCTGCCTCGACTGCGCGGCCTGCGTCTCGGTCCGCGTCGTCGCCGGCGAGTTCCAGCCCAGCGCGACCCAGCGGCGCGTCGTGAAGCGCCACGCCGGCCTCGAGGTCACTGCCTGCAAGGCCTGGGCGACCGAGGAGCAATATGAGCTTCTCCGCCGCTACCTGAAGAGCCGCCATCCCGATGGCGGCATGGTCGGCATGGACGAAGGCGACTTCGCCGACATGATCGAGCAGAGCCCGGTCAAGACCTACGTCATCGAATATCGCGAGCCCGCGGTCGGCGGCCGCCCGGGCCGGCTCGTGGGCGCCTGCCTGACCGACCAGCAGGCCGACGGCCTGTCGATGATCTACAGCTTTTTCGAGCCCGACGATCCGCTTCGGCCGGGACTCGGCACCTTCATCATCCTCGACCATATCATGCGCGCCTCGAAGGCGGGCCTTTCGTACGTCTATCTCGGCTATTGGGTCGAGGCGTCGCGGCGCATGGCCTACAAGGCGCGCTTCCGGCCGCTCGAGAAGCTCGGCCCGGGGGGCTGGCACCGCTTCGATCCCGACCAGCGCGAGCTGCCGCTGGCAGGTTGATCCAAAGGGCTTTTTAATCAATTTCGCCTACCTGCCCCTCCATGGGGTGGGTGCATTCTTGCTTCGGCAAGCTGATCGACGTCGGGGACGCCGGAACGGTCGCCGGACGCGCGCTGGTCGAGGAGCGCTACCGCGCGCTGCTCCGGCAGATCCCGTTATTGTACGTCGTCGCCCTCGCGAACTATCTCGGCCTCCATCTGGCCACGGGCGGCCAGCTCGACAGCCTCTACAGTCCGTCGACCTTGCTGGTCGGCTTCGTCCTGGTTCGGCTCGTCCATTGGGTGCGTGCGCGCCATCGGGTGCTTTCGGCGGACAGGATCGTCCGGGAGCTCAGGAAGACCTGGTTCTACGCGCTCGCCGTCTCGGTGGGATTCTGCGCGTGGGCCCTCACGCTGATCCACGGCGCGAGCGCCGATCATGACGGCCATGTCATTCTCTTCGGCACGCTCGCCGGCGTGGGATGCGCTTATGGCCTCAGCAGCTTTCCTTCTGCCGCGCGGCTGCCGCTGCTGTTCCTCGCTCTCCCCCTCGCGGTTCGTCTCATCCTGTCCGGGGACCTTGCGCATATCGGCATGGGCATCAGCGTCGGGATCGTGATCCTCCTGATTCTCAGGCTGCTCGGCATCCATAACAAGGGCGTCGACGCGCTCGTCGCCTCACGCTCCGAGATTTCGATCGAGCGCGAGCGCGCCCGTCGCGCCGAGCGGCTTGCGAAGTCTGAAAAGGCAAAGACGAAGGTCATTGCCGATACGGATCCCCTTACGGGTCTGGCGAACCGCCGCGCCTTCCTGCGCGCGCTCGCGCGCAAGGCCGGATCGGTGTCGCGCCGCCGGCCTTTCGCGCTGGCGATGGTCGATCTCGACGGGTTCAAACCGATCAACGACACGTTCGGCCATGCGACAGGCGATCGAGTCCTCGAGGGCGTCGGTGCCCGCCTGACCAGGACCGGCGGAGAGGGCGCCCTCATCGCGCGCACCGGCGGCGACGAATTCGCGCTGCTCCTCTCGGGCGTGACGAGCCCATCCGCCGCCCTCGACGCCGGCACGAAGGTGTGCGCCGCCCTGCAGGAGCCCTTTATCGTGGACGGCCGCGAGTTCCGTATCTCCGGCTGCTGCGGCGTCGCGCTCCTCAAGCCCGGCGAGTGCGATGTCGAGGAGGCGCTGATCCGCGCCGACACCGCCCTGTACCGCGCCAAGGAAAGCGGCCGCGCCGGCGTCGCCGTCTTCACTCAGGACATGCAGGAGATCCACCGCCGGCGCGCTGAGGTGGAGAAGGCGCTTCGTCTCCCCGGCACGCTCGAGCGCATCACGGTCGTCTTCCAGCCGATCACCGATCTCGCCACCGGCGAGCTGAAGGCCCTTGAGGCGCTCGCGCGCTGGCACGACGAGCGGCTGGGGCGCGTTCCGCCCGACCAGTTCATTCCGATCGCCGAGCAGATCAACGTCATCGAGCCGATCACCGAGCGCCTGCTGCGCCAGGCTGCGGCGGAGGCGACACGTTGGGCAGCCTCGGTGAAGCTCTCCTTCAACGTCAGCGCGGTCCAGCTCTGCACGCCCGGATCGTCGGCGCGGATCCTAGCCGTGCTCGGCGAGACGGGACTCTCCGCTTCGCGCCTGCAGGTCGAGGTCACCGAGACCGCCCTGCTCGCGGATTTCGAGGTGGCGCGCGACAATCTCCAGGCGCTGCGCGCCGCAGGGGCGAGGATCGTCCTCGACGATTTCGGCGCCGGACATGCCTCCATCTCCTATTTGAGGGAAATGCAGTTCGACGGAATCAAGCTTGACGGGGCGTTGATCGGCTCGGTCGGCGATTCGATCCGGGGCCGGCGGCTTCTGAAGGGCGTCCTCGACCTCTGCTCGGCGATGAACCTGCCTTCCGTCGCCGAGCATATCGAGACCGAGGAGCAGCTCTATCTGCTTCGCGAGCTCGGTTGCCGCGAAGGCCAGGGCTATCTGCTTTCGCCGCCGCTCCACGCCGAAGCGGCGGCGGCGCTGGCCGCGCCGAGGCTCGTCGCGATCGGCAGCCGCTCGGCCGCCTGACTATTCGGCCGCGCGGCTCAGGCTTTGATCGGGCGCGAAGGGCGCCATGAAGGGGGGCGCCGGTATGGCGCGGGTCGCCTCGTGGAGAAGCGCAGCCCAGCGCAGCGACAGATCGTTGAAATAGGCGTCGTCCGCCTCGATGCGGCGTTCGAGGAGCGGCCCGTTCGGATTGGACGGCATCACCACCAGGTCGAGCGGCCGCGCGACGCCGAGATTGGAGCGCATCGCGCTGTCGAACGAGAGCAAGGCCACCTTCATCCCCTCGGGCAGCGGCGTGTCGTGGCGGATGCCGCGGTCGAGGATCGGCTTGCCATATTTGGTCTCGCCGACCTGCAGGAACGGCGATTCGGTCGAGCATTCGATGAAATTGCCGGCCGAATAGACGAGGTAGAGGGCGGGCGGTTCGCTCCCGACGCGCCCTCCCAGCAGCAGCGACACCGAGCTCGAGATGTTCGCTTCGGCGAGCGCGGCGCCGACGGTTCGGTTCACAGTCTTCACCGCCTCGCCGACTATCTGGGCGACCCGGAACATGCTCGGAGCGGTCGTGACGCGGGCGGCCGGATCCTCGCCTTCCTCGTCGGTGGGCTCGGTGAGCATCCCCACGACCGACTGCGTCATCGACAGGCTGCCCGAGGTGCAGAGGTAGATCTTCCGGTCCGGCCCCGCGGCGATCGGGTGGAGCTTTCGATAGCAGGAGAAATTGTCGACGCCGGCGTTGGTCCGGGTGTCGGCGATCATCACCAGCCCGTCGTCGAGGAGGAGGCCCACGCAATAGGTCATGCCCGCTTCAATGCACGAGCGCGCTGCCGGGGTTCAACGCGAAACCGGCGCCGGAGGAAGCCCCGGCGCCGGTCTCTTGCCCCGCTCGCAAAGTCGTTCAGGCGACCTTGGCGGTCTCGACCTCCTCCGGATCGCGCAGAACGTAGCCGCGGCCCCAGACGGTCTCGATATAATTGTCGCCGCCGCAAGCGAGGGAAAGCTTTTTCCTCAGCTTGCAGATGAACACGTCGATGATCTTCAGTTCCGGCTCGTCCATTCCGCCGTAGAGATGGTTGAGGAACATCTCCTTGGTCAGCGTCGTGCTCTTGCGGAGCGACAAGAGCTCCAGCATCGCATATTCCTTGCCGGTGAGGTGAACCCGGGCGCCGTCCACCTCGACGGTCTTGGCGTCGAGGTTCACCGCCAGCTTGCCGGTGCGGATGACGCTCTGGCTGTGCCCCTTGGAGCGGCGAACGACGGCGTGGATGCGGGCGACGAGCTCGTCGCGGTGGAACGGCTTGGTGACATAATCGTCGGCGCCGAAGCCCAATGCGCGTACTTTAGAATCCATCTCGCTGATGCCGGAAAGGATCAGGACGGGCGTCCCCACCTTGGCCAGCCGAAGCTTCTTCAGCACGTCGTAGCCGTGCATGTCGGGCAGGTTCAGATCGAGCAGGATGATGTCGTAATCGTAGAGCTTGCCGAGGTCCAAGCCCTCCTCGCCAAGGTCCGTCGTGTAGACGTTGAAGCCCTCGCCGGTCAGCATCAGCTCGATGCTCTTGGCGGTGGTCGGCTCGTCCTCGATCAGAAGCACCCGCATGTCTCGACCCCTCTCGCTCGGAGTGCCGGGCTGTGGCGCCGGTTTCCCCCGATGAAGTTCATTAACCATGGCAGATGTGAAGGCAAAAGGTTAATTTCGAATTAAACGAGGAATCACAATCACTCGCGCGAAACGTTGCGCCGTCGCAACAGGCGTGGCAGCGGGGGCGGCGACGCGCGGCTCCCGGCCGGGCACTCGAGGGGAAGACCAGGCGGTGTGGGACAAATATGTCTTATTCCTCGACGGCGAGGCCCTGGTCATCGACAAGCCCGCCGGCCTCGCCGTCCATCCGGGCTCGAAGACCCGCGAGAGCCTCGAGGATTATCTGGGGCATCTGCGCTTCGGCTTCCAGCGCCCGCCGCTGCCGGTTCACCGCCTCGACCGCGACACTTCGGGCTGCCTGCTTCTCGCCCGCAACCCCAAGGCCCACAAACGCTTCCAGCGGGCCTTCGAGGCGAAGCAGGTGACCAAGACCTACGTCGCCGTGCTCGACGGCGTTCCGGAAGCGAGCGAGGGCCGGATCGAGATCCCGCTCGCCAAGGTCTCGACCGAGGCCGAGGGCTGGCGGATGGTGCCGGATGCCGCGGGCAAGGCGGCGGTGACGGAGTGGCGGACCCTGGCGGTGAAGGACGGCCGCGCCGTAATCCTCTTCTCCCCCGAGACCGGCCGCACCCACCAGATCCGCGTCCATGCGCTCGAAGGAATCGGCATCCCGATCTCCGGCGACCCGGTCTACGGCGCCGGAAAGGGCCCGATGCTCCTCCACGCTCTGTCGATCCGCGTCGAGCGCGGCGCCAAGCCGCCGGTCGAGGCGACCGCGCCGCTCCCCCCGGCCTTCGTCAGCGCGGGCTTCGGCGATGTCCTCGGCTGAGCCCTTCGTCCTTCCCGAGGACGCGCTCGAGGAGAAGTTTTTGGCCTCGACCGGCCCCGGCGGCCAGAACGTCAACAAGGTCGCCACCGCCTGCCAGCTGAGATGCGACGTCTTCCGCCTGGGCCTCGCCCCGTCCGTCTACGCCCGCCTCAGGAAGCTCGCCGGCAGCCGCTGGACCAAGGAAGGCGAGATCATCCTCACCGCCCGCAGCCACCGCACCCAGGAAGCCAACCGCGAGGAGGCGCGGACGCGCCTCGCGGAGCTCATCGCCAAGGCCCACATCGCCCCGCGTCGGCGGGTGAAGACGAAGCCCAGCCGCGCCGCGAAGGCCAGGCGGGTCGACGAGAAGAAGGGGCGGAGCAAGGTCAAGGCGGGGCGGGGGAGGGTGCGTCTGGATTGAACACTC
>DATAIU010000109.1:0-3289 GCA_036262495.1 Allosphingosinicella sp.
GGGCGGGTCTCTTCGGAGGCCCGCCCTTTTCCTTTCAGGAAAGCGCGGCGAGCAGCGGCCCGAGATGGCGCTCGTAGTGGCGCCAGCGGCCCGAGGAGCCGCGGTAGAGCGGCCGGCGCACCTGCGCCGCGCTCGCCGTCCGGACGAGATTGTCGGCCCCCTCGTAGGCGAGGCACGCCTCCTCCCAGTCGAGCCCGAGGAAGGCGAGCAGGCCCGCCAGAGTGTCGCGCGGCTGCGCGACCAGCCGGTCGTACGGCAGGTCGTAAATGTCGTCCGGGTAGAGCGCCTTCCAGTGCGCCATCAGCCGCCGGTACTGCCGGTACCAATGCGCCGCGTCCTCGAGGCCGAGCGCATAGGCCATGGAGGGGTCGAGGTGCAGGAAGAAGAGCGACAGGATGTTGTCGACCGGATCGCGGGTCGTGTGGACGATCCTCGCAGCAGGAAAGAGGCGCTTGATCAGGCCGACATGAAGAAAATTGTCGGGCCGCTTGTCGGTGACGAAGTCGGTTTCCGGCCTCCGCGCCGCGACGGCGTCCAGATAGAAGCCGCGCAATGAAGCCAGCGCCTCCGCCTCGGCGATCGCGGCGCGTTCGGGATAGGGATGGAGCCGCGCGGCGAGAGCGGGGATCAGGTCGATCTCCCCGCCGGCGGTGACCCGGCTGTGGCGCGCCAGCATCTGCTCGACCAGCGTCGATCCCGAGCGGAACATGCCGAGGATGAAGATGGGCCCAGCCTCACCGCGCCGAGGCTCCGGACTCGGGAAGGCCCGCATCACGCGGTCGACGAACGCCTCGTGTCCGGCGCGGTCGTAGCGGGCGCCGGAAGCCTCGCCGCTCGCCCGGTTGGCGGCGGAGTAGGCGGCGAACGCCTCGTCATAGGCCCCAAGGCGGTCGAGCGCCTGGCCGAGCGCGAAGCCAAGCTCGGCGCGCTCGTCGGCGCGCGCCGAGGCGGCGATCCTGGCCCTGACCCGTTCGAGCGGTGGATCGTCCCCCGAAACATTGGTCAGCCGCGCGAGCGCGGTCGCATTATCCGGCTCCAGCTCGAGCGCCCTGCGATAGGCGGCCGCGGCCGCTTCGCCCTCGCCTTTGTCTTCGCGCAGATTGCCCAGGTTGAGCAGGGCGGGCACGTAATCGGGCCTGAGCGCCAGCGCCGCCCGCAGCTCGCATTCCGCCTCATCCCCGGCGAGGAGGTCGTCGGCGTAGATCACCGCGCGATTGAGGTGGATCTCCTCCGGCCCTTCCGCGCCCCGCCGCAGGGCCTCCGAATAGCTTTCCAGCGCCGCCTCGAAGCGGCCCGCCTGGCGCTGGAGGCGGGCGAGGTTGTACCAGCTGTTCGGCGCCTCGGGTCGCATCGCCAGCGCCCGCTCGTACGCCACGATCGCCTCCTCGATCCGGCCCGCGGCACGATGCCTGGCCGCTTCGGCGAGAAGAGACTCTGGGCTTACGGGCGCGACCACCCTCTCGGGGTAAATCGCCCGTTCGCGCCTGTCGAGCCGCGCCCGCCCAATTCCCTTCGGCGCCCTTTCGCGGCAGAAGGGCATGGATGCAGCCCTCTTCGGCCGAACTGGAAGCGGATGCCGCCGCGCGCGCGGGGCGGCTCCCCGACGCGCGCCGGCTGCTCGAGGCGGCGGTCGCCGCGACGCCCGAGCGCCTGGAGGCCTGGCTGAAGCTCGCCGCGATGTGCCGGGCGGGCGGCGACCTCTCCGGCGCGATCCAGGCTGTCTCGCGCGCGCTCGCCGTCGACCCGCTCGATCTTTCCGCCCTGCTGATGCGCGCCGTGCTGCTCGACAAGATGGGGCGCTCGGAGGAAGCGGGCGAGGCCTATGGGCACGCGCTCGCCCAGCGCTCGGCCGGGGACCTGCCGGCCGCGCTCGCCGGCATGATCGCCCAGGCCGAGCAACGTTACAGGGCGCACCAGCAGAAGGTGGCCGAGCGCCTGCGCTCCGCCCTTCCCCGGAATGCGTCCGCGCAAGAGCGTCGCCGGGTCGAGCGCTTCGTCACCAATGTCGCCCGGCTGACCGAGGCCTATCCTCAGGCGCCCAGCCACTTCCATTTCCCCGGCCTCCCGCCGGTCGAATTTCACGAGCGCGCGCATTTTCCCTGGATCGAGGCGATCGAGGCCGGCACGGCCGAGATCCGCGCCGAGTTCGACGCGCTGATCGCCTCCGAGGCGGCCGAGCTCGTCCCCTATATCCAATATCCGGACGACGTCCCGCTGCGCCAGTGGGAGGCGCTCAACCGGTCCCGCGACTGGACGGCGGTCCATCTTCTCCGCAACGGCGAGCGCATCGGGCGCAACGCGCGCCACTGCCCGCGTACCCTTGCTCTCCTCGAGGCCGTGTCGCAGCCGCACATCGCCGGACGCTGCCCGAACGCCATGTTCTCGCTGCTGGCGCCCGGAACCCGCATCCCGCCCCATACGGGCGTCGCCAACACGCGGCTCGTCTGTCACCTGCCGTTGATCGTCCCCGAGGGCTGCGGTTTCCGGGTCGGCGCCGAGACGCGCCCTTGGGAGACGGGCCGCGCCTTCGTCTTCGACGACACGATCGAGCACGAGGCCTGGAACGACAGCGACGCGCTGCGCGTCGTCTTCATCTTCGACCTCTGGGCCTGGGCGCTGAGCGAGGCGGAGCGCGACGCCGTCGCCGCGATGATGCCCCTCACCGATGCGGGCGCGGCGGGGCTGTGACGGGCGCCGTCACCCTCTACGGGCCGGGCAGCGCCGACGCGGCCTTCAATGCCGGCGTCGTCGCGCTCCGGCGCGGGGACGAGGACCGCGGCCTGAAGGCCCTCGAACCGGCGCTCGCCGCTTACCCGCGTGATGCCCGGCTCTGGCAGATAACCGGCCTCCTCCACCGCCAGATCGACGAGCTCGAAGCGGCCATCGCGTCGCTTGCCGAGGCGCATCGCCTCAACCCCGGCGACGCCCGCATCGCCCACGCCTTCGCGCGCGCTCATCTCGAGGCCGGGCTTCCCGCCGTCGCCTTGTTCCGCAACGCTCTGCGGCTCGCGCCGCAGGACGGGGAGGTTCTCCTCGGCCTCGTCGCGGCGCTCGAGAACGGGGAAGGGCCGGGCGCCGCGCTCGCCGAACTCGAGCATCTGCTCTCCGCCTGGCCGACCTGGATCCCGGGGCTCGAAGCGATCACCCAGCTGCGCTGGCAATGCGGCGACCTCGGCAATTTCAGCGCGTTCGAGCGCGCGCTCGCCCGTGAGCCGCGCAATATCGAGCTGTGGCGGTCGTTCGTCATCACGCTGACGCAGGGAGACCTGTACGAGGAATCGCTCGCGGC
>DATAIU010000110.1:0-39381 GCA_036262495.1 Allosphingosinicella sp.
CTCCCGCGCCAGCAGGATACGGTGATCGACCGGCCGCCGCCGATCATCGACTTCGTCGCAAAGCCGACCGACCTGGTGTGGAAGCCGCTGCCACGGGTGCCGGGCCCGATCATTCCCGAGCCCGGCCCGGTCACCCAGCCGAAGATCGAGACTCCCCCGCCGCCGCCGCCGGAGCCGCGCCGCGTCGAGCCGGCCCGCGCCCGGGCCAACCTCGCTTCCTACGTGTCGGACGCCGATTATCCGGGCGGCGCGATCCGCGCCGAGGAGCAGGGCATTACCCGCTTCCGCCTCGGCGTCGGGCCGGACGGCCGAGTCACCCAGTGCACGGTCACGCAGTCCAGCGGCTCCTCGGCCCTCGATTCGACGACCTGCCGGCTGATGAAGAGCCGGGCGCGGTTCACCCCGGCCCGCGACTCCAGCGGCAAGCCGACCGCCGACAGCGTCTCGAGCGCGATCAAATGGGTCCTGCCCGACGGCTGAGGCGGAGGCCCGCGCCGGCGCAAAGGGAAGCAGGCAGGGCTGGCGGAGGCGGAGCGGAGGGCTTACATTCCGCTCATGCCTCTGCCCCGCCCCGCCTCGCCGCGCGCTCTCTGGGCCGACATTCGCGCCTTCACGTCGGAGCGCCGGCCGCACCAGTGGATGGGCATCGCGGTTGCGGTGATCATGCCGGTCGCGATCATCATCCTCTTCATCACCGACGGCCACACCAACATCATGCCGGGCCGTCAGATCATCTATGTCGAGAGCTGGCCCGCCAGCCGCACCGACGAGCAGATCAAGGCCGACCAGAAGAAGGACCAGGCCGCGCGCGACGCCGCCAGGAAGGAGCGGCAGGAGCAATATAA
Source organism: Allosphingosinicella sp. (assembly GCA_036262495.1). Lineage (GTDB taxonomy): Bacteria > Pseudomonadota > Alphaproteobacteria > Sphingomonadales > Sphingomonadaceae > Allosphingosinicella. Next base: position 846 of record DATAIU010000110.1, read on the forward strand.
GCGCCTCGACGAGAAGCTGGAGCGCCTCGGCCTTTGAGCGGAGACGCCCGCTTCATGGGCGCGGCGATCGCGCTCGGCGAGCGAGGCCGCGGCAACACCGCCCCCAATCCCAATGTCGGCTGCCTGATCGAGCGCGAGGGCATCGTCCTCGGCCGCGGCTGGACCCAGCCCGGCGGGCGCCCTCACGCCGAGGCGATGGCGCTCGACGAGGCGGCCGAAGCCGCGCGCGGTGCCACCGCCTGGGTGACGCTCGAGCCCTGTTGCCACCAAAGCGAGCGCGGCGCCGCCTGCGCCGATCTGCTCGTCCAGGCCGGCGTCGCGCGGGTCGTCGCGGCGCTGGCGGATCCCGACCCGCGGATCGACGGCGGCGGCTTCGAACGGCTCCGCGCCGCGGGGATAGCGGTCGAGACGGGACCGAGGGCCGAGGAAGCGGCGCGATCGATGGCGGGTTTCCTGACGCGGACGCGGCTCGGCCGGCCGTATGTCACGCTGAAGCTCGCCATGTCGCTCGACGGCAAGATCGCGCTTCCATCCGGCGAGAGCCGCTGGATCACCGGCGAGGACGCCCGCGCCCACGTCCATCTCGAGCGCGCCCGTTCCGACATGATCCTGGTCGGCCGCGGCACCTACGAGGCGGACAAGCCGAAGCTCGACGTTCGCCTCCCCGGCCTCGAGCACCGCTCGCCGCGCCGCGCAATCCTGACGCGGGGCGACCCGGTGGAAGGGTGGAACCGCCTCGCCAGCCCCGAGGCCGTGCACGAGCTCTCCGACGTCAACGACCTCCTCGTCGAAGGCGGCTCGGCGACCGCCTCCGCCTTCCTCGCGGCCGACCTCGTCGACCGCCTCCTCATCTACCGCGCGCCGATCCTGATCGGCGAAGGCAAGTCGTCCGTGGGCTATATAGGGCTTACCGATTTGGCCGATGCGCACCGGCGCTGGGTGCTGGCCGACACGCGCATGCTGGGGGTGGACCGGCTCGAGGTTTACGAGCGGGTTCGGGAGTAGCGGGTGTCCTCACGTCGCTCTAGAGTCTTCGGCAGTAACGGCAGGGCCAGGCGCGGGTGACGCCTGGCTCGCCTGGGTCGTCGCGGTATCGACGCTGCTTATCTCGTCGTCCTCGCGGGCGACGATGATCGTCTCCTGACCGTTCGCGCCGCGCAGGCGCAGGATGCGGCGGTTCTGGACGCTGCGCCACCCGACCGCGACGATGACGGCGAAGACGCCCAGGCCGAAGAGCAGGGCGAGGAACGTTGAGGCTGAGTCGGTCATCGGGGACCTCCTTTGGAAAAATACATCGGCCGTCCCAATGGCGCTCCGAAACGTTAAAAAGCTCGTATCCGACACCGGAAAAAGGCGGAAGCCGGCGCGGAATCGATCCGCGTTGCAGGATGCCCTGGCGCTGCCTGCCCCTCGGCCAAGGGGAAGGGAGAGGTCAAAACCTCCGCCTCGCAGAGCGGCCAGACGCTGCGTGGAGCGCCGGCCGGGGCCGCCCCTCAAGCCGCCGGCTCGACAGCCGGGTCGGAGGGCTCGAATTCTTACGCGATCTACTCGGTCATGAAGGCTTGCTAGACAGACAGCGGTCTGGGCGCTCCGGCGTGCGGTCTTCGCTTCCACCGGACTCCTGAAACCCACCCCGCGGAAGCAAGGCTTCGACACGCCCGCCCGCAGCGGTTATGGGCGAAAGCGCCATGTTCACGGGGATCATCAGCGACGTCGGCCGGGTGCTGGCCTTGGAGAAGCGAGGCGATCTACGGCTGCGCATCGGCTGCGGATACGACCTGGCGACGGTCGATCTCGGCGCGTCGATCGCCTGTTCGGGAGTCTGCCTGACGGTGGTCGACAAAGGCGAGGATTGGTTCGCCGTGGACGTCTCGCGCGAGACGGTATCGCGGAGCGCGCCGGAGCTGTGGCGCGAAGGGGCGCGGCTCAACCTGGAGCGGGCGCTTCGGCTCGGCGACGAGCTCGGCGGGCACATCGTCACCGGCCATGTCGACGCCGTCGGCGAGGTCGAAGCGGCGGCGGAAGTGGGCGGTTCGGTGCGGCTCGCGATAATCGCGCCGGCGGAGCTCGAGGGCTACATAGCGCCCAAGGGCTCGATCGCCCTCGACGGCGTGTCGCTGACCGTAAACGACGTCGAGCCGGTCTCGGACGGGGTGCGCTTCGCGGTCAACATCATCCCGCATACGGCGGCGCAGACGAGCTTCGCGGACGTCCCGGCCGGGCGCCGGGTCAATATCGAGATCGACGTGCTCGCCCGCTACATAGGCCGGATGCTGGAGCTGAGGCGCTGATGGCCGCGCTCCCCCTCGAGCGCGGCTATCTCTCCTCGCCCGAGGAGCTGATCGACGAGGCGCGCAACGGGCGCATGTTCATCCTCGTCGACGACGAGGACCGGGAGAATGAGGGCGACCTCGTCATCCCGGCCCAGATGGCGACGCCCGATGCGATCAACTTCATGGCGAAGCACGGCCGCGGCCTCATCTGCCTGGCGCTGACGCGGCAGCGGGTCGAGCAGCTCGGCCTCGAGCTGATGAGCCGCAACAACGGCACTCGCCACGAAACCGCCTTCACCACCTCGATCGAGGCCAAGGAGGGCGTCACCACCGGCATCTCCGCGGCGGACCGGGCGCGGACCATCTCGGTGGCGATCGACGCGGGCAAGGGACGCGACGACATCTGCACGCCCGGCCACGTCTTTCCGCTAGTCGCGCGCGACGGCGGCGTTCTGATCCGCGCCGGCCATACCGAAGCGGCCGTCGACGTAGCGCGGCTGGCCGGACTCAATCCGTCGGGCGTGATCTGCGAGATCATGCGCGAGGACGGCACGATGGCGCGGATGGACGATCTCGTCGCCTTCGCGCAGCTGCACGGCCTCAAGGTCGGGACGATCCGCGACCTCATCGCCTACCGGCTGCAGAAGGACCATCTCGTCGAGCAGACCGGCGAGGCGAGCTTCGAGAGCCGCTGGGGCGGCACCTGGACGGCAAAGAGCTTCCTCAACAAGGCGCTCGGCACCGAGCAGGTCGCGCTGGTCAAGGGACGGATCGCGCCGAACAGGCCCACTTTGGTCCGGATGCACCAGCTCAGCCTCTTCTCCGACGCGTTCGGGGAGGAGGGCGGGCGGAGCGGCCTGCTGCGCGGCGCGATGAAGATCATCGGCGAGGAAGGATCGGGGGTGATCGTCGTCCTCAACCGGGCGATGCCGGACGCGCTGTCGGCGGCGCTCAACCTGCGCTCGGGGAAGGGCACGGCGAAAGGGCCGGACGAGCTGCGCGACTATGGCGGCGGGGCGCAGATCCTATCGGCGCTCGGCGTTCACGACATGGTGCTTTTGACCAACACCCACCACACGCCGGTCGCCCTCGGCGGCTACGGCCTCAAGATCGTCGGCGAGCGGCCGATCCCCGCGGAGGAAGGCTGAATGGCGCGGGTGCTGATCGTCGAGGCGCGCTTCTACGACCATCTGAACGACCTGCTGCTCGCCGGCGCGCGCTCCGCGATCGAGGCGGAAGGGCATAGCCACGAGACGGTGACCGTTCCCGGCGCCCTCGAAGTGCCGGGCGCGATCGCTCTGGCGGCGGAGAGCGGGGCCTATGACGCCTTCGTGGCGCTCGGTGTCGTGATCCGCGGCGAAACCTGGCATTTCGAGATCGTCGCCGGCGAAAGCGCTCGCGGGATCATGGCGCTGACCCTCGACGGCCTCGCCGTCGGCAACGGCATCCTTACCGTCGAGAACGAGGCCCAGGCGCTCGCCCGCGCGCGGCCCGATGAGAAGGACAAAGGCGGCGAGGCCGCGAAGGCGGCGCTCGCCATGCTGGCGTTGAAGCATCGCTTCGGCTGAGCGTTGCCCGCCTCCTGCCGCGTTGCTAAGGCCGCCGCCGATGCAGACCGACCGCTTCACGCCCGAGATCAGCCACGTCGAGACGCCGCGGGTCGCCTGCGACGGGACGAACGCCACGGACGCCGCCCTCGGCCACCCGCGCGTCTACCTGCAGATCGACGAGAAGGGCTATGTCGACTGCGGCTATTGCGACAAGCGCTTCGTCTTGAAGGGCGGCGCGGCCGACGGGGCGACCAAGGCGGCGGGCGTCTGAATTGCTTCGTCGCTGCGCTCCTCGCAATGACGGGTAACGGCGTGATCCAGTCCCGTCATTGCGAGCGCAGCGAAGCAATCTAGCCGGTGGCAGCGACGGGCGTCGCCCGGCTTAGTGGACAATCGATGGGTAGAGATCCTGCCACTTCGGGTTCATCGCTTCGATGAGCGCCACCTTCTTCTCCCTGGATCCGCCCTTGATCTGCTTCTCTCGTAGGATCGCGGCGGTCATGTCGGCATGGCACTCGTACCAGACAAGCACCTTGCAGCCGTAGCGGGCGGTGAAACCCTTCTTGCCAACCTTGTGCTGCCAGATGCGGCGGACGAGGTCGGAGGTAACGCCGGTGTAGATCGTCCCGTTTTTCCGGCTCGCGACGATGTAGACGGCGGGTTCCTTCACCGGCGAACTGTGGCGGGCGTCGCCTCGGCCCGCAAGGGTGGCCGTGTGGTTCGAACGCGTAGATTGCTTCGCTACGCTCGCAATGACGGTGAGTGAGCCGTACGCGGACGCCCTTCCCGTCATTGCGAGGAGCGCAGCGACGAAGCAATCTAGAGGCCGTCGCTTCCACCGCCTGATTGCTTCGCTGCGCTCGCAATGACGGTGAGGGTTCGCTCGCAATGACCGGGAAGCGAGCCTATATCGGCGGCATGACTTTCACCGCCGATCCCCGCCGCTTCCTCTATCGCAACGACGCGCTGAGCCCCGAGGCCGCGCTGCGGCTTACGGCGGATGCGCTCAAGGGCTGCGACGACGGCGAGCTTTACCTGCAATATAGCGCATCGGAGAGTTTCGGCTTCGACGACGGCCGGCTGAAGACGGCGGACTTCAACACTCATGCCGGATTCGGCCTGCGCGGCGTCGCCGGCGAGACGACCGCTTTCGCCCATGCCAACGAGCTTTCCGAGGCCGCGATCCGGCGCGCGGCGGAGACCATGTCCGTCCTCGATCCGGCCCGCGCTCCCCGCCCCGCCGCGCCGCGGCGGACCAACGCGACGCTCTACACTGACGCCGATCCTTTGAGCCTCGTGCCCTTCGCCCGCAAGGTGGAGCTCTGTCAGAAAATCGACGCGGCCGCCCGCGCGCGCGACCCGCGCGTCTCGCAGGTATCGGCCTCGCTGGCGGGGAGCTGGTCGGTGATCGAGATCGTTCGGCCCGATGGCTTCGTCGCGCACGACGTCCGGCCGCTGGTGCGCCTCAACGTCCAGATCGTCGTCGAACAGAACGGGCGGCGCGAGACCGGCTATCACGGGCTCGGCGGCCGCTATCTCTACGACCGGCTGTTCGACGACGCGGTCTGGAGTGGCGCGATCGACGTCGCGCTGGCCCAGGCCCTCGTCAATCTCGAGAGCGTCGACGCTCCGGCCGGGGAGATGACGGTCGTGCTGGGCCCGGGCTGGCCCGGCGTCCTCCTCCACGAGGCGATCGGCCACGGGCTCGAGGGCGATTTCAACCGCAAGGGAACGTCCGCTTTCTCCGGAAGGCTCGGCGAGCGCGTCGCGGCGCCGGGCGTCACCGTCGTCGACGACGGCTCGATCGCGGACCGGCGCGGCTCGCTGTCGATCGACGACGAGGGGACGCCGACGCGCTGCACGACGCTGATCGAGGACGGAATCCTCAAGGGCTATCTGCAGGACCGCCTCAACGCGCGCCTGATGGGCGTCGAGCCGACCGGCAACGGCCGCCGCGAGAATTTCGCCCACGCGCCGATGCCGCGAATGACCAACACCTTCATGCTCGGCGGCAAGGACGATCCGGGCGAGATCCTCGCGCGGGCCAAGAACGGTATCTACGCGAAGAGCTTCGGCGGCGGGCAGGTCGACATCACCAGCGGCAAGTTCGTCTTCTCCTGCACCGAGGCGTACCGGATCGAGGACGGCAGGCTCGGAGCGCCGGTCAAGGGCGCGACGCTGATCGGCGACGGACCCACGGTGCTGACCCGGGTCGGGGCGATCGGCAACGACATGGCGCTCGACGAAGGCGTCGGCATTTGCGGCAAAGGCGGCCAGTCCGTGCCCGCCGGCGTCGGCCAGCCGACCCTGCTGATCGAGGGGCTGACGGTCGGCGGAACCGCCGCATGACGGCCCTGCTTTGGCAGGACGAGGTCCTCTCTTTCTGGTTCGGCCTGACGCGCGAGCAATGGTGGAAGGGGGACGCCGCGCTCGACACGGAGATAGGCGAGCGCTTCGAGGGGCTGTGGGAGCGCGAGCGCGAGAATCTGCCCGAAGCCTTTCTCGGCTCACCGCGCGACGCCGTGGCCGCCGTCATCCTTTTCGACCAATTCCCGCGCAACATGTTGCGGGGCCATGCGGACCAGTTCTCGACCGACCCGCTGGCGCTCGCCGTCGCGAAAGGGGCGGTCGAACGGGGACTCGACGCGGCGATGAGCGCGGCCGAGCGCGGCTTCCTCTACATGCCCTTCCAGCACAGCGAGAATATGGCGGACCAGCGCCGCTCGCTCGCCCTGTTCACTGCGCTCGGCGACGATTACCAGCTCGGCTACGCGAAGAAGCATCATGACGTCATCGCCCGCTTCGGCCGCTTCCCGCACAGGAATGCGATTCTTGGCCGGCCGCCGCGGGCCGACGAGCTCGAAGCGGGCGACGTGGTGCCCTGGTAATGGCGCTCGTCGAGCTTTCCCTTTTCTACGACAGCCTGGCCGCGGGCGCGGCCCAGTCGCGCCTGTCGGACGAAGGCATAGATAGCTACATCTTCGACATGGGCATGACGCTTCAGGGCGTCGGCTTCGTCATCCCGGTGCGGCTGATGGTCGACGAGGATGACCTCATCCCCGCCCGCCGCCTCCTCAGCGAAGAAGCGGGAGGAGCGGCCTGAGGTCGTAGCCGGCGGCGGCCGCCTTCCCGACGAGCTCCTCGACCTGCGCGCCATCCGCCGCGCGCGCCAGCGCCCAAATATACGTCGAGCGCGTGCCCGATTTGCAGAAGGCAAGGACCGGCCCCTTGCGTAGTGCGTCGACCATGGCCGCGACCTTATCGGCCGGAAAAGCGCCGGCTACCGGAATGTGGCGATAGGCGAGGCCGGCGGCGGCGGCGGCGGCCTCGATCTCCGCGGAGCCGGGCTGACCCGGCTCCTCGCCATCAGGGCGGTTGTTGACGATCGTGCGCACCCCCGCGGCGGCCGCGGCGGCGACGCCCTCCGAACCAATCTGCGGCGACACGAAGACGCCTTCCTCGAGAGCGATCATGCGGCCGCCTCGTGGCTTTTCACGACTTCGACGAAGGCGTCGCCATAGCGCTCGAGCTTGGCGGCGCCCACGCCCGAGACGCGTGACAGGGCCTGGAGGGTCGTGGGTCTGAGCTCCGCGATGTCGCGAAGCGTGCTGTCGTGGAAGATGACGTAGGGGGGCACGCCGGCCTCCTTCGCCAGGTCGCGGCGGCGGGCGCGAAGGGCCTCGAACAGCGGGTCGTGAGGCAGATCTTCGCCGGAGCCGTCGCGGCGGCGCCGAGCGCGGCGCGCGGGCGGCAGGACGAGCTCGAGCTTCTCCTCGCCCTTGAGGATAGGTTTCGCGGCCGGCCCGAAGCTGAGCCCTCCATAGGGATCGGCGCGGAGGGCGTCGCGGGCGAGCAAAGCCCGGGCGACCGGCTTCACTAGAGAAAGCTCCTCCTCAGAGGCGATTCCGAAGACGGACAGCCGGTGGTGGCCGAAGCTCAGCACCTTCTCGCTCTCCCGCCCTGCAAGCACGTCGGTGAGATGGCCGAGCCCGAACCGCATCTCGGTGCGGAAGGCGGCGGAGAGCAATTTGCGCGCGGTCTCCGTTCCGTCCACGGTCGCGGGCGGCGCCAGGCAATTGTCGCAATTGCCGCAGCGCTCCGGCGGATCCTCGCCGAAATGCCGTAGCAGCAAGGCGCGCCGGCACGCGGCGGTCTCGACCATCGCGGCGAGGGCGTTGAGGCGCGACCGCTCGCCGGCGCGGCGCGGGTCGGGGACCTCCGTCTCGAGGCGCTGGCGGGCGCGCGCGAAATCCTCGGCGCCCCAGAACAGCCAGGCCTCGGCCGGATCGCCGTCGCGCCCGGCGCGGCCCGTCTCCTGGTAAAAGGCCTCGATCGACTTGGGCAGGCCGGCATGGGCGACGAAGCGTACGTCCGGCTTGTCGATCCCCATTCCGAAGGCGATGGTCGCGACCATCACCATGTCCTCGGAGGCGACGAAGGCGCGCTGGTTGCGCATTCGGACGGGCGCTTCGAGGCCGGCATGATAAGGGAGAACCGAGCGTCCTCCAGCGGCGAGCTGTACGGCGAGCTTGTCGGCCTTGTCGCGGCTCTGGACGTAGACGATCCCCGGTCCGGGCTGCTCCGCCAGCAGCGCTTTCAGCTGCTGGCCCACACCGTCGCGCGGAACGACATGGTAGCGGATGTTGGGCCTGTCGAACCCGGCGACGATCAGCCCGTCCTCGGGAATGCCGAGCTGGACGAGGATATCGGCGCGGGTCTGGCGGTCGGCCGTGGCGGTGAGCGCCAGGCGGGGCAGACCGGGCAAGCTGTCGAGCAGGGGCCGAAGCAGCCTGTAATCCGGCCTGAAGTCGTGGCCCCATTCCGAGACGCAATGCGCCTCGTCGACGGCGATCAGCGCGAGCCTGGTGCGCGCGGCGAGCTCGCGGAACGCGGCGGTGCTTGCCCGCTCGGGAGCGACGTAGAGGAGATCGAGCTCGCCCCGCTTCAGGCGCGCCAGCGTCTCCTGCCGGTCCGCCTCGTCGTCGGCCGAGGTCAGCGAGGCGGCGCGGATTCCGAAAGCGGCCGCCGAGCGGATCTGGTCGTGCATCAGCGCGATCAGCGGCGAGACGATCAGCGCCGTACCCTCCCGCGCGATCGCGGGCACCTGGTAGCAAAGCGATTTGCCCGCGCCGGTAGGCATTACCGCGAGCGTGTGCTCGCCAGCCATGACCCGCCCGATCACCTGCTCCTGTACGCCGCGGAAGGCGGGAAAGCCGAAGGTCCGGTTCAGGATCTGCAGAGGAGCGGCCACGCCCCGTCCCTAGCCCCGCGTTCCCTCTCCGTTCAAGGCTCAGCCCGTAATATAACCCTGACGGACCAGAAAGGCCCTGAGCGCGGCGGGAAAGTCGGCGTAGCGGATCGTCTCGGCCTCCGGACACTCGCCCTCCGTGGCGACGCGGCAACCGGTGGGCAGCCATTCTGAGGCTTCGGCGCGGCGGTCGTAAGCCTGGACCATGTCGGACCAGGCGGCGGCGAACCGGCCCGCTCGGGCGGCGGCGGCGACATAGGCTGCGCAGGCGCCGTTCGAGGCTTCCTCCGTCCTGCGCGGGGAGCAGGAGGGACGCAGCCGCGCCATCAGCTTCTCGTAGCGCGGCCGGAAGCCCGGCCGGGTCGAGACGTCCACGACCTCGCCGCCGACGACGTTGAGGAAGACGGGTGGGGCGACGCTCTCCGCATAGCTGGTAAACGCGTAGAGGAAGCTGTCGTCCGTGACGACGAAGTCGAGCATGCCGTCGCCGTCGATGTCGGACGGGCGCTCGGCCAATCGGTCGCCGTCGTACGCGCCCAGGTCGACGACCTCGAAGCCGCCCGGCGCCGGCACCGCAACCTGGACGTGATCGCAGCAATGGGCGCCGCCCGTATAGCTTTCGAGCATGAGGTAGAGATCGCCCGCGCGATTCCAGCGGCCGGTGGTGATCCGGCTCTCGAAGCCGAGCCCGGCGCGGTCGCCCGCCAGCTTCGCGGGCCGGCGTCCGGCCTGGCTCACGACGACGCGAGGTCCGACGAGCCCATCTTCGCGCCCTGGGCGCACCTCGATGCGCAACGCGCCGGAGCGGAAGCGCGCAAGGCCCGGATATCTGTCGGCGCTCCAGACCACAGCGCGGCCCGGCGCGAGGAGTGTCTCCGCGGCGGCCGCCGGGAGCGCGCAGAGCGTCGCTAACAGATTGAGGAACGCGACGCTCATTCGCATATCGGCGTCTGCCCCTCCGCCCAGGCGACGAGCTGCAGGCGGCTCACGGAAATGGTCTTAACCGGCTCCGGCCACCATTCGAAATTGTGAACGCCGGGATGGACCCGGCAGACGTCGGTCGTGCGCCAGGACTTTCCGACCTTCATGACCGCCTTGTAGGCGAGGGCCCGCGCATAGCCGTTTTCGACGACGAGGAGGCGGTGGCCGCGCTTCAGCGCGCGAAACGTCAAGCGGATCCGACCGGGTGTCACTCTCGCAGCTTCGGGAAAATTGTCATCGGTGCCGAACGGCTTCGAATTCTGTCCGTACACCCCCTTGAAGAAACCGTCATAATAAGCGCGAACGGCCGCCTTCTCGAACGCGGCCGGCGCCGGCGCCCGGCGTCGCTCAGCGATAGTCCCCCCGCCGCCATCGTCGATCAGGATCGTCACCGCTTCGCCGGGGCGCAGCGATATGAAATCCGGGGCGAACGACGGGGTCGCGAACGCGAGCATCGCGACAAAAAACAAGAGCGTTCCCACAAGCATTCCCCCCTTGCTCCGGGAGACTAAGGCCGAGCGAGGCGCCTGCAAGCGTCTATTCGGCGGCTTCGGCTTCTTCCTCTTTCGCGTCGCTCTGCTGGCGCTCCCACATCTCGGCGTAGAGGCCGCCTTTGCGAAGCAGCTCGGAGTGGGTGCCGCGCTCGGCGACGCGACCCTGGTTCAGGACGACGATCTGGTCGGCGTCCACGACGGTCGACAGGCGGTGGGCGACGACGATCGTCGTGCGCCGCTCGGTCACCCCGCGCAGAGTTTCCTGGATGGCCGCCTCGGTGCGGCTGTCGAGCGCGCTTGTCGCCTCGTCGAGGATCAGGATCGGCGGGTCCTTGAGCAGGGTGCGGGCGATGGCGACACGCTGCTTCTCCCCACCCGAAAGCTTGAGCCCGCGCTCGCCCACCTTCGAGGCGTAGCCGAGCGGCAGGCTGGCGACGAAATCGTGGATCGCCCCGCCCCTTGCGGCCGCCTCGATCTCGTCCTGGCCGGCGCCGTCGCGCCCGTAGCCGATATTGTAGCCGATCGTGTCGTTGAACAGCACGGTGTCCTGGGGGACGATGCCGATCGCCGCTCGGAGGCTCTTCTGGGTGACGGCGGCTATGTCCTGGCCGTCGACCGTGATCCGCCCCGCCTGCGGGTCGTAGAAGCGGTAGAGGAGGCGCGCGAGCGTCGACTTGCCGGCACCCGACGGCCCGACGATAGCGACGATCGACCTGGGCCGAACCTCGAGGTCCACTCCGTCCAGGATGGCGCGGTCGGGATCGTAGGAGAAGGAGACGTTCTCGAAGCGGACGTGGCCGGCCTCGACGCGAAGCTCAGGCGCGCCGGGCGCGTCGGCTATCTCGGCCTTGGTGTCGAGCAGGCCGAACATCTGCTCCATGTCGACCAGGCCCTGGCGGATGGTGCGGTAGACCCAGCCCAGCATGTCGAGGGGCCGAAAGAGCTGCGCGAGTAGCGTGTTGACGAGGACCACGTCGCCGGTCGTGAAGCGCCCCCGGCTCCAGCCCCACACCGTGAAACCCATGGCGCCGGCCATCATGAGATTGGTGATCAGGGACTGGCCGATGTTGAGCCAGGCAAGCGAGGTTTCGTTCTTCACCGCGCGATCGTTGAGGCCCTGCAGCGCACGGCTGTAGCGGCGCGCCTCGCGATCCTCGGCGGAGAAATATTTGACGGTCTCGTAGTTCAGGAGCGAATCGACCGCGCGCGCGACCGTCTCGTTGTCGAGATCGTTGATTTCGCGCTGAAGGCGGGAGCGATGCTCGGTCACCAGGCGGGTGAAGGCTATGTAGGCGGCCACCATCGCCAAAGTGGCCATCACGAGGCCCGGGCCGAACTTGACCCCGAAGATTACGCAGATGACGGCGAGCTCTACCCCGGTCGGGGCGATGTTGAAGAGCAGGAAATAGAGCATGAGGTCAATGCTCTTGACGCCGCGCTCGACCACCTTGGTGAGCGCGCCCGTCCGACGCTCGAGATGGTAACGCAGCGACAGCTCGTGGATGTGGCGGAAGACCCGTTCGGCGAATCGCCGGGCCGCGTCGAGGCCCACCCGCTCGAAGATAGCGTTCCTCACGTTCTCGAAGAAAACCGAGGCGAAGCGCGCGCCCGAATAGGCGACGACGAGGGCGACAGCGAGGCCGGCGGCGGCGTTCATGCCCGCCGACATCCGGTCGATCGCGGCTTTGCAGACGAAGCCGGTCGAGAGCGAAGCGCCCTTGGCGGCGAAGACGAGGAGCACGGCGATAACGACCCGCGCCTTCAGCCCCGGCTCCCCCTTGGGCCACAGATAGGGGAGAAAGCGCCGCAGCGCCCCCAAGCCGAGGCCGGTCGTCTTCTGGTCTTCGGGGAGGGATCGCATCGGCGTCTAGGTAGGGCGCGCAGCGTCGACAGCCAAGCTGACGGAGGCGAAACGATTGGAACGGGCAATGTCGCCAAGGGTTTGGCGGATATGGGACCGGCGCTCTTCGTCATCGCGATCATGGGCTGCGGCGAGAGCGACGCCTCCTGCACGACCGTCCGCACGCTCGAGGCGCGCTACGAGACGCGCGCCGCGTGCATCGCTGCTACGCAGGACGCGGTGGCCGGAAACGCCGACATCGATTACCCGGTCGTCGTCGCCCAGTGCACGCCGGCCGGGGCGTCCGCGCGGGTGAAGGCTGGGGAAGTCAGGACCCCCGCCGGCGGCACCGTCCGAGCCGAGGCGAGCCCCATCCGAAGCTGATACCGCCGCGGGCGGGCCGCAAGCTTTGCTTTTTCCCCCCAGCCTTGCTTTAGGGCGGCCATGCCCGCCGCAGATCCCGACACTCTCCTTGCCCGCGTAACGGCGGCCGCCGATCTCGCCGCGCTCGAGGCTGAGCGGATCGCGGCGCTCGGCAAGCAGGGCAGCGTCACCGCGCTCCTCAAGTCCCTCGGCGCCATGAGTCCGGAGCAGCGCCAGGCCGAGGGACCGCGGATCCACGCCCTGCGCGAGCAGGTGAGCGAAGCGATCGCGGAACGAAGGGCGGAGCTCGAAGCGGCCCAGCTCGAGCGGCGGCTGGCTACCGAGACGCTGGACATGACTCTCCCGGTCGCGCCCGCGCCGCAGGGCAGCGTCCACCCGGTCAGCCAGGTGCTCGACGAGCTCGCCGAGATATTCGCGGACCTCGGCTATTGCGTCGCTACCGGGCCGGAGATCGAGGACGATTGGCACAATTTCACGGCGCTCAACATTCCCGAGAGCCACCCCGCCCGGGCGATGCACGACACCTTCTACTTCCCGGACCGCGACGGTGAGGGGCGCAGGATGCTGCTGCGCACCCACACCTCGCCGGTCCAGATCCGGACGATGCAGTCCCGGGATCCGCCCATCTACATCATCGCGCCCGGCCGCACCTACCGCTCCGACAGCGACGCGACACACACGCCGATGTTCCACCAGATCGAGGGGCTGGTAATCGACCGGGGCATTCATCTCGGCCACCTCAAATGGACGCTGGAAACGTTCATCAAGGCCTATTTCGAGCGGGACGACATCGTGCTTCGCCTGAGGCCCTCCTACTTCCCGTTCACCGAGCCTTCGGCCGAGGTCGACATCGGCTACACTCTGGTCGACGGGCGCCGCGTTCTCGGCGGCAGCGACGGCTGGATGGAGCTGCTCGGCTCCGGCATGGTCCATCCGCGCGTCATCGCCAATTGCGGTCTCGATCCGGGCGAATGGCAGGGCTTCGCTTTCGGCGTCGGGATCGACCGCCTCGCCATGCTCAAATACGGCATGGACGATCTGCGCGCCTTCTTCGACGGCGATTTGAGGTGGCTGCGCCATTACGGCTTTTCTGCGCTCGACGTGCCGACGCTCAGCGGAGGCGTCGGGGCGTGAAGTTCACCCTTTCCTGGCTCAAGGAGCATCTCGAGACCTCCGCCTCGCTGGATGAGGTGGTCGAGACGCTGACGCGGATCGGCCTGGAGGTCGAAGGCGTGGAGAATGCCGCGGAGAAGCTCGCCCCCTTCACGATCGCCAAAGTGCTGACCGCCGAGCGTCACCCGCAGGCGGACAAGCTCCAGGTGCTGACCGTCGATGCGGGCACCGGCGAGGCGATCCAGGTCGTGTGCGGCGCACCCAACGCACAAGCGGGCATGAAGGGCGTGTTCGGCGCGCCCGGCGCCTATGTTCCCGGCAGCGACCTGACGCTGAAGGTCGCCGCGATCCGCGGTGTGGAAAGCCGGGGCATGATGTGCTCGGTCCGCGAGCTCGAGCTCGGCGACGAGCATGACGGCATCATCGCCCTTCCAGACGACGCGCCGGTCGGAGCGCGCTACGCGCAATGGGCCGGGCTCGACGACCCCGTGATCGATATCTCGGTGACGCCGAACCGGCAGGACTGCATGGGCGTTCACGGCATCGCCCGCGATCTCGCCGCGGCCGGTCTCGGCACGCTCAAGCCCGTCGATGCGACGACCGTCGGGGGAACCTTCCCCTGCCCGATCGAGATCCGCACCGACGATCCGGAGGGCTGCCCCGCTTTCTTCGGACGAGTCCTGCGCGGCGTGAGCAACGGGCCCTCCCCCACCTGGCTCCAGCAGAGGCTCAAGGCGGTCGGGCAACGGCCGATCAGCGCGCTCGTCGACATGACCAATTACGTCATGCTGAGCCACGGGCGTCCGCTTCACGTCTACGACCTGGCCAAGCTCGAGGGCGCGCTGGTGGCCCGGCGGGCGCGCGAGGGCGAAGAAGTGCTGGCGCTGAACGGGCGGACCTACGCCCTCGACCCCTCGATCACCGTCATCGCCGACGACGCGATGGTCCACGACATCGGCGGGATCATGGGGGGCCAGCATAGCGCCGTCACCGAGACGACGACCGACGTGCTGATCGAATGCGCCTATTTCGATCCCGAGCATATCGCCTTGGCGGGACAGAAGCTCGCGCTCGCTTCCGACGCGCGCAGCCGGTTCGAGCGCGGAGTCGATCCGGAATTCCTGGAAACGGGCCTCGTGATCGCGACGCGCCTGGCGAGGGAACTGGTCGGCGGCGAGGCGTCCGAGATCGTCCGCGCCGGCACGCCGCCCCGCCCGGAGAAGGTCGTGCACTACCACCCCGGCCACGCGCTGCGCCTGGCCGGCGTGGACATCCCGGAGGCCGAGCAAATGGCGATACTCGGCCGCCTCGAATTCGAGGTCGAGCTTGCAGAGACCTGGCGCGTCGGCGTTCCGAGCTGGCGGCGGGACGTCGAAGGCTCCGCCGATATCGTCGAGGAAGTCGCGCGCATCCACGGCTTCGAAAGGATCGAGGCCGTGCCGACGCCGCGCCCAGCGGGCGTCGCGCGCCCAACCGCCACCGACGGGCAGCTTCTGGAGCGCAAGGTGCGGCGCGCGGCCGCCGCGCGCGGGCTGAACGAGGCGGTGACCTGGAGCTTCGTCTCGGAAGCGGAAGCGGCGCCGTTCGGCGGCTCGGCGTGGATCCTCGACAACCCGATCAGCGAGGAGATGAAGGCGATGCGCCCCTCGCTCCTCCCCGGCCTGCTCGCGGCCGCCCGGCGCAACCTGGCACGGGGCGCGACCAGCGTGCGGCTGTTCGAGATTGGACGCCGTTATCTCGCCGACCGGGAGCGGCCGACCCTTGGCCTGATCCTCGCCGGCGAGGGGGACGGGAGGCATTGGCGAACCGGCAAGGCGGCCGGCTTCGACGCCTATGACGCCAAGGCGGAAGCCCTGGCGCTGCTCGAGGCGGCCGGGGCTCCGGTCGACAATTTGCAGGCGATGACCGGGGCCGCCGGCGTCTACCATCCCGGCCGGTCGGCGCGGCTCACCCTGGGCCCGAAGAACGCGCTGGCCGAATTCGGCGAGCTGCACCCGGCCACGCTGAGCGCGTTCGACCTCGACGGAAACAGGGTGGTGGCCGCCGAAATCTTCCTGGACGCCCTCCCCAGGAAGAGGGGCGGGGCCGGCCGGATGCGCGAGGCCTTCCGCCCGGCAGCGTTGCAGAGCGTGACGCGCGATTTCGCTTTCCTGGTCCCGGTCGGCACGCCGGCGGACGCGCTGCTACGGGCGGTTCGGGGCGCCGACAAGCAGGCGATCACGGGGGTCGGCCTGTTCGACGTCTTCGCCGGGCCGGGCGTACCGGACGGGTATCTATCGCTGGCGATCGAGGTGACGTTGCAGCCCGGCGAGAAGAGCTTCACCGAAGCGGAGCTGAACGGGATTTCGGAGCGGATCCTCGCCGCCGCCGCCAGGGCCGGTGCCCGCCTCCGCGACTGAGCGCGAGGCGGCGATCCGCGCCGTCTTTGCCGAGCAAGCCCGCTGGTGCGTCAAGCTGGGGTCGCCTTTCACCGCCCGAATCTGCCGCCTGCTCGGGGAGCGTATCGACCGGTCGACCGGGGTGGGCCAAAGGCTTCTCGATTGGCCCGGCGACCCTTCGGCCACGGCCGACGCGCTGGCGCTGCGCCTCTGCGGCGGCCTCCACGCATTGGTGCGGTCCGGCGACGCGCCCGGCCTCGCGGCCTGCTACCCGCCATTTCCCGAACCGGACGAGGAGGCCCTTTGGGCCGTCCTTGCCGAGACCTTGGCCCGTCCGGAGCTTACCGCCTGGCTCGACCGGGCGCCGCAGACCAACGAGGTCGGACGTTCGGCGGTGCTGATGAGCGGGCTGCTCGTGGTCGCCACGCGGTTCGCGCAACCGATCGAGCTGCTCGAGCTCGGCGCCAGCGCGGGCCTCAACCTCAACCTCGACCGCTACGGCTACGATCTGGGCGGTCTTGAAGTGGGCGATCCGCATTCCGCAGTGCGGCTCGCTCCTGAGTGGAAGGGTTTTCTCCCGCCGGAAGCAGAGGTCAGGATCGTCGGGCGTCGAGGCGTCGACCTGGCGCCGCTCGATCCCGCCGGCGACGGCGAACGCCTGCTCGCTTATGTCTGGCCCGATCAGTCCGAGCGGCTTGCCCGGCTGGAAGCGGCTCTCACCATTGCCGCGGAGCATCCGCCCGGCGTCGAGCGGGACGACGCGGCGCCGTGGACGGAAGCGCGCCTGGCAGAGACGCAATGCGAGGGGGTGACGCGCGTTCTGCTCCATTCCGTCGCGTTCCAGTATTTCCCCATGGAAACGCAGGCGCGCATCGCTGCAGCCGCCGCGAAAGCGGGCGACGCGGCGAGCGGGGCTCGACCCTTTGCGTGGCTGCGCTACGAGATGGTGCCCGGCGACGAGCGCTACAGCCTTCGCCTCCGGGTCTGGCCGGGCGGGGAGGATAAACTGCTCGCCTGGTGTCACCCCCACGGGACGTCGGTCAGCTGGCTGGCGGAGGGTCCAGGGCGTTGATCGCGGCGTGGACGCGCGCTTCGATCTCGCGGCGCGGCAGGCCGGGTGGAATCGGATCGCCGAAGCGCATCGTGACGACGCCGGGATGCTTGACGAAGCTGCGCCGCGGCCAGAGACGGCCGCTGTCCAGCGCGACGGGGACCACCGGCAGGCCGAGGGCGCGGTAGAGGCCGGCGAAGCCCGATTGCAGCTCCGGACGCTCGCCCGGGACGACCCGCGTGCCCTCGGGGAAGATCACGACCGGTCGCCCCTCGGCGCGCACTTTCGCCCCCTCGGCGACCAGCGCCCTGAGCGCCTTGGCGCCGCCGGCGCGATCGACGGCGATCATCCCATAGGCCTGGGTCAGCCAGCCCCAGAAGGGAATGCGGGTGAGCTCGCGCTTCATCACGACGCTCGGCGTGTCGAGCACCACGACGAGGTCGATCGTCTCGAACATCGACTGGTGCTTCGACGCGACGAGCACGGCGCCCTTTGGCACCTCGCCCTCGATCCGGGTGGTGATGCGGAGGATCAGCCGCGAGCAGAGCCGGTTGAACCGCGCCCAGGCGGAGGCGATCGCGCGCGCCGGCTTGGGCCCCAGCGGGATCAGGACGACGCCCGCAAGCACATAGACGACGGTGCCGGCGTAGAAGATGATCGCGAAAAGGAGCGAGCGCAGCCAGTCCATCAGATGCCGACGAGGACGGCGGCCTGGCGCAGCAGATATTTGTTATACTCGGTGAAGAGCTGGACGAAGCTCGGGTTGCTTTCGACCGCGTCGCCGGTGACGGCGACCTGGTCGCCGAGGCGACGCGACAATTCGAAGCGGGCCCGCGGCATGTGCCAGTCCGTCGTGACGAGGCGCATCGACCGAAACTTATGGCGCTCCATCCAGCGCGCGACTTCCTCGGCGTTGGAGCGGGTGTCGACCGACTCCCGGCCGAGGTCGATGCAGCAACGGAACAGGCGCTCGTCGGCCTTGTATTCGGCGGCGAGCTCCTCCGGCCGGACGGTCCGCGCGACGCCCGAAACGAGCATCCTTTTCGCCTTGCCCTGCTCCATCAGCTCGAGGCCGCGCTCGATCCGCCGCGCGCCGCCGGTGAGGACGACGATGGCGTCGGTCCGCCGGTCGTCGGCCGGCCGCGGCAGAAGCACCGAGAACAGAGCGTAGCCGAGCAAATAGAGGAGGACGAGCGCGGAAAAGGAGCGCGTGATCACAGCATCCTCCCCAAGGCCCGCAGGATCGTCGCCCGCGCCACGAACATCGCCAGAAGCACCCCGAGCAGGGGCAGGAGCGCAAGCGCCGCCCAGGTCAGGACCGGAAGGCTCGCCGAACCGATCAGGTCGGAGCCGAGGGCGCTGATCCGCTGCCCGACGAGGAAAAGGGCGAGCGCCGCCCCGATGAAGCCGATGATGGCGCCGAACAAAGCGTCAAGGGCGATCCTGCGCTGGAAAAGGCGGGCGACCTGGACGTCGGTGGCCCCCATCAAATGGAGCACCTCGATCGTTCCGCGATGCGTGTCGAGCGCGGCGCGGGCGGCGAGGACGACCGTTGCCGCCGTCGCGCCGACCATGAGCAGCACGAGCCCGATGGCGAGCCATTTCAGCGCCGAGATCAGCCGACCGAGCGGGGCCAGCCACTCGCCATTGTCGTCGACCCGGGCCGAGGGGGCGACGGCGGCGAGGCGCGGACGGACCGCGTCGGCGCGGGCGCCGGGGATCAGCTGGGCGTCGATCATCGCCGGAATCGGAAGGTCGGCCTCTACCCCTCCCGAACCGAGCCAGGGCTCGAGCAGGCGCGCCATTTCCTCCTGGCCGAGACGTCGGGCGCTGACCACCTCGGGCGTCCGGCCGAGCGTCTCGAGCGCGCGGGCGGCCTCCGCCTCGCGCCGGTCGGGATTGGGCTCGAGCACCTGAATGGTGACTCGGTCGCCTATGTCGGCGCCGAGGCTCGCCGCGGCGCCGCCCAGGCCGAGGCCGGCCGCTGCGGCGAGCACGGTCAGGAACATCATGATCGCGATCACCCAGGGCATCGGGCCGGCGAGCCGCCCCTCGGGCAGCAGTCGCCGATCGGCCGCGCCGAACTTGCGGACCCCGCCCTTCATGCCTCGGCCCGCTTGGGCGGATGGCGCAACGCGCCGGTCGGGTCGAGCAGCTGGCCCCGGTCGAGACGCAGCATCTCGTAGCCGGCGATGCTGGAGATGAGGTGGAGATCGTGGGTCGCGACGACGATCGTCGTGCCGAGCTTGTTCAGGCTGTCGAAGAGGTGGAGCAGGCGCTTCGCCATGTCCGGGTCGACGTTGCCCGTGGGCTCGTCGGCGACGAGCAGCTCCGGCCGTGCGATGACCGCGCGGGCGATGGCGACGCGTTGCTGCTCGCCGCCCGAGAGCGTCGCGGGGCGGGCACTGGCGCGGTGGCCGAGGCCGACCCAGGCGAGCATCTCGCTCACGGGACCCTGGAGATCGCTCTCCTCGACCCCCGCCACCCGCAGGGGCAGCGCGACGTTGTCGAACGCCGAGAGGTGCTGGACGAGCCGGAAATCCTGAAAGACCACGCCGATGCGCCGCCTGAAGCCCGGCAGCCGCTTGCGCGGCATGGTGACGATATCCTCTCCGAACAGGCGGATGAGCCCGCGGCTCGGCCGCTGGGCGAGATAGAGGAGGCGAAGAAGCGAGGTCTTGCCCGCGCCCGACGGGCCCGTGAGGAAGTAAAAGCCGCCTTGGCGCAGGGAGAAGCTCAGGTCCGACAGCGTTTCCGCACCGGTGCCGTAGCGCAGGCCGACATTGTCGAACTGGACGATGGTGCCCGTCTGGTTCAGCTCAGCCTCCGTCTCGCCCCTGCCCGCTTCCATGGCATGGCGGTGGATAGGCCGTAAACCACTCAAAACCCCGCATTCGCTTGCATGGCGCGCGTCAACTGTGCTTGGTTTCGCGCCGAGCACCACATGTGGGGGCCTCCTGTAGCCGATGATCCTGAGCTGTCCCGCCTGCCAGAAACGCTATGCGGTGCCCGACAGCGCGATCGGCGCGGCCGGGCGCCAGGTGCGCTGCGCGTCGTGCCGGCACAGTTGGCACCAGGCGCCGCCCCGCCCGGCCGAGCCCTTGGCGCCGGCTCCGGCGCGCGCGGCACCTTCCCCCTCTCCGCCCCCGGTAGCCCGCGAGCGGCCGCTGCCCGAGCCGCCCGCCGCCGCGGCACGAACGGAAATGCTCGGTCCCGAGCCCGCCGAGCGCCCTGATTACGACGCTTTCGCGCACGAGCCGCCCTTCCGCCCGCGCCGCAATCGCGCGCGCCTCTGGACTATGGCCGCGATCGCCGCGGCCGTCCTGATGCTCGCCGCCACCGCGGCCGTCTGGTCGTTCGGCCTGCCTCAGCTCGGCGTCGACATCCCGCTGTCCCGCCCGGCGGCGAGCCCGCTGAAGCTCGAATATCAGGCCGAGAACCAGACGCTCGCCAGCGGTAACGCCCTCCTCACCGTCACCGGCCGAATCGTCAATCCGACCGCCAAGGTGCAGCGGGTACCCGCGATCCGCGCCGAGCTGCGCGACGAAGCCGGCCGGACCGTGTTCGGCTGGCCGATCGCGCCGCCGGTCTCGCAGCTCCAGCCCGGCCAGAGCGCCAACATCAACAGCGCCCAGGTCGACGTGCCGCAAAACGCCAAGCGCCTGCGGCTGCGCTTCGGGCCCGCCGTCTAGCGGCCGTGCGCATCGGCATACTCACCGGCGGCGGCGACGTTCCGGGCCTCAATCCCTGCATCCGCTCGATCACCTTGTCAGCCGACGCGCTCGGCTGGGAAGTGACCGGCTTCCGCCGCGGCTGGGAAGGCGTCCTCGCTCTCGATCCCGGCGACCCGGCCAGCGTCGCGGCCAACAGCGTCGGGCTGAGCAAGGAGGGCGTGCGCGGCATCGACCGGACGGGCGGCACCATCCTCCACACCTCGCGCCTCGACCCGCGCACCGTCGCGCAGGGCGACGCTACGGACCGCGTCGTCGATACGCTCGAGCGGATGGGCATCGACGCGATGGTGACGCTCGGCGGCGACGGCACCCTGCGCTTTTCGGCGCACCTCGCGGCGCAGGGCGTTCCGGTCATCTCGGTCCCCAAGACGATGGACAACGACGTCTTCGGCACCGACTATTGCATCGGCTTCTCGACCGCCGTCAGCCGCTCGGTCGAGGCGATCAACGCGCTGCGCACCACCGTCGAGAGCCACGAGCGGATCGGCGTCGTCGAACTGTTCGGGCGGCGGAGCGGCGAGACGGCCCTCCTCGCCGGCTTCCTCGCGCAGGTCGACCGGACCGTCATCGCCGAGGTCCCCGCCGACCTCGACCGGCTCCTTCCCCTGCTCGACGAGGACAAGGGCACCAATCCCGCCGGCTACGCGATGTGCGTCGTCTCGGAGGGCGCCACCCTGAGCGGCGGCGAGGGCGACGGAGCTTTACTTTCCCGCCCGGCCAGCGATCGCGCCGAGGAAGGGATCGGCCACCGCATCGGCAAGGCGATCAGCGAGCGCCTGGGCCATGGCACGGTCATCCAGGAGCTCGCCTATCTGATGCGCGCCGGCGAGCCCGACGCGATGGACCGGATGGTCGGCTTCGCCTTCGGGGGGCTCGCGATCCAGTTGCTGCAGCGCGGCGAGAAGGCGGCGATGGTGACGCTGACCGGCGGCAATTACAGCCACGTGCCGATCGATACCTTGCTCGGCGGCCGCAAGACGGTCGACGTCGAGGCGCTCTACGATCCGGCCGCCTACCGCGCCCGCCTGATGCGGATCGAGGGCATGCCCATGTTCCTTTATTGAGCATCGGTCCGGCATCCCGGCCATTGCGCCACTCGGACCCCTTTGCTAGAGGCCCGCTCCTACTGCCAGCGCCGGTCCTCCGGCGGCATCACGTGCGGTCGTGGCGGAACTGGTAGACGCGCAGCGTTGAGGTCGCTGTGGCCGAAAGGCCGTGGAAGTTCGAGTCTTCTCGACCGCACCACAGCACGCCCTTAAGAAGCCTTCCGGGGGACGGCTTCGGCGTGCTGTCCCCCGAAGGGGGCAAAAGATGGCCGAAAATGCGCAGTCCCAACGCCGCGAGCTCGGCTTCTGGCTCTGCCTCGCCCTCGTCGTCGGCAATGTCGTCGGGACCGGCATCTTCCTGCTCCCCGCGACGCTCGCGCCTTACGGCCTCAACGCCGTCATCGGCTGGGTGATCACGATCGCCGGCAGCCTCTGCCTCGCCCATGTCTTCGCGCGGCTGGCGGGGGCGCTGCCCGACGCGCAGGGTCCCTATGACTATATCGCCGGCGCGTTCGGGCCCGCCCCCGCCTTCTTCGTCCTGTGGAGCTACTGGATCTCGCTCTGGGTCACCAACGCGGCGGTGGCGATCGGCGCGATCAGCTATGTCTCGTCGCTGCGGCCCGCCTTGTTCGCCGGCCACGCCGGGCCGATCGCCGCGATCGGCTTCGTCATCCTCTTCACCGCGGTCGCGCTGCGCGGGGCGCGCGTCTCCGGGGGCGTGCAGCTTGTCACGTCCATCCTGAAGATGATCCCACTCGCGGCCGTCATCCTCCTTGCCGCCATCGTCCTCGGCGGCGGGGGCGAAGCGGCGGGAGGGCTCGCCCCGGCACCCGTCGGGCCCTCCGCCATCGCCGGCGCGGCTGCGCTGACCCTGTGGGCGATGCTCGGCGTGGAGAGCGCCACCATCCCTTCCGGCAAGGTCCGGGACCCCGAGCGCAACGTGCCGCGCGCCACGCTGATCGGCACGTTCGCGGTCGGCATCGTCTACCTGCTCACCACCGCCTCCGTCTTCGCTCTGCTCCCGACCGCCGATGCGGCGCGGTCCACCGCGCCGCTCGCCGACCTGGTCGGCCGCTATGTCGGAGGAGGCGCCGCCGCGCTGGTCGCCCTGTTCGCGGCGGTGAGCGCGCTCGGGGCCCTCAACGGCTGGGTACTGCTCCAGGCCGAAGTGCCGCTGGCGCTGGCGCGGCGCGGCGTCTTTCCGCAGGCCTTCGCGCGCGTGAACCGTGCCGGGGCGCCGTTCGTCGGCCACGCGCTCGGCTGCGCGCTGAGCTGCGCTCTGATCGCCACCAACCTCAGCCGCGGCCTCGCCGGCCTGTTCGAGTTCATGATCCTCCTCGCCACGGCGGCGACCCTGGTCCTCTACCTCCTTGCCTCGCTCGCGGCGCTACGCCTCCGCGGCCGGGGCAAGCTCTCCGGGCCTCTGATCGCGTCCACGGCTTGCGCGGGGGCGCTCTTCGCCGCCTGGACCTTCTACGGCGCCGGGCTCGAAGCCACGGCCTGGGGCGGGGCGCTGCTCGCCAGCGGCCTTCCCGTCTATCTCCTCACGCGACGAAACCGCGAGGCCGGTAAGGGAGTTCAACCAGCTTCGCCTTAAACAGGGAATAAGCGAGCAACATGGCTGACCAGGATCAGCGCGCCGATCTGTCGGAACGCGAGTGGCGCGACCGGCTCACGCCGGAGCAATTTCATGTCCTGCGCGAAGCGGGGACCGAGCCGGCCTTCACCGGCCGCTACGTCAACAATCACGAGGAAGGCGAATATCGCTGCGCGGGCTGCGGCGAACTGCTTTTCGACAGCCGCACCAAGTTCGACAGCGGCAGCGGCTGGCCGAGCTTCACCGAGCCCGCCGCGCCGACGGTCAGCGAGCATGCCGACATGACCCACGGCATGCGCCGGGTCGAGGTCCGCTGCGCCCGCTGCGACGGCCATCTCGGCCACGTCTTCCCGGACGGGCCGGGGCCGACCGGCCTTCGCTACTGCGTCAACAGCGCCTCGCTCGACTTCAAGCCGCGCCGGGAGGGCTGACGGCGCCGCCGCTTGTGGCGCGACTCGTCTCGCCCTAGGCTTGCGCCGCGATGGCCAGCGACGCCCCACCCACCCAGACGCGGCTGCGCCAAGGCCTGAGCATCGCCGTCAAGGTCGCCTTCTTCGGCGGCCTGATGGGGCTCATCGCCCTGGTCGTCGCCGTGATCGTCGCGATGAGCTCGCTCCCCAGCTACAACGAGCTCGTCCGCCGCGACGATCTCGGCCAGATGATCCGGGTGCGCGGCGCCGACGGCTCCGTCCTCGTCTCCCTCGGCCCAAGCTTCGGCGAGTGGCTCAGCTACAGCGAGATCCCCGAGATCATGAAGGATGCGATGGTCGCGGTGGAGGACAAGCGCTTCCGATCGCATATCGGCGTCGATCCGATCGGCCTCGCCCGCGCCTTCAAGGTGAGGGTGAGCAAGGGGCGCTGGACGCAGGGCGGGTCGACGATCACCCAGCAGCTCGCCCGCAACATCTTCCTCACCAACACCCGCACCTTCGGCCGCAAGACGCGCGAGGCCGTGCTCGCGCTCGCGCTGGAGCGCCGCTTCTCGAAGGACCAGGTGCTCGAGCTCTATCTGAACCGCGTCTATTTCGGCGGCGGCGCCTACGGGATCGACGCCGCCTCGCGGCGCTTCTTCGGCCATTCGGCGAAGACTTTGACCCTCTCCGAAGCCGCGATCATCGCCGGGCTGGTCAAGGCTCCGTCCAATTACGCCCCGTCGGCCGACGCCGAGGCCGCCCGCCAGCGCGCCGCGGTCGTCATCCGCCTGATACAGGAGAATGGCGACATCAGCGCCGCCCAGGCCGCCTCCGCCGCGCCGACCGCGGTCCGCATCGTGCCGAGCCCGAAGGACAACAGCTCGCGCTATTTCACCGACTGGGTGCTGCCGCAGCTCGACACTCTGATCGACGAGACGGTCGACCCGATCGAGGTCTGGACGACCCTCGACCCCGGCATGCAGCGCCTCGCCGACCACGTTATCAACGCCAACACGCCGCAAGGGTCGCAGGCGGCGCTCGTCTCGCTCGACCGCGACGGAGCGGTGCGGGCGATGGTCGGAGGGCGCGATTACGTCCAGTCCCTCTACAACCGAGCGACGCAGGCGACTCGCCAGCCGGGCTCCTCGTTCAAGCTGTTCGTCTATCTCGCCGCGATCGAGGCCGGCTACCGGCCGGACACGATGGTCGCAGCCGATCCGATCACGATCAACGGCTGGAGCCCGCGCAACAACGGCCGCAACTATTCGGGCAGCGTGACGCTGAGGCAGGCCTTTGCCCAGTCCATCAACACCGTATCCGTCCGCCTCGGGCAGGAAGTGGGGTTCCGCACCGTCGCCGACATGGCGCAACGATTCGGCATCACCACGCCGGTCGTCACCCACCCCTCGATGGCGCTCGGCAGCTCGGAGGTGCGTCTGATCGACATGACCCGCGCTTTCGCTTCGGTGGCGGCGAAGGGCGCCGCGGTCGTCCCCTACGGGATCAAGCGGGTCACGACCGCGGACGGGCACATCCTCTACCAGCACCAGCCGGACGAAGGCCGGATGCTGGTGGCGCCGTGGGTCGCCGCGCAGATGACCGACCTGCTCCAGGCCGCGGTGATGACCGGCACCGGCGCGGCCGCGCAGATCGGGCGGCCGGTCGCGGGCAAGACGGGCACGACGACGGCGAACAAGGACGGCTGGTTCCTCGGCTTCTCGAGCGGCCTCACGACCGGCGTGTGGATGGGCCGGGACGACAATCGAGTCGTTCCCGGCCTGCAGGGCGGGCGGGCGCCGGCGCGCGCCTTCCACGATTTCATGGTCCGCGCCGTCGCGCGGCGGCCGATCGAACCGTTCGAAATCTCGGTGGAGCTGCCCGAATGGGCGACGGCGGAATCGGACGAGGAGGTCTGGTTCGCCCCGCCCGACAACGGCGCCATGGTCAATCCCGACGGAACGGGACCGGCGGAGAGGATCGAGGAGCCGCGCGAGGACGAAAGAGAGGACGAGGACCGGCTCGACCAGGATTTCATCGACCGGGCCATCGACCGCGAGCGGCAGCGGGAACCGGTGCGCCGGCGCGAGCGCGAGCGCGATCCCGACGCCTTTCCGCCGCCCGATCGCCGCTCAGAGCCCCCGCCCGATCCGGTGGAGCCCCGGGCCATGACGGCGAAGCCATGATCGCGCGGGCTTCGGATCCGCCTCGAGCAGAGTTTCGACCAGGCGGTGAAAGGCCGGGCTATGGTCCATATGCACGCGATGCGCGACTTCGTGCGCCACGGTCGCCCGGCGCACCCAGCCGGGCGCCAGGATGAGCCGCCAGCTGTAGCGTATCGCCCCCGCGCTCGAGCAGCTTCCCCAGCGCGACCGCATGTCGCCGACCCCGACCCGGGCGACGCGGACTCCCCCGCGGACGGCCATTTCCGCGGTCTCGGCGGCGAGCAAGTCGAGTGCGTGGCGCTTCAGCCAGCGCAGCAGGCGGTTCTCGAGATTGTCGGCAGGCCCGCCGACCAGGATGCGGCCCGGCTCGAGCCGAGGCAGGCGAGGCCTTTCCGAAGCCCAGTCGATGACGTGCGGCACGCCCTGGAGGGGAATCGTCGCGCCGGGGGCGAGCGGCTGCGGCGGCGCCACCTCGGCGAGCTGAGCCTCGATCCATTCGCGGTGGCCCGATGCCCATTCGAGCGCGCCGCGGCGCGAGGCCCGGCGCGGCAGGGTCAGGACCACCTCCCCAGTGCGCCGGTCGACCCGCAACCGCAGCGCCCGCGCGGTGGGCGAGACGCGCAGCTTCAGCTCAAAGCTCACGCTCGACCAGATGATGCTCGAGCTCGCCCGCTTCGTCCTCGCCGACCGTCCAGCCGCGCACCGACGCGCCGGCGCGGTGGACGGCCTCGCGGTCGCCGCTGATCAGATAATGCCAGTCGGGCAGGGGCTTGCCTTCCGACCGAAGCCGGTAGGCGCAGGTAGAGGGGAGCCAGGACAGGCGCGCGAGGCCGGAAGCGGTCAGGCGGACGCAGTCCGGCACGTACGCGCGACGTCCGCGGTAATTGAGGCAGCGCCCGGTGTCCCGGTCGAGCAGCCGGCAGGCGACGTTGGTCGGGTGCACCTCGCCCGTGTCCGCGTCCTCGACCTTGTGCAGGCAGCATTTGCCGCAGCCGTCGCACAGCGCCTCCCATTCGGCCCGGTCGAGCGCGGCGAGCGGCTTCTCCCAGAACTTCACTTCACCCACCGGTCGAGCTCGCGCGCGACGGCCTCGGCGCCCTGGTCGGTGGGAAGCTGTGCGATCGGGGCGCCGTCGGGACCGAACAGGATAGCGTAGCGGCTGTGGTCCATGTTGTAGTCGCGGCGGGCCCCTTCCGCCTTCACATAGTAGATGCCGTAGCGTTTCGCCGTGTCGGCGACCTGCTGCGGCGTGCCCGTGAGGCCGACCATGCGGGGATGGAATGCCGCAACATATTCCTTCAGCACCGGCGGCGTGTCGCGTTCCGGGTCGACCGAGACGAAGACCGGCACGACCTTCGCCGCGCGGCCCGCTTCCTCTTTCTCGAAGCGCCTGAGCCCGGCCGCTACCGCGGCGAGGTCGGTCGGGCAGGCGTCCGGGCAATGGCTGAAGCCGAAATAGAAGATCCGCCAGCGGCCCGCGAAGTTGCGCTCGGTCGCCGGCCGTCCGTTCTGGTCGGTGAGCGTGAAAGGCCCGCCGATCGTCGCGCCCTTGAGCGGCGGCGGCTCCGCGGGCGCGGAGCAGCCGGCGAGCAAGAGCCCGAGCAGGAGGCAAAGGATCGCTGGGAGGCGGGGCTTCAGGCTTTCGTTCATGGCGGAGGCAGGCTTGTCTTGCTATAGTCGGGCAATCAAGTCGAGACGGGGAAGCAAGAGTGTTCAACAAGTTGACGCACGCCTTCGCGGCGTCGGTGGTTCTGGCCGTGGCGGCCGTATCGTCCGGCGCCGCCGCCCAGAGCGGGATGACCTATTCCGACAGCTATTCGTTCCTCCAGGCGGTCAAGGAGAGGGACGGGGCCAAGGTCCAGCAGCTCATCGGCAGCAGCACGGGCTCGATCGTCATAAACAGCCGCGACCGCAGCAACGGCGAAGGCGCGCTCCATTACATGGTTCGCGAGCGCGACATTTCGTGGCTCGCCTTCCTCCTCACCAACGGGGCTCGACCCGATCTTCAGAGCAGCCGCGGCGACACGGCACTCACCCTCGCCGCGCAGATCGGCTGGTTGCAAGGCGCGGAGCAGCTGCTGGCGCGCCGGGCGAGCGTCGATCTCGCCAACGGCCGGGGCGAAACCGCTCTGATCATCGCCACGCAGCGGCGCGACCTCGCGATGGTGCGGCTGCTCCTCAACCGGCGCGCCGATCCGCGCAAGGCGGATCGAGTAGCGGGCAAATCGGCGCTCGATTACGCCCGGCAGGACCCGCGGGCCGCGGTCGTCCTCAAGATGCTCGAGGCCAAGGTTGCGCCGCCGAAGCCGGCGCAGGGCCCCAAGCTCTAGGCGAAGCCGGCGAGGCCCGGGTCGAGATCGCCGACCAGGCGCCGCGCCGCGCGCCGCGCGAAGCGCAAAGTCTCCGCCTTGCGCCGGGCCGCCGGCAGCTTGCGCAGCGGCGCCTCGCGCACCACCGCCGCGTCGTAGCGGTCGGCGACGATCAGGCCGCAGAGCTGCGGCTGGAAGCCGGGCGTCTCGAAGGGGACGAGGTCGAAGCCGGCCGGCACCGCCCAGAAGAAGCGGTCGCAATAGCTGAGATATTCGATCCACTTGCAGTCGCCCATCAGGTCGGCGCGCGAGACCTTGATTTCGACGATCGTGATGAGGCCGGCCGAATCGACCGCCATCATGTCGGCCCGTCTCCCGTTCGGGAGCGGCACCTCGCACAAAGCGAAGACGTCGCGGTTGAAGAAAAGGCGGGTGACGCCGCGCGCGACGTCGCGCGCCGCCGGCGGGGCGTCGGCGAAGCACAGCTCGGGCTGCTGGAGACTCGGGCGGGCGGCCATCCCCCCAGCTAGAACGAGTCGGGAACGGGGGGCAAGGCTCAGCGGTAGAAGATGTGATTTCCGACCGTGGCGACGCGCGTCAGCTTCCAGCCCGGCGCGACCCGCCGAGCGTGGAAGAAGAGGGCCTTCGGCGCTGGCCCGTCCGCGAGGTCCTGGAGCGCGACGCGCGCCACGCCGACCGCCGTCTGCCAGGCGGCCGACGAACGGGCGATGGCCGGGAAGCGGCCGCTGCGGACGAACGAGAACTGGCCGCGCTGCTTGACGACTCCGCAAAGCGAGGCGGGAAAGCGGCCGGAGCGGGCGCGGTTGATGATCACCTCGGCGACGCTGAGCTGGCCGCTCAGGGGCTCGCCCTTCGCCTCGAAATAGACGGCGCCGGCAAGGCATTCGTGCTGCGCTCCGTCGGTTGCCGTCCCGGCACGCTCGGCGACGAGGGCGGCAAGCGAGCGCGGCTCGCGCCGCGCCTCAGGCTCGCGCAGGGCCCCAGGGCTTGCCGCCGCCGGCGGCGTTGCACCGGTCGCCGGCGCCGGGGCCGGCCTGGATTCGGGCATGTCGGAAAAAACGGCGGCGGAGACCGGGGTCTCGTTCAGTTCCCAGGCGCTCGACGGGCCCGCGTGAAAAGTGCCGAAAAGCAGGATGGACAAAGCGGCCGCGGACTGCGCGGCGCGAAAAAGGCGGTTCATTCAATCTCTAATCAGTGCGGCCGGGGTCCAAGCCGGATGCTCAAAGAAACGCGCATCCCGGACCGCCTTCCGTCTCGCGTGACCGCCCACCTCCCAATACCCCGGGTCGTGACGGCCCCCCGCTCTCGTTGGGCTGGGCCGGCGGCTAGTTTGTGCGGTGCAACAGAGTCAATCGAGGCCGCCCAGTTCCGCGGCGAAACGTTCCGCATCCGGGACGTCCAGTTCCAGTACCCACAAATCCGGGTCGAAGCGCCGCCGCCGGGCGATGAACGCCGGAACTTCCTTGTCGGAGACGCTTAAGAACGGCGATTCCGCCCAGGCATAATCCCCCCCGGAGCCTAGAATTCTTTCCAGAATCCGTGGGTTAGCTCCCCGCTCGACGAGGATCAGGACGATCGATCCGGCCGTGACATCGCCCTTCGCTAGCACAGTCCCGAACCCGCCCTGCGATTCGGCCCGCCGCAGGAGGCCGCTCGCCAAGACGGAGGCGGCGAGGCGCGGCTGAATCACGCCGAATAGCCCGGCAGGCTGGTCAGCGGGATATGAGAGCGCATGAAGGTCCCGGTACCGCTGGCGGCGAGCTCGCCCCGCGCATCGAGCAGCCGCGCCTCGCCGACGAAAACGCGCCGCTTGCCGCTCGCCCAGCGGCCTTCGACGGTGGCAGGCCCCTCGCGCAGAGGTCGGGTGAAGAGCAGGTTGAAGGCGGTGGTGAGCAGGAAGCGGTCGCTGACCAGGCTGTTGCAGGCGTAGAAGGCGGCGTCGTCCATCATCTTGAAATAGACGGTGCCGTGGGCGGCCCCGGCGGCGTGGAACTGCTCTTCCCGAACCTCGAAGGCGATCCGAGCGAAGCCGGCCGAGATGATCTCGAGCCGCGAGTCGAACAGCCCGTTGACCGGAGCGGTGCGGTAGAGCGATTCGAGCGCGCGGAAATGCGCTGTCGCCCCCGCGGCCTGGTCAGGCGGCGTCACGGCTTTCCACGCCGGCAAGAAGCGCGAAGATGGCGTCGCGCGACCGAGCTCCGCGCAACTTGGCCACGATGTTGCGGTCGCGCAGCACCCGGCTGACCGCCGCAAGCGCCTTTAGATGGTCGGCGCCGGCGTCGGGAGGTGAGAGGAGGAGGAAGACCAGGTCCACCGGAAGCCGGTCGACCGAGTGAAACTCGACCGGGGCGGTCAGCCGCGCGAAATAGCCGAAGACGGCCGAAAGCCCCTCGATCCGCCCGTGCGGGATCGCGACGCCTCCGCCGAAGCCGGTAGAGCCCAGCTTCTCCCGCTCGGTGAGCGCGGCGGCGATCGCCTTCGGGTCGATGCCGGTGCGGCGCCCCGCAGCGATGGCAAGCTGCTGGAACAGGCCCTTCTTGTTGGGCGCGGTCAGCCCCGCCTCGACGCGGTCCACGGTCAGAATTTCGATTATGTCGTTCATCCGTCCACCGGCTGGGGCCGCCCGGAAGGCCCGTTTGAGGAAATTTTCGTGCAAAAAGGCGCGCGGTCTGCGGCGCGTTGCACAACTCAGCCGCCGCCTCGTCGGAAGCCGACGGCATCCTCAAGGGCGGGCACGGGTTCGGAGGCGCGATGGTCCTTCAGGCGCCTGCCGTGGCGGCGGAGCTGCTTGGCGATCTTTTCCGCCGTGGCATCGAACGCGGCGTGGGCGGTGGCGGCGCGGTCGGTGGCCTTCAGCACTTCCTGCGGCAGATAGGCGACGACCTCGCAGGTGAAGCCGTGGTCGTGCGGCCCTTTGCCGAAAGTAACCTGGGCCGAGGTGATCCGTGCCGCATATTTGCCGGCGATCGCGGTCAGACGGTCGGCGGCATGGGCGCGCAGCGCCTCGCCGGTGTCGACCTGATGGCCCGAGACGCGGATCTCCATTTCTTTCTCCAAGCAGCGCGCGGCGCGATTAGGCGCGCCGCCGAGGCGCCGTCAACCGGCGCCCATCCGGTTCCATATGGGGTCGGTGACGGTGGTGAGGAAGTGGGCGTGCGCCAGCAGCTCCTCCTCGGTCGGCGCGTGGGGCCGCGGCGGCCGGATCTCGATCCGCGTCCGGTTGGCCACGACGGCCCTGGCGCCCTCGTCCAGCCGCTCGACGACGATCTCGTCGGCAAGCGTCAGGCCGATCTGGCGGCCGCCGGTCAGCTCGACATAGCATTGGGCGAGGAGCTGGGCGTCGATCAGCGCTCCGTGCTTGACGCGCAGGCTCCGGTCGACCCCGAAGCGGGTGCAGAGCGCGTCGAGGCTGTGCTTGGCGCCGGGGTGCCGGCTGCGCGCGATCTGCAGCGTGTCGACCATTCGGGTCAGGCAGACGAGCGGCCTTCCGCAATGATTGAGCTCGTGATTGAGGAAGCCGAAATCGAAGCTGGCGTTGTGGGCGACGAGAGGGCAGTCGCCGAGGAATTCGAGCAGCTCCTCCGCCCGCTCGCTGAAGCGCGGCTTGTCGGCCAGGAAAATGTCCGAGAGGCCATGCACCGCCTCCGCGCCGCTCGGCATTGCCCGGTCCGGGTTGAAATAAGCGTGGAAGGTGCGGCCGGTCTCGACCCGGTTGAACAATTCGACGCAGCCTATCTCCACCATGCGGTCGCCGGCGAGCGGGCTGAGCCCGGTGGTCTCCGTATCGAACACGATTTCCCGCATGAGCGGACTATGAATCGGCGCTGCCGGAGAGGCAAGCGAGGATGCGCCGAACCGCTCGTCGCGTCTCCTCGAGGCTGCCGCCTGTCGGGATGACGAAGTCGGCGCGGGCGCGCTTCTCGGCGTCAGGCATTTGCCGCGCGAGTATGTTCGCAAGCTTCTCGGCCGTCATTCCCGGTCGGGCCAGGACCCGCTCACGCTGGACGTCTTCGGGAGCCGAGACGACGGCGATGCGATCGACCTGACCTTCACCGCCGGTCTCGAACAACAAAGGTATGTCGAGCAGCACCACCCGGACGCCGCTATGTGCCCTCAAAAAGGCCTGCCGTTCGCGGGCAACGGCGGGGTGCACCAAAGTTTCCAGCCGCCGCAGCGCCTGGGGCTCGCCGAGCACGCGCTCCGACAGCGCTCCGCGGTCGACGCCGCCTGGCCCGGTCGTCCCCGGGAAATGCGCCTCAATCTCTGCGACGAGCGCACCTTCCGGCCCCTGCAGCCGGTGCACAGCCGAGTCCGCGTCGAACACGGGCACCCCCTCGTCCGCGAACATCTGCGCGACCGTGGACTTGCCCATGCCGATCGATCCGGTGAGGCCGAGCTTGATCATCGGGTCAGCAGCTCCGTCAAGGCCGCCTCCTCGGCTACCGGTGGGGCGGCTCCGAAGAAGGCTTCGAAAGCGGCTTCCGCCTGTCCGATAAGCATCGTCAGCCCGTCGATAGCGCTGACACCCAGGGTCCGTGCCGCTGCGAGCAACGGCGTTTCGAGGGGCGTGTAGACCAGGTCGAAGACGAAAGCTGGGTCTCGGAGCGGAAGGCGCGGGCCCAGGAGACCCTTGAGACCGGCAAGTATGGAAGCGGGCATGCGGTCACAGCCGGTCATCCCCATCGGCGTGGCATTGATAACACCGTTGGATCCGGCAATTGCCTCCTCGGCCTTGTCGAAGCCGAAGACCAGACCGCCCATGGGGGCCCGCTCGACCAAACGGGCTCCCTTGTCGACGTCGCGCACGAGGAAGTTGAATTGCAGAACCGACAGGAAACCCAATCCTTCAATTACCGCGCGAGCCGCCCCTCCGTTGCCGATCAGACAGACCGGACGCGACGTGTCCAGCCATTCGAAAGGCTTGCGAATACCGACCATGTCCGTGTTTCGGCCGACCAATCGGCCTCGAAGCGGAAGCACGCAATTGACGGCTCCAATCCCATTATCGTCCACCTCATCGAGAAGCGTGAGCACCCGTTCCTTCAGGGGCATCGTAACGCTTGAGCCCCGCCAATTCGGATCGCGGCGTCGAACCTTTAGATAATCGGGAAGCTCGTCCGGGCGCACTCGAGTGGCGCGATAATCGCCCTCCATCCCCAGCTTCCCGAGCCAGAACTTGTGGATCAGCGGCGACTTCGAATGGTCGATCGGATCGCCGATCACCTCGGCATAGGGGACGCCCATCAGCTCGCCAGCAATCCGCGCTCGCGCAGGTAGGCGAGCAGAGGGAGAAGCGGCAGGCCGAGTACGGCGAAATGGCTGCCGTTCACGCGTTCGAACAATTGCGCGCCGAGGGCCTCGATCCGGTAGCCGCCGACGCTCCACCGTATCGCTTCATATTCGCGGTCGAGATAGTCCTCCAGGAAGGCGTCGCCGAAGGCGCGCATGGTCAGCTCGACCGTCTCGCTGGTCCACCAGACGGCTTCCCCGGCTTCGGCGATCACCGCGGCCGAGTGCAGCCGATGGACCGTGCCGCGCAGCGAAACGAGCTGTCGCCTTGCCTCGTCGCGGGAGGCGGGCTTGCCGAGCAGAGTCCCGTCCTCGCGCTCCAGCGTCTGGTCCGCGCCTAGCACCAGGTCCCTGGGCGACGCGGCGACGGAGAGCGCCTTGAGCTGCGCCAGCTCCTCGGCGACGCCGCGGGCGTCGAAGCCGGCGCCCCACAGGCCCGCCTTCGCCGCCCCCTCATCCAGCTCGGCCTCGACCGCCTCGAACGGCACTCCGGCCGCCTCCAGCATGCTGCGACGAGTCTCGCTGCGCGAGGCGAGCAAAAGCTTCATTCGTCGCCTGTCGGCGCGGCAGCGTCGATCCGCTCGTTGCAGAGTTTGACGATCGCGAAGGCGGTCTCCTCGATCGACCGGCGCGTCACGTCGATCACCGGCCAGCCATTGTCGGCGAAGATCCGCCGCGCGAAAGCGAGCTCGGCATTGACGGCCTCGAGGTCCACATAGTCGGTCGCCGGCGCCTGGTTGAGCGAGAGCAGCCTGTTGCGGCGGATCTGGATCAGGCGCTCGGGATTCGTGGTCAGCCCGACGACCAGCGGATGCGAAAGCGAGAAGAGAGACGGCGGAGGCGGCGCTGCCGGCACGAGCGGGATGTTCGCCACCTTGTACCCGCGGTTGGCAAGATAAATGGAGGTCGGCGTCTTCGACGTCCTCGACACGCCCGCGAGGACGATGTCGGCTTCCTCCCAATTCTCCGAAGCGATGCCGTCGTCATGGGCGATGGTGAACTGGATCGCGTCGACCCGCGCGAAATAAGCAGCGTCGAGCGCGTGCTGGCGGCCCGGCCGCCCGGCCGCTTCGCGCCCGAGCACCGCGGAAAGCGCGTGCGTGACCGGATCGAGCACCGAAACCGCGTGGATTCCGCGCCGGCGCGTCTTCTGTTCGAGCTCGCGCCGGATCGTGCTGTTCACCAGAGTGTAGAGGACGAGGCCAGGACGGCGCTCGACGTCGTCGAGGACCCGGTCGAGATGGCCTTCCGAGCGGACCATCGGCCATAGATGCCGCCGGACCTCGACGCCCTCGAACTGCGCCAGGCACGCGGTGGCAATCATCTCGAGCGTCTCGCCGGTCGAATCCGAGAGGAGGTGAAGGTGGAGCAAATCCGCCATCAAGGCCGGCTGTGGATAAGCATGGGGAAAGGGCTAGCGGAAGCCTCGGGAGCGTTGCAAGCTTACCCTTTGCCCCCGCGATCCGAAATTCGTCCACAGAATCGCAAAGGTGAAGAACTTGCCAAGGCGCCGCTGTGGAAAGCGGGGATGGCTGGCGCGAATCCGCGGCCTTCCGCGCCTCGCCGAGAGTCAAGCTGTTTGCAAAACCGGGCGAAGGCAATAAACCCCGCTCCGGCGGGTCCTACTACCTACTACAGACTCTCTTATATAAGATTCTAATATAGAAAGAGAGCGGAGCCCCTTGAGCCCGATACCCTCTCCCGAAAAGCTTCTGCTCGGCGTCCTGCGCGGAAAAAAGGCTTTGAAAACACCGCTTTGGCTGATGCGTCAGGCAGGGCGCTATCTGCCGGAATATCGGGCGCTGAGGGCCGAGAAAGGCGGCTTCCTCGATCTCGCGCTCGATCCGGACGCGGCGGCCGAGGTGACGCTGCAACCCATCGCCCGGTTCGGCTTCGACGGGGCCATTCTGTTCTCTGACATATTGATGCTGCCCTTCGCCTTGGGTCAGGAGCTGAGGTTCGAGGCCGGCGAGGGGCCGCGCCTTTCACCGCCTTTGGTCGACGCGGCGCTCGCCTCGCTCGAATCGGCTCCCGAGCGGCTGGAGCCGATTTACGCCACTGTGGAGAAAGTTGCCGCCCGATTGCCGGAAAGCGCAACTTTTCTCGGTTTCGCGGGCAGCCCCTGGACGGTCGCGACCTATATGGTTGCGGGCCAGGGCAGCCGCGACCAGGGCGAAGCGCGGCGCCTCGCGTACCGGGATCCGGCCGCGTTCGGCGAGATCATCGAGGCGATCGCCACGATGACCGTCGAATATCTCTCGCGCCAGGTCGAAGCCGGAGTCGAAGCGGTCCAGCTGTTCGACAGCTGGTCGGGCAGCCTCTCCCCCGAGCAGTTCGAGCGATGGGTGATCGCACCCACGGCTCGCATCGTCGATGCGTTGCGTGAGCGCCATCCGGAAGCGCCCGTCATTGGCTTCCCGAAGGGCGCCGGTGCCAAGCTCGCGGCCTATGCCGGCGAAACCCGCGTCGACGCCGTCGGCCTCGACGAGACGGTCGATCCGGTCTGGGCGGATTCGGCCCTTCCGCCCGGCCTTCCGGTACAGGGCAATCTCGACCCACTCGCCCTCATCGCCGGCGGAGAGGCGCTTGAAAGGGCGACGCGGCGCGTCCTATCTGGCTTCGCGGAGCGACCGCACGTCTTCAACCTGGGGCATGGCATCTTGCCGGACACGCCGATCGCGCATGTCGAGAAGCTCGTCGAGCTGGTGCGCGCGTGAGCGATGGCCTCCTGAATGCGCTCAACTTGACCTACGCCTGGATCAAGGCGGGCCACATCATCTTCGTGATCTTCTGGATCGCGGGCCTGTTCATGTTGCCGCGCTTCTACGTCTACCACCAGGAATCCTCGCCCGGCTCGCCCGAGGAGAAGAGCTGGATCGAGCGCGAGCGGCGACTTCGCAACGTCATCATCACGCCGGCGATGCTGCTCGTCTGGATCTTCGGCCTCACGCTCGCCTGGATAACGGGCGCCTGGAGCCAGGGTTGGTTCCTCGCCAAGTTGGCCGTCGTGTTGGCTCTCTCAGGCTATCACGGCTGGATGGTCGGCTACGGCCGCAAGCTGGCGCGCGGCGAACGTCCGTTGAGCGGCAAGGCGCTTCGGATGATGAATGAGGTGCCCGGGCTCGCCGTGGTTCTGATCGTGGTCCTGGTGATCGTCCGGCCATTTTGAAATCCCGTCGCTCCAGCGCAGGCCCGGGCCCCAGCGGTTAACAACGCAGCGCCTGTCCCCCCCTCGGATCCCAGCCTAAGCTGGGATGACGGTTGACTTGAAAAATCGCCGCGCCTAACGCCGCTTAAGTCGTTCGCCTGCCTTCCGCGTGGGCAAATTCCCGCCGTCGCAAATTCCCCCGCGCGACCGAGACGACCGTCCATCTTCGTCCGAGTGTTCTCCCGATGCATCTCAAAGACCTTAAGCAGAAATCCCCCGCCGATCTGGTGGCGATGGCCGAGGAGCTCGGCATCGAAGGCGCCTCGACGCTCCGCAAGCAGGAGCTGATGTTCTCCATCCTCAAGGTCCAGGCCGAGAACGGCGAGGAGATCATGGGCATGGGGACGATCGAGGTCCTCCCCGACGGCTTCGGCTTCCTGCGCTCGCCCGAGGCCAATTATCTCGCCGGCCCCGACGACATCTACGTCGCGCCGAACCAGGTCAGGAAGTTCGGCCTCCGCACCGGCGACACCGTCGAGGGCGAGATTCGC
Organism: Allosphingosinicella sp.; assembly: GCA_036262495.1. Lineage (GTDB taxonomy): Bacteria > Pseudomonadota > Alphaproteobacteria > Sphingomonadales > Sphingomonadaceae > Allosphingosinicella. The sequence goes on from DATAIU010000110.1 coordinate 38,428, forward strand.
GGGCCCAAGGACGGCGAGCGCTATTTCGCCCTCGTCCGCCTGGTGTCGGTCAATTACGACGACCCGGAAGCGGTCCGCCACCGCGTCAATTTCGACAATCTGACGCCGCTCTACCCGGACGAGAAGCTCACCCTCGACAGCTCCGACCCGACGATCAAGGACAAGTCGGCGCGGGTGATCGACATCATCTCGCCGCAGGGCAAGGGCCAGAGGGCGCTGATCGTCGCGCCGCCCCGGACCGGCAAGACCGTGCTCCTCCAGAACATCGCCCGGGCGATCACAGACAACCATCCCGAGGTGTTCCTCATCGTCCTCCTGATCGACGAGCGGCCCGAGGAGGTCACCGACATGCAGCGCTCGGTGAAGGGGGAGGTCATCTCCTCGACCTTCGACGAGCCCGCCCAGCGCCACGTCCAGGTCGCCGAGATGGTGATCGAGAAGGCGAAGCGCCTCGTCGAGCACAAGAAGGACGTGGTCATACTCCTCGATTCGATCACTCGCCTCGGCCGCGCCTACAACACCGTCGTGCCGAGCTCCGGCAAGGTGCTGACCGGCGGCGTCGACGCGAACGCCCTGCAGCGCCCCAAGCGCTTCTTCGGCGCCGCGCGCAACATCGAGGAAGGCGGCTCCCTCTCCATCATCGCCACTGCGCTGATCGACACCGGTTCGAAGATGGACGAGGTCATCTTCGAGGAGTTCAAGGGCACCGGTAACTCGGAAATCATCCTCGATCGGAAGGTGTCGGATAAGCGCGTCTTTCCATCGATCGACATCACCCGCTCGGGCACCCGCAAGGAAGAGTTGCTGGTCGAGAAGGACGTCCTCAAGAAGATGTACGTCCTTCGCCGCATCCTCAATCCGATGGGCGTCATCGACGCGATCGAGTTCCTCCTCGACAAGCTCCGCCAGACGAAGAGCAACGGGGACTTCTTCGATTCGATGAACACGTAATCG
>DATAIU010000111.1:0-39258 GCA_036262495.1 Allosphingosinicella sp.
CGCCGGCCACGCGGACCGTTCGGGTTCGGACCAGTACAATGTCGGTCTGTCCCAGCGCCGCGCCAACAACGTGAAGGCCTATCTCGCCGGCCGGGGCATCCCCGACGGCGTGATGACGACCGAAGCGTTCGGCGAAAGCCGCCCGCTGGTCGACACGGCCGACGGCGTCCGCGAGCCGCAGAACCGGCGCGTGGAGATCACCTACGGACCCGGCTCCGGCTGGTAAGCAGGCGATCCGCCGCTTCGGCGGCGAATGCCAGAAAAAGGGAGGAGCCGGCGTTTCGCCGGCTCCTTTCTTTTTGGCCGCAGCAGATCGGCACGGCCGAAGCCCTTGTTAGAGAGCAAGGCGAACGGCTAAGCCCGCCCCATCCCAGCTAGCCAGGAGCGGCGATGCGCATCGCGATGATCGGGACGGGCTATGTCGGCCTGGTGTCGGGCGCCTGCTTTTCGGATTTCGGGCACGACGTCGTCTGCGTCGACAAGGACGCCGGCAAGATCGAGGCGCTGAAGCGCGGCGAGCTGCCGATCTTCGAGCCCGGCCTCGAGGAGCTGGTCGAGCGCAACGCGCGCGGCGGGCGGCTGCGCTTCACGACCTCGCTGGAAGACGGCGTCGCGGGCGCCGAAGCCATCTTCATCGCGGTCGGAACCCCGTCCCGCCGCGGCGACGGCCATGCCGATCTCAGCTACGTGTTCGGCGCCGCGGAGGAGATCGCGCGGGCACTGCGCGACCTCGTCGTCGTGGTGACCAAATCGACCGTCCCGGTCGGCACCGGCGACGAGGTCGAGCGGATCATCTTCGAGGTCCGCCCCGACGCGCAGGCGCGCGTCGTTTCCAACCCCGAGTTTCTCCGCGAAGGCGCGGCGATCCAGGATTTCAAGCGACCGGACCGGATCGTGGTCGGCACCGACGATCCCGAAGCCGTGGAAGTGATGCGCGAAATCTACCGCCCGCTCTATCTCAACAAGGCGCCGATCCTGGTCACTGGCCGGCGCACGGCCGAGCTGATCAAATATGCCGCCAACGCCTTCCTGGCGACCAAGATCACCTTCATCAACGAGATCGCCGACCTGTGCGAAGCGGTCGGCGCCGACGTGCAGGACGTCGCGCGCGGCATCGGCCTCGACAATCGCATCGGCGCGAAATTCCTCCACCCCGGACCGGGTTATGGCGGCTCCTGCTTCCCCAAGGACACGCTAGCCTTGCTTAAAACGGCCGAGGACAGCGACGCGCCGCTGCGCATCGTCGAGTCGGTCGTCAAGGTGAACGAGGCGCGCAAGCGGGCGATGGGCCGCAAGGTGGTCCAGGCGCTCGGCGGCGACGCGCGGGGCAAGAAGGTCGCCCTGCTCGGCCTGACCTTCAAGCCGAACACGGACGACATGCGCGACGCCCCCTCGCTGAGCATCGTCCAGGCGCTTCACGACGCCGGCGCGAGAGTGAGCGCCTACGACCCCGAAGGCATGGAACAGGCGCGGCCGCTCATGCCCGGCGTCGATTTCGCCGACAGCGCTTACACTGCCGCCGACGGCGCCGATGCGGTGGTGCTGGTCACCGAATGGGATGTCCTGCGAGCTCTCGACCTCCGGCGACTGGGCGCGGCGATGGCGCAGCCCATCTTCGTCGATCTGCGTGGTGTCTATCCGCCCGAGGAGGTGGAGGAGCACGGCCTGCGCTGGTTTGGGATCGGCCGGGCGCCGCGCTGAGCGGATATTTCGACCCCTCACATCGTTCAGCCGGCATCGACGGAGGTTAGGATGAAAGCCTGTCTCATCTACGGCTGCGCGGCACTCGCGGTCGCAGCGTGCGTCCCGCGCGGAGAGCGCGTTGAAAGCGCGCCGGCTCCGCAAGAGCGTCTGTCCGGGTCCGCCGAGCTCAGGGATGCGGCAGGGGCCGTTCGCGCCCGTGCCGCTGTCGAGCAGGAGGACGGCGGCGTGCGGGTGCGGGTGGAGGCAACTGATATGAGCCCCGGCGCCTACGGCGTTCATATCCACGCGATCGGGCGTTGCGACCCGCCGGACTTCGCCTCGGCCGGTCCCCATTGGAACCCGACGGGACGAATGCACGGGCGCGAGAATCCGGACGGGCCGCACAAGGGCGATCTGCCCAATCTGCTCGTCGGTGCCGACGCGCGGGGCAGCTTTGAATATCGGATCCCGGACGTCGCGATCGGCGCGGGCCGCGGCGATCTCTTCGACGAGGACGGCGCCGCGCTCGTCATCCACGAGCGGGCGGACGATCTGAGGACCGACCCCTCCGGCAACAGCGGTGCGCGAATCGCCTGCGGGGTGTTGCGCTAGATCGCCTCGCCGGCGGCGCGGGCGCGATCGACCTTGCTCGCCTCGAGCTCCGCGATGCGCCGGGAGGCGATCCACAAGCCGAGCAGGGTGAAGGGCGGGACGACGTAGAGGCAGAAGACGCCCGAGCTCAAACTGCCGGTCACCACCGACATCTTCCCCGCGAAATAGGGGCCGAGAGCAAGGCCGACCATCGTGGTGCCGAGGACGTACGTCGCGCCGGCCGTGGCGCGCATCCGCGGCAGGACGAGATCCTGCAGCGTCGCGACGGCCGCGCCGACCCAGGCCGAGCCGAAGAATTGCGCGATCGGGCTGGCGACGTAGAAGCCGGCGAGGCTGTCGGTGGTGAACATATACCAGACGGCCGGGGCAGGCAGGACGACGGCGAGCATGTTGACGAATATCCGCCCACGCGGTTCGCGCCGCCGCCAGCGATCGGCAAGGATGCCGCCGAGAATCACGCCCGAGGCGGCCGCGACCGCCGCGCTCCAGCCGAGGATGGTCGAGACCTCCTCCGCGGCCGACATGCCGGTCAGGATCTTCGCCGGATCCACCGGCGCGGCGTAGAACGTGCGGAAGACGTAGGGCGGCGCCCAGAAGGAAATGGCGTAGGTCATGAACGAGATGCTGCCGAAGGAAACGGCGAGCAGCAGGAACATCGGCGAGGACCAGATCAGCCGGTGCGTCGGCGCGTCGCGATGGCGGAGCGACTGGACCCAGGAGAAGATGGCGTAGACGCCGAGGCCGTAAGCGAGCCATTGCGGCCAGTCCCCCGTCAGCCAGATCAGCGCGGCCGCGGCCGTGGCGACCAGGCCGAGCGCGATGATATTGGCGGCGAGCCCGCCCGGAGTGCGCGCGGCCGTGAGCAGGGTGAGCGGCGGCAGGATCGCCGCGAGCTCGCGGCCGAAGCCGGCCCAGGCGCCGGGCTGGACCACCGGCTGCGGCAGCCCGTCGGAGGCGCCGCGCTGCGGCTCGCGCAGGGTGAGCACCCAGAGCGCGAGGAGGAGCCCGGGCAGGCCGACCGCGAGGAAGGCGGCCTGCCAGCCGACCAGGCCGAGCGGCGCTGCGGCGGCGTCCGGCCAGGCCGCGTTCCAGCGGCTGATGATGAATCCGCCGATCGGCAGGCTGAGCGCGCCGCCGATGTACAGGCCCGCCGAGTAGATGGAGAGGGCGGTGGCCCGCTTCTCCTTCGGGAAGCTGTCCGATATCATCGAATAAGCGGCCGGAGAAGCGCTGGCCTCGCCGATCCCGACCCCGATCCGGGCGGTCGCGAGCATGCCGAACGAGGTGGCGAAGCCGGACAGAACGGTCATCGACGACCAGAGCCCGAGGCCGACCGCGATCAGGCGCCCGCGGTACCAGCTGTCGGCGAGGCGGCCGAGGGGGATGCCGAACAGGGCATAGAAGACCGCGAAGGCGGTGCCGTAGAGAAAGCCGATCTGAGCGTCGTCGACGTGCAAATCGTGCTTTATGTCCTGGGCCAGGATCGAGATGATCTGCCGGTCGATGAAATTGATGATGTAGACGAGAACGAGGACGAAGAGGGCGTACCAGGCGTAACGCGTGACGCGGAACGGGGCGGCGGCGGTGGGGGCGGGCGCGCTTGCGGCTGGGTCGGACGCCATGGAGCCTCTCGTTGTGCTTCCGTCGCGGTCTGGCTAGCAGAGCCCGTCGCTTTGGCAACAAGGCAGTGATCGATGGCCGTCTCCGTCCTTTTCGTCTGCCTCGGCAATATCTGCCGCTCGCCGCTCGCGGAGGCGGCATTCCGGCGCGAAGCGCAGCGCCTTGGGCTTGACGTCGAGATCGATTCCGCGGGGACCGGGGACTGGCACATCGGTCATCCGCCCGACCCGCGCGCGGCCGCGGTCGCCGCGCGCAACGGCGTCGACATTTCGGCGTTGCGGGCGCGGCAGGCGACCCCGGAGGATTTCCGCCGCTTCGATCATATCGTCGCGCTCGACGCGAAGAACCTGGGGGATCTAGAGCGCTTGCGGCCCGCGGACGGCAAGGCGCGGCTGTCGCTTCTCCTCGACCATGTCGAAGGACGCGCAGGGGAGGCCGTAGCCGATCCCTATTACGGCGAGGAGGCGCATTTCGATGCCGCCTGGGCGGATGTCGCCGCCGGGGCCGAGGGGCTGGCGCGTAAGATCGCCGAGAGCGGATGAGCGCCTTCGCGGCGAGGGTCGCGGCGCTGACCGGCGTTGCCGAGGAGCGGCTCGAGCCGCTCGCGGTTGAGAGCGTCTCGGAAGTGCTCCTCGTCCGGCGCGACGAGGGGCAGCTTTCCGTCGCCAAGCGCAGCCCCGCCGTGGCCGCGGAGGCGGCCATGCTGAGGGCGCTTGCAGCGGCGGAAGTGCCGGCGCCCGCAGTGCAGGCTGAGCTCGATCAGGTGCTGCTGCTCGAGTTCATCGAGAATGACGGGGTCTTCAGCGCCAAGGCCTGGGCGGACGTCGGCGTCGGCGTGCGAAGGCTCCACGCGCGGACCGGCGACGCCTATGGCTGGCCGGTCGACTATCCGATCGGCACGGTGACGCTGCACAACAAGGAGACGCGGGACTGGCCGCTGTTCTGGGGCGAACAACGGCTGGTCGGCACGGCGAGCGTGCTCGACCGGCCCTGGCGCGAACGGGTCGATCGGGCGGCATCGCGACTTGCCGACCTGCTCCCGGCCGAGCCTCCTGCGGCGCTGCTCCACGGCGATCTGTGGACCGGAAACATCCTCGTCCGGGAAGGAGCGCTGGTCGGGTTGGTCGACCCGGCCTGCTATTACGGCCATGCCGAGGTGGATCTCGCCATGCTCGACCTGTTCGGCTCGCCGCCGCCCGAGCTCCGCGAAGCCTATGGGCCGCCCGAGGGCGGCTGGCGCGAGCGCTGGCCGGCCTACCAGCTCTTCCCTGCGCTCGCCCACGTGAGGTTGTGGGGGCCGAGCTGGTTCAAGATGGTCGACCGGCTCCTCAGCGAGCTGGGAGCGTAGCGCTTGACGCGCGCGCCATTATTCGTTATTTAGCTAAATAACGAAACAGAGGCCGCCATGAACGTCGTGTTCGAAGCACTCGCCCATCCGACCCGCCGCGCCATCCTCGAGCTGCTCAAGAGCGGCTCCCGGACGGCGGGAGAGCTGGCGGACGCGTTCGACGTCTCGAAGCCGACCATGTCGGCGCATTTTTCGAAGCTCCGGGAAGCCGGCCTGATCCAGGCGGAGCAGCGCGGCACGACGATCCTTTACAGCATCAACATGACGACGCTCGAGGAAGTGCTGCTCGGCTTCATGGGCCGGATGGGGACAGCCTCAGCGGCAAAGGGAGAAACGGTATGAACAGGAAGACTCTCGCGATCGCGTCGCTGCTTGTCGTCGCGACGATGGCCGGCGTCGCCGCGGTCGTAGCGAATATGACGCCGCCGGACCTGTCGCTCCCGACCCATTGGGGAATAAGCGGCGAGCCCGACCGCTTCTCGGGCAAATGGACGGCGCTGCTGATGCCGCCGGCCATGGTGGCCGGCGTGTCGCTGCTTTTCTATTTTCTCCCGTCGCTCGAGCCGCGGCGCGAAGGGCTGGCGCGCAGCCAGAGCCTCTATCTGTGGGGCTGGCTCTCGCTTCTGCTGATGGGAGGCGTGATCCAGCTCGCGGTCGTCTCGCTGGCTCTTCGCTGGGGGCTCCATGCCAACAGCCTGATCGTGGGCGGACTTGGCGTCATGCTCGCGATGATCGGAAACCAGCTCGGCAAGTCGCGGAGCATGTATCTCATCGGCTTCAGGACGCCCTGGACGCTGGCCAGCGAGGAAGTCTGGATCAAGACTCACCGGCTCGCCGGCAAGCTGATGGTCGGCGGCGGCCTCCTCATGCTGATCGCCGCGGCGCTGCCCATCCCGTCGGGGCTCCTGGCTTCGGTTCTGTTCGCGGTCATGGGGATCGCCGTCACCGTGCCGCTCATTTATTCCTTTCTGCTCTGGCGGCGAGAGCGCCGCGCTCAGCCGAGCGAATAGCATTCGAGCGGCGTATACACCGGACCGTCAGGCAACAGGCGGCTCTCGTAGAGGCGGAATTCAGAGACATGGAAGGGCGGGCTGGCCGCGCCTCCGGCCTCGCCGATCAGCGAGCCGATCGGACCCGATCCGCGGGGAAGGCGTGCCAGCGTGATGTGGGGGAGGAAGGCGCGGCGGTCCGGCTCCACTCCAACGCGGCTGAGGGCCCGGTCAATCTTCCTGTGCAGCGATCGCAGGGGATCGGCCGGGGCCAGGCCCGCCCAGATCGTCGCCGACGCGCCTTTTCTGTCGAAGACGCCGAGCCCGTCGAGCGCCACTTCGAACGCCGGGTGGTGCACGCTCGCCAGAGCGGCGTCGACGTCGCGGGCCAGATGGCGATCGACCTCGCCAATGAAGCGCAAGGTGAGGTGGAGGCGGTCCTCGTTCTGCCAGCGGGCGCCGGCGACGCCGCCCATCAACCCGAGCAGGCGGGAGCGGATCCCGGCGGGCGGTCGGATCGCGACGAACAATCGGTGCATCGGGACCCTCTAGCCCAAAACGGAGCGGGTTCGATTCCGGTTTCGCTTGAACAGGGACCGTTTGCGCACGATATTGCGGTGAGCGGCGCCGTCATCGCCGCCGAAGGAGTGAAACAAAAATGGCTTACGGATTTGACCCGCGCGCGACCGCATCGCCGCAGACGGCCGGCACCGCCGGGCTGGAAGGCGTCGGCTTCGACGCGGGCCTGCGGTCCTATATGCTGTCCGTCTACAATTACATGGCGTCGGGCGTGCTGCTCACCGGCATCGTCGCGCTGACGATGGTCTATACGGGAGCGGTCGCCTCTCTCTACAATCCGCAGACCGGCGGACTCTCGGGCCTCGGCTGGATCCTGACCTTCGCCCCGCTCGGCCTGGTCTTCTGGCTGAGCTTCGGAATCAACCGCATGTCGACGTCGACCGCAAAGGCCGTTTTCTTCGGCTATGCCGGGCTCCTCGGAGCGTCGCTCTCGACGATCCTGCTCGTCTACACGGGCTCGTCGGTCGCACAGACCTTTTTCGCCACCGCGGTCGCCTTCGGCAGCCTCAGCCTCTGGGGCTACACGACCAAGAAGGACCTGAGCGGCTGGGGCAGCTTCCTTCTGGTCGGCCTGGTCGGCCTCTTCGTGGCGATGATCATCAACATGATCTGGCCGAGCGGACCGATGGGCCTCGCGATCAGCGCGATCGGCGTGCTGATCTTCGCGGGCCTAACGGCCTATGACACGCAGAAGATCAAGAGCATCTACTTCACCGTCCGCGGCACGGAGGTGGAGGGCAAGTCCGCGATCATGGGCGCGCTCAACCTCTATCTCGATTTCGTCAACATGTTCCTCTTCCTGCTGCGCTTCATGGGCAGCCGCGACTGAGGTCGGCAGTTTCGAACCCAGGAAGGCCCGGCGGCGACGCCGGGCCTTTCTTTTTGGCAAGGCCGGTCCGTGCTAAGCCCTATGGGAAAAGGGGTGAGCCATGGACCTCAACCTTGTCTGGGCCGCGCTGGCCGGGGCCGTGCTTGGATCGCTCGCGGACTGGCTGTTCGCGGGCGTGCTGTTCCACGGCCGCTACGAGCTCCATCCCGAAGTCTGGCGCGGCGGGCCGGAGGGCAGGCGCATCATGGCCGCGCAGGCGCTTGCTTTGCTCACTTCGGCGGCCTTCGTGCTGCTCGCCGGCAAGCTGGGCCAGACCGACCTGCGCGGCGCGCTCAAGCTCGCCGCGATGATCTGGCTGATCGGTCCGCTGCCGCTGCTGGCGGCGAACGCGATGTTTATCAAGATCGATCATCTGGTCACGGCGAGTCACGCCGCGGGGTGGCTCGCGAAGCTGCTCCTGATCGCGGTCGCGACCGCCTGGTTCCTACCCTAGACCGCGAGCCGGCGCTTCAGGAAAGCGAGCGTGCGCTGCCAGGCGAGCGTCGCCGCCGCCTCGTTGTAGCGTTCCGCCGACGTGTCGTTGTGGAAAGCGTGGTTGACGCCCGGATAGACATAGGCCTCGACCGTCTTCCCGGCCGACTGGAGCGCGTCGCGCCATGGCAGGCCGGTCGCATTCACGCGCTCGTCGAGGCCGGCATAATGGAGCATCATCGCGGCCTCGACGCGCGGCGCGAGGGAGGGGTCGGGTGCGGGTCCGTAGAAGGGAACGCCGGCGTCGAGGGCCTCACCGCCGGCGACCGCGATCCGGTTGACCATGGCTCCGCCCCAGCAGAAGCCGACGGCCCCCGCCTTGCCGTTCGAGCCGGGGAGCGACTTGAGCATGCGCAAGGTGGTCACCCCGTCTGCCGCGGCCGCGCCCAGATCGAGCTTGCCTATGGCTGCGCGCGCGGCGTCCTCGTCGGGAGGAGTGCCGCCTGAGACGGACAGGAAATCGGGGGCCACGACACGGAACCCGGCCAAAGCAAGGCGACGCGCGACGTCCTCGATATGGCGGTTCAGGCCGCGATTTTCGTGGATGACGAGGACCGAGGCGAGAGCGCCGGCCATTTTGGCCGGCTCAGCCTGATAGCCGCTCATCCGCCGGCCGCTCGCGACCGGCCAGCGCATGGCCCGGGTGCGGATGCGCGGGTCGTCTTCGGGGACGATCGCCGCCGCGGCGGGATCGGCGGCGATCGAGGCGAGGGGCGCGCCGGCGGCGGCCGCGCCGCCCGCGAGGCGGCGCAGCTCCGCCATGAACTCGCGGCGGTCGAGGCCGTCATGCGTGAAGCGGTCGTAGAGGGCGACCGCCGCCTGGCGCAACGCGTCGCTCACGAGGCCTCCGGGCGCTGGACCTGCGGACGATTCTGCACCTCCTCCATCAGCGCGTCGTCGAGCTCGCGAGCGCGGACGCTCGCGGGGCGCTGCGCCAGGCGGCCGAAATATCCCTCGAACGCCGGCCTCCGCGGGAGCGTGCCGAACATCATCCCCCAGCCGATCTGGGAGCCGACATAGACGTCGGCGGCCGTGAATTGGTCGCCGCAGACATAGGGCCCGCTCTCTACCGCTTTCTCGAGTGCGTCGACTACGTCGTCGAACGTCCCGTAGCCGGCTTGGCCCGCCTTTTCCGGCGGCGCAAGCAGGCCGAGCGACTTGGCGGTGATCGCGGCCTCGCCGGGCCCGGCCGCGAAGAAGAGCCAGCGATAATAGGGCCCGCGCGTGGTATTGCCGGGCGCAGGGGCGAGGCCGGAGTCCGGGAAGGCGTCGGCGAGATAGGCGCAGATCGCCGCGGCCTCGGTGACGACCGTGTCGCCGTGCCGGATGGCGGGCACCTTGCCCATCGGGTTTACCGCCAGATAGTCCGGCGACTTCATCGCCGGGCCGTATTCGACCAGCCGCGTCTCATAATGGCAGCCGACTTCCTCCAGCATCCAGCGCGCGATCCGGCCCCGCGACATCGGGTTGGTGTAGAGGATGAGGCTGGTGTCCGACATGGCGAGGCTCCTTCTGCCGAGCCTAGTCTAACGTCGACCGACGGAGTGCGGGAGTCCTCCGAGCGGTCATTGCGAGCAGCGAAGCGACGAAGCCATCCAGCCCAGGACACAAGCCCCGCTGGATTGCTTCGCTACGCTCGCAATGACCCGACGTCCCTAGGCCTGCTCTTCGGGCTGGCCCTGCTCGCCTTGCTCGCCTTCGGGCTCGACCTTCTTGCCGCGTTTCTTCCCGGCCTTGGGCGGGGCGGGGACGATCTCGAAGGCGGGCGCGTCGTCCCTGATCGTGACCTTGACCTCGCCGCCATGGATGAGCTTGCCGAAGAGCAGTTCCTCGGCGAGCGGCTGCTTGATCTTCTCCTGGACGAGCCGGCCCATGGGGCGGGCGCCGTAGAGCTTATCGTAACCGCGCGAGGTCAGCCATTTGCGCGCCTCGTCGTCGAGGTCGATATGGACGTTGCGGTCCGCAAGCTGCAGCTCGAGCTGGAGGATGAACTTGTCCACGACCCGCGCGACGACCTCGGTCGGCAGGTAGGAGAAGGGCACGATCGCGTCGAGGCGGTTGCGGAATTCGGGAGTGAACATCCGCTTGATCGCTTCCTCGTCCTCGCCCTCGCGCGTGTTGTTGCCGAAGCCCAAACCCTCGCGCGCCATGTCGCTGGCGCCGGCATTGGTCGTCATGATCAGGATGACGTTGCGGAAATCGACCGTCTTGCCGTGGTGATCGGTGAGGCGGCCATTGTCCATGATCTGGAGCAGGATGTTGAACAGGTCGGGATGCGCCTTCTCGATCTCGTCGAGGAGGAGCACCGAATGCGGATGCTGGTCGACCGCGTCCGTCAGCAGGCCGCCCTGATCGTAGCCGACATAGCCGGGAGGCGCGCCGATCAGCCGCGAGACCGAGTGGCGCTCCATATATTCGGACATGTCGAAGCGCTGCAGCGGGATGCCCATGATCGAGGCGAGCTGGCGCGCCACCTCGGTTTTGCCGACGCCGGTGGGTCCGCTGAACAGATAGGAGCCGATCGGCTTGTCGGGGTCGCGCAGGCCGGCGCGCGACAGCTTGATCGCCGAGGCGAGCCTGCCGATCGCTTCGTCCTGGCCGAACACCACGCGCTTCAAATCGCGGTCGAGATGCTCGAGCGTCTTCTTGTCGTCGGACGAAACGCTCTTCGCCGGGATGCGCGCGATGGTCGAGATGACCGCCTCGATCTCCTTGGTCGTGATCGTCTTCTTGCGCTTGTGGGGCGGCACAAGCATCTGCATGGCGCCGACCTCGTCGATCACGTCGATCGCCTTGTCCGGCAGCTTGCGGTCGTTGATGTAGCGCGCCGACAGCTCGACCGCCGCCTTGATCGCGTCGCTCGTATATTTGACCTTGTGATGCTCCTCGAACGAGGGCCTGAGGCCGGCGAGGATCTTGACCGTATCCTCTATCGTCGGCTCGTTGACGTCGATCTTCTGAAAGCGGCGGAGGAGGGCCCGGTCCTTCTCGAAATGGTTGCGGAACTCCTTGTAGGTGGTCGAGCCGATGCAGCGGATCGTGCCGCCCGACAGTGCGGGCTTGAGGAGATTCGACGCGTCCATCGCTCCGCCTGACGTCGCGCCGGCACCGATGACGGTGTGGATCTCGTCGATGAACAGGATCGAGTTGGGCAGCTTCTCGAGCTCAGTGACGACCGCCTTGAGGCGCTCCTCGAAATCGCCGCGATAGCGTGTGCCTGCCAAGAGCGCGCCCATGTCGAGCGCGTAGATCACCGCTTCCTTCAGCACCTCGGGCACGTCGCCCTCGATGATCTTGCGCGCCAGCCCCTCCGCGATCGCGGTCTTTCCGACGCCGGGATCGCCGACGTAGAGCGGGTTGTTCTTCGAGCGGCGGCAGAGGATCTGGACGGTCCGGTCGACCTCGGGCCCGCGGCCGATCAGGGGATCGACCCGGCCGCCCTGAGCCTTCTCGTTGAGGTTCACGGTGAACTGCTTGAGCGCGCTCTCGTTCTTCTTCTTGCCTTCTTCGGGCTTTGCCTCGTCGGAACCCTTGACCTCGGGCGCCTCGGAGGAGGTCTCGCCCTTGCCGACGCCGTGACTGATGTAGCTGACCGCGTCGAGGCGGCTCATGTCCTGCTGCTGCAGGAAATAGACGGCGTAGCTCTCCCGCTCGGAAAAGAGAGCGACGAGCACGTTGGCGCCGGTCACCTCGTCGCGCCCGGAGGACTGGACGTGGAGGATGGCGCGCTGGACGACCCGCTGGAAGCCGCTGGTCGGCGAGGGGTCGGTCTGACCCTCGACCTTCAGCGCCTCAAGCTCGTTGTCGAGATAGGATTTGACCGCCTCGCGCAGCTCCGAGAGGTCGACCCCGCAGGCGCCCATCACGTTCGAGGCGTGCGCGTCCTGCGTTAAAGCGAGCAGGAGGTGCTCCAGCGTCGCATATTCGTGCCGGCGGCCGCTGGCCTCGGCCAGCGCCGTATGCAGGGTCTGTTCGAGCTCGCGGGCGAAAGACGGCAAGTCGATTACTCCTCATAGCCCGCGAGTGAGTCACGGACTGCCTGGCCTCAATGTCGGGCTTCGCACCTCCGGCATCAAGCAGACCCTCGAAAAAGCTGGGGAAAAGCCCGAAGGTTCCCCGGCCGATTCATTTCCTGAATAGCTGCTCGGCGCTTGCGCGGTGGTTAACCGCGGCGTCGATCTTTGCGCGGACGCGGGCGATCTCGGCCTCCAATGCGGCGATGCGCTCGTGGAGCTCGTCGACCGACAAGGGATCGAGGTCCTGCCGCGCCAGCTGCGCCAGCGGATCCTCGGGCTTGCTCGGGAAAAGCTCTTCCAGGTCCATCGCCCGAGAATCCCCTGTCCGCCCCCTAGCTGTCAAGCTAGCCTGAGCGGATGAGCAAAATTCCCAGGATGATGATCGGGATCGACCCGACCGGCCCCGGCGGTCCCGAGGTGCTCGTGCCGGTCGAGCGGCCCGTTCCCGCGCCCGGCCCGGGCGAAGTGCTGATCCGCGTCGAGGCGGCGGGCGTCAATCGTCCCGACGTGATGCAGCGGCTCGGATTCTATCCGCCGCCCCCCGGCGCGTCCACCATCCCCGGATTGGAAGTCGCGGGAACCATCGCCGGCGGCGAGCGCGACGGCGAGCGAGTCTGCGCGCTGGTCGCGGGCGGCGGCTATGCCGAATATTGCGCCGCGCCTGTGGGCCAGTGCCTGCCCGTGCCGGCCGGCTTCACGATGGTCGAGGCGGCGGCGATCCCGGAAACCTTCTTCACCGTCTGGTCGAACCTCTTCCAGCGCGGCGGGGGCAAAGCGGGCGACACGGTCCTCGTCCATGGCGGGACCAGCGGCATAGGGACGACGGCGATCCTGCTCGGCAAGGCGTTCGGGCTGACGGTGATCGTCACCGCGGGATCGGCGGAGAAATGCGCTCGGGCGATGGAGATCGGTGCCGCTCACGCGATCGACTACAGCGCCGCTGACTTCGTTGGGGAGGTCGGCAGAATCACAGCGGGGCTCGGAGTCGACGTCGTTCTCGACATGGTCGGCGGGGATTACGTGCCGCGGAACATCGCCTGCCTGGCCGAAGAGGGACGCCACGTCTCGATCGCCGGACAGCGCGGCGGGACGGCGGAGGTTTCGCTGTGGGACGTGATGCGCCGGCGGCTCGTCCTTACCGGCTCCACCCTCCGCGCCCGCCCGGCCGAATTCAAGGCGGCGCTGGCGGACGAATTGCGGCGGGAGGTGTGGCCCCATTTCGAGGCGGGCCGCATCCGGCCCGTGATCGACTCCCGCTTCCCCCTCGCCCGCGCCGCCGACGCGCACCGGAGGATGGACGAAGGCGGCCATGTCGGTAAGATCGTGCTGACGGTCGAGGGAGAGGATGAAGGCTGAGCATCTGATGGGCGCCGTGGTGCTGACGATGGCCGCGGCGATCTTCCTCGGCAGCAGGCCGCTTCTCCCCGCTAACACCCCGCGCGTCGACGCCATCGAGACTCTGCCCGACGCGCCGAACATGGAGCAGGTCCGCCGCTACACCGAATATGGCTCCGGCATCCTGCCCTACAACAAGCGGGAAACCGAGGCCCGGGCGAGGAAGGCCCATAATCCGCGTCCGCCGCTCAAGATCGGCTGGTCCTATCGCGAGATCAGCTTCTTCGGCCTGCCGATCTGGGCTTATGAGGAATATGGCTTCGTCACCTTCCTCGAGGAGGCTGCGGGCTACAAGATCGCTATCCTCCCGCCGCCGCAACTGGAATTGCTTCAAGAGCTGACCGGCAAGAGCTATTCGGACCGGCGCTTCCCCTGGTGGAAGCATATCTGGGGCTGGATCTTCGCGATCGGGCTCGGCGCGGTCATCTTTCTCCAGCTCCGCGAGCAGGCGCGCTGGCGCGAGGAACAGGGGATCATCTGATGGCCGAAACGCCCGTCCTCCACGAATATTCGGCGTCGGGGAATTGCTACAAGATCCGGCTGACCGCGGCGCATCTCGGCCTCAGCCTCGACCGGCGCGAATATGATATCCTGAAGGGCGGGACGCGGACGCCCGAGTTTCTTGCCAATGTGAACGCGAACGGCCGGATACCCGTCCTTCAGGTCGGCCCGCGTTTCATTCCGGAAAGCAATGCGGCCTGCTTCTATCTGGGCGACGGAAGCCCACTCGTGCCCCAGGACCGGTTCGAGCGCGCGGACATGCTGCGCTGGATGTCTTCGAACAATATAGCCATGAGCCGAACGTCGCGACCTTGCGCTTCTGGCTGGCCTTTGTCGGCGAACCGAACCTCACCGATCTCCAGCGCGCTTTGCTTCCGAGCAAGCGCGAGGCGGGGGCGGCCGCCCTGAAGCTGATGGACGACCATCTCGCCGGCCGGCACTGGTTCGTCGGCGAGCGGCTCAGCCTCGCCGACATCGCGCTCTACGCTTACACGCACGTCGCCGAGGAGGGCGGGTTCAACCTCGCCGCTTATCCCGCGGTCGTGGCCTGGCTCGGCCGGGTTGCGGCCGAGCCGGCGCATGTCGCCATCGACGTCTAGCCGGCGCCGAGGCCCTTCACTCGCTGCCGATGCAGTCGTCGTCGTTGGTGCAGGCGACGGCGAGCGCCAGGACGATGACGACGACGGCGCCGATGCCGATCGCCACCCAGCCGAGGTCGGATACCCCTTGCTTGCGCCCTTCGGGAGCCTGGCCCGATCGGCCGAGCATGAGCCGATCGACGCGCTGCCCCGCGAGGGAGAGAGCCGGCTTCCCTTTGTCGCCGACGCCGAGCTCGAAGCCCTCGCCGAAGCGGGTCCGGACGCTGCCGTCGAGGCCGCGCCACTGTTGGAGGGGCGCGAGCGTGAGCGCGGCCCGCACCGGCTCGGCATTCTCACCCCCCAGTCTCAGCCGCACCCTTGCGCCGAGGAAGGCGCCCTCTCGCTGGCTGTCCGTTCCGCGGGCGCCGACGAGCTCGGCGGCCGCCGCGGGCTGCGTCGCAAGGCCGATCTGGGCCGCGATCAGGCTCGCCATCAGCAAAGTCTCCATCTCGAAATCCTCCCTGTCCGGTCGATTCTCAATCGCAGCCGTCGTCGCAGCGGCTGGTGAGCCAGACGTAGAGCGCGATCGCGCCGACCAGGGTCACGGCGGCGACGCCTATGGCGACCTTGCCGACGGTGGACACGCCCTGCTTGCGGCCGTCCGGACCCGTCCTGCCCTCCGCGAGCCGGCTCACCGGCGTTCCCGCGAGCTTCAGCTGCGGCTTCTCGCTGCCGGCGACGCCGAACTCCAGACCCGGGCCGAATCGCGTCTTGAGGCTGCCGTCGCTGCCGCGGCTTTCGCGGACCGGCGCGATCGCCAAGCCGGCGCGCGGCGCGCGCTCGCGGGCCGCGCCGAGCGGCACTCGGAAGCGCGCGCCCGCGAAAGTGCCCCGGCGCTGCTCGCTGGCGCCCCCGTCGCCGAGAAGCTCGGCGGCGGAGCCCGGAGCGGCCGAAAGAAGCTGCGCCGCGATCAGCGCCGCCCCCGCTAGGATTTTCATCGATGTTCCCCTTCCGTTAGTAAAGGGAGGCTGTCGCTCTTTCACGGCCGAATCAAGATGGGATTGCGGCGGAAGCGCGGCACGCGTCTTGCCCTCGGGCGATGCGTGGACTAGAGCCTCTGGCAACGCAACGGCCGCTCCGGGAAGGGGCGGCCCTTCTTGTTTCGGAGACCCAAGTGGCACAGCCGCTCATGCCCCACGCGACCGCCTCCTGGCTGGTCGACAACAGTTCGCTGACTTTCGAGCAGATCGCGGAATTCTGCGGCCTCCACATCCTCGAGGTCCAGGCGATCGCCGACGACACCGCGGCGACGAAGCTCACCGGCCGCGACCCGCTCCGCGCCGGGGAGCTGACGCAGGAGGAGATCGAGCGCGGCCAGGCGGACCCCAATTACCGGCTGCAGATCCAGAAAGAGCCGGACCAGACGCGGCGGACGCGGGGGCCTCGCTACACTCCCGTCTCGAAGCGCCAGGACAAGCCGGACGGCATCGCCTGGATCATCCGCAACCATCCCGAGATTTCGGATGGCCAGATCGGCAAGCTGATCGGTACGACCCGCACGACCATCGCGGCGATCCGCGACCGCAGCCACTGGAACATCGCCAACATCCAGCCCAAGGACCCGGTCACGCTCGGATTGTGCTCGCAGCGCGAACTCGACGCCCTCGTCGCCAAGGTCGCCAAGGCCGCCGGCATCGAACCGGCGCCGCAGGACCATCGCCTCGAGGGCGACCGCGAAGCGTTGATCGAGGAATTGCGCGCCGAGCGGGAGACTGCCGCTCGCGAGGCCGAGGCCGTGCACGCGGCGGAGGCGGCGGGGAGCGTCGAGGCTCCGCGCGAGCCGACCGCCGATGACCTCTTCAAGCGCTGAGCCCGCGGCGGAGCCGGACAGCCCCGACGTCTCGCTGACGCCGGACGATGAAGCCTACAGCCATAAAGGCCTGACCTACCCGCTCGGACGGCGCGGCCCCGCCGAAGGGGAGCTGGTCGCGCTCGCCCCAGGCGTCGGATGGGCGCGGCTGCCGATTCCGGGGTCTCTGCGACACATCAACGTCTGGATTCTCGACGACGGCGAGGGCGTTGCGATCGTGGATACCGGCCTCGCGATCGAGCCCTGCCGGTGGGCCTGGGACGCGCTTTTCGCCGGGCCGCTGGCGGGCCGGAGCGTGACGCGCGTGATCGTCACCCACTTCCACCCCGATCATATCGGCCTCGCCGGATGGCTGGTCGCGCGGTTCGGCGCACCGCTCTGGATGACCCGGGGCGAATGGCTGTTCGCCCGGATGCTGGCGAGCGACGTGCGCGACTCGCCACCCGCCGAAGCGGCGGCCTTTTGGCGCGCAGCAGGCTGGGAGGAGGATCGCATCGAGGCCGAAGCGGCGAAGGGCTGGGGACGCTTCGCCGCGGTCGTCGAGCCCATCCCCGTGTCCTATGTCCGTATCGAGGATGGCGACGTGATCCCAGTCGGCGCCCGGCGCTGGCGGGTTGTGATCGGCAGCGGACACTGCCCGGAACATGCCTGCCTGGTCGACGACGAGGGCGGTCTGATGATCGCCGGCGACCAGGTCCTGCCGAGGATCACCTCCAACGTGTCGCTGAGCCTCAGCGAGCCCCAGGCGGACCCGCTCGGCGAATGGCTCGCTTCGATCGAGAAGCTGAAGGGGCTCCCCGACACCCTGCTCGTCCTGCCCTCGCACGGCGAGCCTTTCACGGGGCTCCATGCGCGGCTCGACGCCCTGGCGCACGGGCATCGCGACCGGCTCGACGCGCTTCACGCGAGGCTGGACGAGCCCCGACGCGCGGTCGACTGTTTCGGCACCCTTTTCGCCCGCGAGATCCAAGACAACATGCTCGGACTGGCCACGGGCGAGGCCCTGGCGCACCTCCGGCGGCTCGAGGTCGAGGGCCGGGCGGTACGCACTTCGCGGGACGGGGCCGACTGGTATCGCGCCGCCTGACGCTTGACCCGGGTTCGAGCCCGGCTCAATGTTTCGGTCATGTCCGACGCGCCTGAAGCCATTGCCGAATTGTCGTTCGAAGCCGCGCTCAAGCGTCTCGAGGAGATCGTCCGCCGGCTCGAGAGCGGGGAGGCGTCGCTCGACGAGTCGATAGAGCTCTACGCGGAGGGCGATCGGCTGCGTCAGCAATGCGAGGCGCGGCTGCAGGCGGCGCAGGCGAAGATCGAGAAGCTTCAGTTCGGCCGCGACGGCCAGCCGAGCGGCACCGCTCCGTTCGACGCCGACTGAGCCGCCCCGGTGGCCGACCAGGCGCTGCTCGAACCGGCCCTCGACCAGGTGCGGGCCGAGATCGACGCCTTCCTTTCCCAGACTCTTGCAGTGCCCCCCGACGGCCGCGCGCCACTCTACGAGGCGATGCGATACGCGACGCTCGGCGGCGGCAAGCGCCTGAGGCCGCTGCTCGTCGTCGCCGCGTGCGGCCTCTTTCACACGGCGCGGGAGCGGGCAATCCGTGTCGGCGGCGCGGTCGAATGCATCCACGTCTATTCGCTCATTCACGACGATCTTCCCGCCATGGACGACGACGACCTGCGCCGCGGCAAGCCGACGCTCCATAGGGCCTATGGCGAGGCCACCGCGATCCTCGCCGGCGATTCGCTCCATGCCCTCGCATTCGGGATACTCGCCGGCGACGATACTCACCCCGATCCGTTCGTGCGGGCCGAGCTCGTCGAGGAGCTGGCGGCGGCGGCCGGGCCCGCCGGCATGGCGGGCGGCCAGATGATGGACCTCAGCGCCACCGAGGAGCCGCTCGACATCGCCGCGGTGACACGCCTGCAGCAGCTCAAGACCGGCGCGCTGATCGGCTTTTGCGTCGAGGCCGGGGCGATCATGGGGCGCGTGCCACCCGAGGGGCGGCTGAAGCTGCGCGGCTACGCGCGCGATGTCGGCCTCGCCTTCCAGATCGCCGACGACCTGCTCGACGAGGAAGGCGACGAGGAGAAGATCGGCAAAAAGGTCGGCAAGGATCGGTCGCGAGGGAAGGAGACTTTTGTCACGCTCCTGGGCCGAGACCGCGCCCGTCAGCAGGCCGACCTACTCGTCGGCCAGGCGATCGAATATCTGAGCAGCTACGGGGCCGAAGCCGACCTCCTGCGGGCGGTGGCACGCTTCGCTGTGGAGCGGGACCACTAAGCGGGCTAAGGATTGGACATGCAGACCGGCGTCTATCCAGGCACGTTCGACCCGATCACCCTCGGGCACATGGACATCATCCGTCGCGGCGCCAAGCTGGTCGACCGCCTGGTGATCGGAGTCACGACCAATCCTTCGAAATCGCCGATGTTCACCGTCGAGGAGCGGATCGAGATGGTCCGGCGCGAGGTCGCGGGAGTTCCGGGCGAGATCAGCGTCGTGCCGTTCGATTCGCTGCTGATGGATTTCGCCGAACGGGCGGGCGCGGCGCTGATCATCCGCGGCCTCCGGGCTGTCGCGGACTTCGAATATGAGTATCAGATGGCAGGAATGAACCAGCAGCTCAACGACCGGATCGAGACGGTCTTCCTAATGGCGGACGTCTCGCTGCAGCCGATCGCCTCGCGCCTCGTCAAGGAAATCGCCCTCTATGGGGGTAACGTCTCGCCATTCGTCAGTGCCGCAGTGGCCGCCGACGTGGCGCGCCGTGTCGAGACGATCGGTCGCAAAGGCACTTGATCCGCCTCGCGCCACCTCCCACTATCGAGGATGAGCGAATTGTCGGGGAATTTCCAGAAGATGCGTATCAAGGCTCTCGCCGTCCTGCTGATGGGAATGTTGCTCGCTGGATCGGCGGCGGCGCAGAGGATTTTCCCCGCCGCCCCGCCTCCGCTCGACCCCGAAAACACGCTGTTGCTCGACCTGTCCAGCGGTGGCCGCGTCACTATCCAGCTCCGTCCCGAGGCGGCGCCTAACCATGTGGAACGGGTGAAGGAACTGGCGCGCAAGCATTTCTACGACGGCCTCACCTTCCATCGCGTCATCGAGGGCTTCATGGCGCAGGGCGGCGATCCCAAGGGCGACGGCACGGGCGGCTCCGACCTTCCCGACCTGAAGGCCGAGTTCAACGGCCTGCCCCACGTCCGGGGCGCGGTCGCGGCGGCGCGCGCGGAAAATCCGGACAGCGCCAACAGCCAGTTCTACATCATGCTGGCGCCGCGCCTCACTCTGGACGGCACTTACACGGTGTTCGGCCGGGTCGTTGCAGGCATGAACTTCGTCGACGCGATCGAGCGCGGCGAGCCGCCGATGGTGCCGACGAAGATCCTCCGGGCTTCCGTTGCCGCGGATAACGTCCCGCCGCCGGCGGCCACGGCCCCCAAATAGGAACAAGCGGGCCTCGGGCACTGCATCACTCTGAAATAGGCCGGCGCGGTTTGTAGGGGCCGCGAGCCTTCGGGACCTGCTTGGCATCAACCCTAGCCAGCACGTCCTCAAAGCCAAGGAACGTGTCGGCGATACCAGCGGCCATGGCGGGCGACATCCGCAGCTTACCGTGGGTCCGGATGAAATTGTAGAACAGCGTGTAGAGCGCGACCATGTGCGCGTGGTTGGCGACTTTCTTGCTGTGGCCGTTCGTCAGCCTCGTGAACCTGCGCATGTGCATCCGCATCGTCTTGTTATGCACCTCAACGTAGGACGTGCTGACCTTTTTGATGTCGGGATTGCCCTCGATCCGGACCTTCTGGATGCCGGTGCACTCGGCGGGGCTGTAGCGGCCCGCTCCGCCCGGCGTAGCGCCATACATTTTGATGATCTGCGCATAATCCACGTCGCCGCCGAACGCGCCTTCCACGGCGTCTAGATAGGCTTTGTGGCCGTCTGTGGTGATCTGGACGCGGTTGGCGAGGCGAGCGCGCAGATCGTCCATAAGCTCGATTGCAGCCTGCCCCGAGCGGTCCCCGACAAGGTAGCTGACGATGAGCTTGGAGTCGGCGTCAATGCCCGTCCAGGTCCAAATGTCACCGGCCTCGGCGGGGGCCGCCTTGGCGGTCGCGACCGTGCGCTGCTTGCAATAGTTGAAGGCCCAAATCTCGTCGCATTCGATCCGCTCCGACTTCACGTCTCGGACCAGCTCATCGTGCATTTCAGCGCAGACCGTCCCGGCATCGACCAGCAGCTTGGCGACCGTGTTGAAGCTGACATCGGTAACGCGCGCTACGGCGCGCATGGACATGCCCTCACAGAGGAGGTTCAAGATTTGGACGCGGGATTTGAGGGCGAGCTTTCTCATGCCCATTTTTATATGGACCTTTGTGCATACCGTCAAGGATAAAAGTTCAGTTAGATACGCACAGCTACACTGGCTTCATTCTCTTCTGGCGGACCGACCGGAGCCAGGCCGGACAGCCGCTTTACCATCTCCGGCGAAAAGCCGATTTTGTCCTCGAACGTCGAGCCTCCGACCAGCCCCCGCTCGATTAGGAGGTGCCATGCCTTCAAGAGCAGCTTCGGTTCTTCGATGGCGATCTCATCATCCAATGGCTCGCGGGTCAGCCATTTGTGGTGGCTGAGCTGCTTGCGAAACTGGATGTATTGATCCTCATCGATTGCGCCCATTCCTTTGGCTCGATGCGCCAACGCGGCCATAGAAACTCGCCACCGGCGCTTGAGGCCCTTTAGATGCTCCACTCGAGTGGAATAAAACTCTGCAAGGAAGGTGCTTTCTGGGAGAAGAAACGCCCCAGCAAACATATTGGCTTCTTGTTCTATACGCTGCCGCGTACCCTTATCCTCAACATCGTCTTGAGCGATCCCGCGATGCAGGATGAGGTGGCCCAGCTCATGCGCGGCATCGAAACGCGACCGACACGCGGAACTCTTATCCGAGGCGAGGAAAACATATGGTCGATCATCAATCCAGGATGAGAACGCATCGATACATTTCGTCCGGGTTTCAAACCTTGTTACGACGATGCCGTGCGTTTCCAGCAACGCGACCATGTTAGCAATTGGCCCATCCCCCAAGCCCCAAAACCGACGTGTAGCCTGCGCGATCTCTTCAATATCCGCGCGCGTATACGCATCTTGGCCGTCGATCTGAAAAATGCTCAGCTCGGGCAGCCGGACAAAGTGCGTAAGGAAGCTGACTAACTCCCAAAGCCATTTGGACTTTACCTCGAATGCTTGGTTGAGCTTGTTAGATTTGGGACCCACGCTACGGAAGAACCGCGCGCCTTGTCGCCCCTCTATCGACGGCGACGGTCGGAGGGAGAAGGCCACAGATTGGTCAAGCTTCTCCGCGATAACCATTAACGCGCTCATGTCCGGCCGGCGAGCGCCGGTTTCGTAGTTCCCAATGGCGGTTCCTGTCATGCCGACCTCGCGCCCAAGCTCCGCGCGCGACATCTGGCGCGAGAGTCGCGCCTCAATCAGCCGCTGCGGAACGAAGCCCGTTGCGCGATCTGGAAAGGCGAGAACGTTATCCATCGAACCCGTCGTTGTCGGTGACCAGCCGGATGATCGCTTCCATGCTTTCAGGATCGGGCGACTCACGCGGACCCTCTTCGACCGCCTCCGCCATCGGGTGGGGAATTTTAAGCAGGTTATCGGTCCACTCAATCAGTCGGTTTTTTGAAGGATCGGGGATACCGAAAAGCGCGAAGTTTAAGTCTTGATACCCATGAAGGAGCAAAGCGTGCTTAGCCCCGGCGCGCTTCCTGATTTCTTCATTCCATTCATCAAACAAGAACGCTTGGTTCGGCGTGCCGAGCGCGTTTCGAAACACGGCTTTGCGCGGCTTCTTGCGGTCGGGAATCTGATTGATCGTGACGCAGGCGGCATCGTTCCTCAAGACGAGATGCTTCCCAGTGGGCGCGGCATATTCCTCATATGTCGGCTCGAAGGGCAGGGCGCCGGATCGAGCGAGCTTCTCGAACTCACTTTCCACTGCCAGTACGATTAGATCCCCGCGCTGGAATCGCGCGCTCGGGCTTCGCAGCCATGCCGTCTGACGAACGAGATCGTCCACGAGATGATATGCGCGCCGTAGCGCGCCGGGAACCTGGCGCCGGACAGCGAACGGTAGCTGCTCGTCCAGAAACTCAAGTGCGGGATTAGCAGCTATCGACATCGGCGGAACCCTGTTGAAATTCGTGACCTGCAACAGAATCGGAAATTAGCGCCGAAAAGTCAACAGCTAGTTACCGCCGCCCCAACGTTTTGCTGCCGCCGTCCGAGCGATCTCCGCTCGCCGTTCGGGCGTCATGCTCGCCGCCCGAGCTTTGCCGCCCTTGCGCCCAAGTTCCTGGGCCGCCTTATCCTTGCCATCATCAGGCGCGCTGTCGTCAGCCTCGCCCGTCAGGACGCGCATGACGTGCACGGCGTTGCTGACGACATCGGCTGGGCGCTTCTGTCCTTTCGGTCCGGTCGGCATCAATCGTCCCTGTCGGCGAGGCGTTGGACCTCGTTATCGGTGGCCGTCTCGAATTGGTTGTCGATGAAGTCCTCGACATCGCCGAAATGCTCTTCGATGTCCGCGCGAGAGATGCCCTCGCTTTCGGCGGCGGCTAACAGTTCCTCGACCGTTTGCTCCGTTTCGGGGTGCCTCTCTCCTTCGCCTGCATAGGCGGTCGGATTGATGTTTTCCTGAACCCATGTATTCACGAAGTCAGTCACGTTCTCGCCCACCGCGCGTCTCCCAGTGCTTTGCGCTAAGCATATACGAACCGGGCCGCCGTGGCGCTAGCGAATTTCAAACTGCGTCAGTGCCGGGCCTCGAGCCTGCTTTCCACCAGCGCGATACCCGTTACAATCGCGCGAAGGCCAGTCGGGCGCCGGAGTCCCTCGTTGAAAAGAAAAATCTACGACAGCTTTCCGTTCGACGGGGAATTGGACTTGCTCGAGCATCGTTTGCGGCAGAACTTCGCCGAGACTGATGTGTTCGTCCTCGTCGAGGCCTGCGAGACGTATCGCGGCGTCGCCAAGCCCTGCTCTTTTCGCGACCATTCGGCGCGTTTCGAATGGGCCGCCGCCAAGCTACGCCCCGTGAGGCTCTCCTCGCTGGGCCCGCCCGACTCAAGTCCCCGCGAGCGCGCGGCGGTGCAACGCAATGCCTTGATGCTGGCATTGCACGACGCAAACGATGACGACGTCGTTCTTCTGCTCGACGCCGATGAGATACCCAGCCGGACCCTGTTGCAGGCCCTGAAGTCGAGCGGCCTTGCCGAACCCCATCGCGTGGAGATGACGCGGCACTATCAGCGGCTGAACCTGCTCGCTCCCGCATCTACCTGCTGCGTCGACCGCAGCCAGCCCTTTAGCTGCGCCGCTGCCTGGGACGCGCCCGCGGGATGGGACGCGGGCAGCAAATGGCTTAGCCGGTCGGGAGTGACCGTGAGCATGCGCGACCTTCGCTCCGAAGGCGCGCGTTCGCCCTATCAATGGCGTTTCGGCACCGTCATCGAAGCGCGGCTTCCAAAGGGCGGACGGCACCTTACCGCGGTCGATCCTTCGGCCAAGCTTTCGCGCAAGATGCAGCGCGTATTCCACACGGAGTGGGCGACTGATCGCGGGACCTACGCCAGGCACATCGCACGCTGCACGGACCATGGCGTTCATCACCGGGGGTGGTGGTACGCCGAGCCGGTCCCTGCCGAGCTCCCCGCCGACCTGGCGGCTCTGGCGAGAGACTATCCGCACATGCTGCGGAAGGATCCGCTGCCGAGCTTTCGCAAGCGCCGCCTGGTCCGTACCTGGGCGTGGCTGCGGCAGGCCGACTGGCTGGCGGATCGCTGGGTCCGCTACGTCGACGATCGTTTCGAGCGGCTCTTGCCCCTGGCGACCCTCCCGCTGCTGGCTCTCGACGTCGGACGCGGCTTCCTGGCCGCACTCATGTCGCGACTGGGCCTCAAGCGCTTTTCTCCCCAGCAGGGCCTTCCTCACTGATTACGAAATTCTGGCTTTGAAGCGCGGAGAGGAGTTCGGCGACGTCGCCGGCACAGACATCCTCGGGGACATCGAATTCGCGGCGCAGCGCGTCGACCAGGGTTTCGGCGCCCTGGCGATCTTCGAGCAATTCCCAGACCCGCAGCCCCGTCTCGTTCAACTCCAGATAGACCGCGGTCTGAACGTGCAGCAGAAAGGTCTTGTCGTCGAAGTTGGCCGCGACGACGTCGCGCGAACGCGTGAACATGGACTCGCCTTTCGGTCGGGCGCCCGCACATCGATGGTCGCTGGCCGGTCGATCGATAGCCCGGCAAAGCCGCGCGTCAAGGCGCCGCAAGAACCAGTGCATGCCGCTTGTCGCCCACCGGCGACCATGCCACAGTCGGAGCCTCTCTGAGCCACCGGACGCGGAGTCACCCAAGAGCGTGTTTGCAGTCATCGCGGATCCGGCGAACGGAGTGTTCTCGTCCGAAATCCGTGCTTGCGCCTCGGGTCTGTCGGCGCCGCCGCACGCCGGCTGCCTGCGCACCGTCCCCGACGTTCGCTCGACCCAAGCCGCGAAGGTCGCGGCAGCCGTGCGGGTGCCGGGCTTTCTCGCCGAGGATCGCTTCGATGCGCAGCCACTCTTGTCCGATGACGGCACTTTGCTGTTCGCGGCGCAGGTGCGGCTGGACAACCGCGACGAGCTGATCAGGACGCTCGACCTGCGTCGGGACCCGGCGACAACCGCTGACTCTTATATTCTCTTCGCCGCCTACCAACGTTGGAGCGTCGGCGCCCTGGATCGCGTTATCGGCGCTTTCGCGTTCGTCGCTTTCGACCTGCGCGACAGCTCCCTCGTGGCCGCGGTGGACGCCATGTCCGACTACCGTCTCTATTATGCCTTGCGTGGTAGGAGGATACTTCTTTGCACACAACTTGCGGCTCTAGCGCACTTTGACCGAAGCAGCCCCGATCCGCTCTTAGCGGGGTTGGCGGCGGAGGCGCGCTATCTGCCGGGGACCACCCCTTTCGTCGGGATGCACCGACTTGGCGGCGGTGAGACCTTGCACTGGTCAGCGGAACGACATGAGGTTCGTCGTTGGTGGGTTCCGGCACCCTCGATTAGGAGGTTTCGCGACGAGGGCGACTATGTCGCGGCCGCTGCCGAGGCACTTGACGCGGCCGTTGCGCGATCGCTGAGGTCGGCGGTACCGGTCGCCACCACGCTGAGCGGGGGTCTGGATTCCGGGCTGGTCGCGGCTTCGGCCGCGCGTATGCTCGCGGAGCGCGGAGCGGAAATCACCGCCTACACGTCGGCCCCTTATCCCGGCATGCCGGTGTGGCAGCGGCCGGGCTGGGACTCCGACGACGCGCGGTTCGCAACGGCGACGGCGTGCCTCTACGGGAACATTCGCCACTTCGTCATACGGGACGAAGACCGCACCGCCCTTGACCTCATCCCCCTCCTGCACGAGCGCTGCGCGACCCCCGTGCGGAATGGCGCCAATCATCTCTGGGTGGACCGCATCCATCGAGCGGCGGCTCCTGGGGTGGTGTTGCACGGCTCGCACGGAAACTTTGGCATCAGCTACTCCGGGGCCGGCGCCAATCGCGAATTGCTCCTGAGTCTCCGCTGGGGCGCCGCGCTGCGGGCCGCTCTCGACGCTCGAGAAGCAACCGGCAGGCCTGTGTGGAGATCCTTGGCGAGCGGCCTTCTGCCGGAGCGGCTGAGCCGTTTCGTGCAGCAGACGGCGTGGGGCGAGGACCTGACGGTCACCAGAGCGGACTTCCGCAAGTCGCACAAGCAGAAGCTGCAGAGAAGACATCCGCCGTCGAACACGCGGCGGGGCCTGCGCTATTTCGCAATGCGCTGGCCGCACCAATGGGCGGTCGATCCTCTTGCTATGTGGGGGACGGAAGTACGAGATCCGACGGCCGACCGGAGGCTGATAGAGCTGCTGATCTCCTTCCCGCTTCACGCCTTCCAACGCGGCGGGCGGCATCGTGGTCTGGCGCGCGAAATCGGCTGTGAGCTTCTTCCGGACTCTATTCGCCTGCGCAGGACCCGGGGGATGCAGGCCGCCGACTATGCCGTTTGGGTGATGCGGAAGTCGGACGCATATCGCGCCGCGATCAATCGTATCGAGCGCAGTCCGCCTTGCCGACAACTATTGGACATCCCGGCTCTCCGCCGATCGCTCGACAGAATCGAGCAGGGCGACCCGTCGACCGAGCGCACCAGCGCGTTGGATCGCGCCGTGGACAGCGGTCTTTTCCTCGCGGAGCGTGCATGACCGCCGCCGGTATCCGCGCGGACGAAAGAACACTTGGGCTGCCGGGGGTCAACGGAGCGGAGATTTGCTGGGTTGCGTCCCTTCCACCCGCACTGGAGGGGGCAACGCGCTGCACCGCCTGGGCCCAGGCTCGCCCCGGTGTCCTGCTGTACGACATCCCCAGGGTAGCCCGCATGCGGATCAGCGACGGCGTCCTTGTGGAAATCTGTCCCGCGGCAGGCAACAAGGAGGCGCTGATCGAACAATATCTGCAGGGCACCGCCCGGGCAGTACTGGTTCATCAACGTGGCGGATTGCCGCTCCATGCGGCCTGCCTGGTGCCGCCGGGCGGGGGTCAGGCCGTGGCGATCGCTGGGGTCTCGGGCGCCGGCAAATCAACCCTCGCGGCCGAACTGATCCGGATCGGGTGGTCGCTGCTCGGGGACGATGTAACGCCACTCCACGAAGTCGAAGGCCAGGTCATTGCTTACCCGAGCAAGGCGGGGGTCAAGCTCTGGCGTGACGCCTGCGAAGCCCTGTCCATCGACACGCGCGACGTGCCGCGCGTGCCGGGCGAGCGCGAGAAATATGTGGTTCCGGCCGGGACGCCGGCAGAGGCGGCTCCACTGGCCGCTATCTTCCTTTTGGCATGGGGAGACGCGGAAAGCCCAACCGCCTTGAGGGGGAGCCGCCTGGTGACCGCCCTGAGCGCGGTGACTTTCAAGCCGCATTACATTGCCGCCATGGGCTGTGCGGGATCCTTCTTGCGAATCGCCACGGTCGTTGCCAAGACTGTCCCCGCCCGCGTCCTCACCTCTTCCGGCCCCGTCTCGCAACGAGCCGACCTACTAACCGCTGCGTGCAACGCCCTGCTCGATTAGCGGAGACCCTTTTGTATCGATGGACAGCCGGTTCCCTCGCCATTAAGCCTTGAGACGAGCCGGTAGGGAAGCGAGCCGTTTGTCCGACCTCGGCCGGTCGTGCAGTTTCGAGGAGAGAAGGGAAAATGAGTCAAGATCATCACGGGTGTGACGGCACCCCTCCAACTGACGGCTCATCGAAGCTGAAAATCTGGATCAAGCCGGCAGCGGAGAAGGCCGACGTGAGAGCCATAACGGAAGCCGCCCCGACGTTCGCTAATAGGAACGACGCCACGTTCGGCTGTGCGTCCTGATTCCTGGCCGACTTGAAGCTGGCTCCAGTCCGCGCGGCTGATCCGGCGGCTGCCGCACGGTTCAGCGGGGAACGGTCTGGCGCGGGAACGCGGCGCCGCTGGCGCCACGAAGCCGGTCTCCGGCCACGTACCTCAAATAGGCGGCGAACTTCACGGCATAATAGAGCCAGCCGAGCATCCACCCCAGGATAAGGTTCGGACGGTGCGGGCGGAGCAGAGGCTGCCGCTCCCGGATGCGCCGGGCAACCACGGCATAGTCGCGCGCCAGGCCGCGAAGCGCCGAGCTGCCCCCGGCGCGTCCCGCCAACGCGTCATAATAGAATTCATCGCCTCCGGCCGCCCATGAGCGATGCAGGAATCCCCGGAACCCGCGGGGCGGAGGGTGGCTCGCACGGGCGTCGGTCTGTTCGCGCACGCTGATCCCGGCCTCGATCAATGACTTCTGCAATTCGGCACATTGGCCCCGGTAGCTGCCGTGCTCGGGGAAGGGGAAGCGCAGGAAGAGATTGCGCCGGAAAGCAAGATTGTTCGACGAGTAGCGACGCAAAGGCTGGACGCCCCGTCCGTGCGTGGCGGGATCGAAAATCCAGGTCAGCGCCATCGCCATTTCGTAGGGCGTATTGTGATCTAGCGCCGTGGCTCCGATGATGATCGAGGTGGACCAATCATCGAAGGCGCCCAGCATCGTCTGAAGCCAGCCCTCTTGCGGAACGACATCCGTGTCCAGGAAGATGATCAGCTCGTTGGTCGAGGCCCGCGCGCCGATGTTCTTCTTGTTGTAGTAATGCGTGCCGGTCGGAACCGGGACGAGTTCGACTTTGCAGGGCCAGCCGGCCGGGGCCGCGGCCTCGGCGACCACGCTTCGCAGCGCCTCCCTGGCTATGTCCGCCTCTTCATAGCAGAGGATGAGCTCCGCCGGCGCGCGCATCACCGGCTGGAGCGCGAGGATCTGGCGATGCAAGGCGCGCAGGGCGCGCTGGGCCCGACCGATGCCGGCCTCCTTCGCCGTCTCCCACTCCATGACGATGGAAGCCGACAGAAGACCCCTTTCGGCCGCACCCATGGACAAACGATCCTTCTATCGCAGGCCCCACGGATAAGTGCCTGCGCAGCCAAGTGCAATGCATGGACAGGGGAAGCGCTACTCCCACGCGAGGTCCGGCGCAAAGGGGGGAGCCGAGCGACCGTATCCCATCGCGTGCTTGCGTGCGCTTGCCTGCGCGGCCCTCCGCCGCGATGAGGCGCCATGCGCGTCGACCTTTTTGATTTCGAGCTTCCGCCCGAACGGATCGCGCTTCGCCCCGCCGTGCCGCGGGACACTGCTCGGATGCTGGTCGTCCACGGGGAGGCGCTGGCGGATCGGGTGGTGAGCGACCTTCCCTCGCTGCTCCACCCCGGGGACATGCTCGTATTCAACGACACGCGCGTAATCCCGGCGCAGCTCGAGGGCCGGCGCGGCGAAGCCAGGATTGGCGCGACTCTCCACAAGCGGGAAGGGCCGCGCAGCTGGCGTGCCTTCCTGCGCAACGCGAAGCGGGTGCGTGAGGGCGACCGGCTAGACTTCGCGGCGGGGGTTGCGGCGATCGCCTCGGACCGGCGGGACGACGGCAGCCTGCTCCTGACTTTCGAAGGGGAGGATCCGGTCGAGAAATTGCTCGAAAGAGCCGGCCGGATGCCGCTGCCGCCCTACATCGCAAGCCGGCGCGCCGCCGACGAGCGGGACGCGGACGATTACCAGACCCTCTTCGCCCGGGAGGCCGGCGCCGTCGCGGCTCCCACCGCGGCGCTCCACTTCACGCCGGCCTTGATGGAAGCATTGTCGGCGGCGGGCATCGGCCACGAGACGCTCACTTTGCACGTCGGCGCCGGCACCTTCCTGCCGGTCAAGTCCGACGACACGGCCGATCACAAGATGCATGCCGAATGGGGGCGGATCACGGCCTCGGCGGCCGACCGGCTCAACGCGGCGAGTGCGGCCGGCGGGCGCATCGTCGCGGTCGGCACCACCTCGCTTCGGCTCCTCGAGAGCGCCGCAGCCGAGGATGGCCGCATTGCCCCTTTTGAAGGCGATACGTCGATCTTCGTCACGCCGGGTTATCGCTTCCGCGCCGTCGACGGCCTGATGACCAACTTCCATCTGCCGCGTTCGACGCTCTTCATGCTGGTCTCGGCGCTGATGGGGCTGAAGACGATGCGCCGCGCCTACGCCCACGCGATCGAGGCGGGCTACCGCTTCTATTCCTACGGCGATGCGAGCCTGTTGCTGCCGCGCTGATTTCGGCCGACAGGAAAAAGGAGGAGAGGGACATGCGGAAGATCATCGGAGCCGTCTTCGTCTCGCTCGACGGGGTGATGCAGGCCCCCGGCGGGCCGAGCGAAGATCCGACCGGCGGCTTCACTTATGGCGGCTGGCTGTTCGACTTTTTCGACGAAGAGGGCGGCAAGCGGATCGATGCCCTGTTTGACGGGCCGTTCGATCTGCTGCTGGGACGGCGGACCTACGACATCTTCGCGGCCTATTGGCCCTATGCCGAACGCGAGAATGAACCGCTCGGCCGCCGTTTCGACCGCGCCGCCAAATATGTCGTCACCCGCGGCGACCAGGCGCTGAGCTGGGGAAACAGCCGCCGCGTTCGCGACCTCGAGGCGCTGGCCGAGGTGAAAAGGGGCGACGGGCCGGACCTCATCGTCCAGGGCAGCTCCACCCTCTACCCGCAGCTGCTCGCGGCGGGGCTGATCGACCGCCTCATCCTGATGACCTTTCCGCTGACCCTGGGCTCCGGCAAGAGATTGTTCGGAGCCGGGACGCCCGCGAGATCGATGCGGCTCGTCGAGCACGAGGCCACGCCTTCCGGCGGAATCATCGCGACCTATGAGCCCGAAGGTCAGGTTCGGCCGGGGAATTTCGCGACGGAGGAGCCGAGCTCGGCGGAGCGCGAGCGGCAGGAAAAGATGGCGCGAGGGCGCTGGTGACGGTCAGCGTCCGGCGAGAGCGGAGAGCTCCAGCGCCGCGCTCTCCCGCGATTCATCGGTCACGGTTCCCGTGGCGGGCAGCGGCCCGGTCGACGTGTCGCGCGGGGAGGCTGGAAGCAAAGCTACGCTGAGCAGGTAGCCGAGCACGGCGCTGCCGCCATAGCCGACGAGCGGGGTGGGGTAATTGCCGAGCGCGGCGGCCGCCACGACCGCGGCCCAGCAGGTCCCGAAGGCGAGGAGCGCAGGCCGCGCGCGCTCTCTCCGAAGGGCGCCGGGGAGGGCCGGGGCGAGCAGGATCAGGCTTCCGAACAATACCGCGAGGCCCGCCGCCGCGTGCACCGTGAACGCCGTGTAGAGGATTCGGTCCACGAACGGCACGGCGGGGAGGGCGTCCGGCCGAAGGAGAGTGGCGGCAAAGGCCGAAGCCGCGGCGGCGAAGGCCAACGCTGGGAGGCGGCCGGGTCTTGTCAGGAGCAGGGTCGCCATGGCTGCCGCGAGCGCCGCAGCCATGCCGCGATCGGGCTGGAGCGCCAGGGCCAGGGCAGCGACGGCGATGCCGGCGGTCCCGAGGGCGTCGGCGCCTCTCGCGTAGAGGACGATCATCGTCGGCAGCAGGACGAGGCTGACCTGCACGCTCAGGGGTCCGACGCTGACCCAGCGCGCCGCGCCGTCGACCGGCGCGCCGAGGAGCGCGGTCGCGATCAGCGGCAGGGAAAGCGCGAGGATGGCCTGCCCGTTCCGTGCCAGCCACGACCCGGCCGTGGGCCCGAGGCCCAGCCAGGCGCCGGCGCCGAGGGTCAGCGCCGCGACGTTGAGGCTGAGATAGCGGGCGGGTGCCCCGGCGGCCGCCATATAAGCGAGGCCCATCATCACCGCGCAGACCGCGCATACCAGCCCGAACAAGCGCGGGGCGTTCAAAAGGCGTTTCATAAACGGCGATCCCCCGACTAGCCCGGACGCTTGGGAACGGCACCTTCTCACGCCGCGGCGACGTCGGCAACGGGGCGGGCGACGTCGCCGCGGGTTGCTTCTCGGCGTCCAACCGATAGGACCGCCCGCCATGCCCGACGCGCCGCGCTTCGCCTTCACCATTGCCGCGACGGACGGCGCCGCTCGCACCGGAATCATCTCGATGCGGCGCGGCGAGATACGCACGCCCGCTTTCATGCCGGTGGGGACCGCCGCAACGGTGAAGGCGATGAAGCCCGCCGACGTGCGGACGTCGGGCGCGGACATCATCCTCGGCAACACCTATCACCTGATGCTTCGGCCGGGGGCGGAGCGCGTGGCGCGGCTCGGCGGCCTGCACCGGTTCATGGGCTGGGAGCTTCCTATCCTGACCGACAGCGGCGGCTACCAGGTGATGAGCCTCTCCGAGCTCGCCAGGGTCAGTGAGGAGGGCGTCGCGTTCAGGAGTCATCTCGACGGAAGCGCGCATCTCATCACGCCCGAACGGTCGATCGTGATCCAGCGGCTGCTCGGCTCCGACATCGTCATGGCGTTCGACCAGCTGGTGCCGACGACCGCGGCGCGCGACGATCAGGCGGAGGCGATGGAGCGCTCGATGCGCTGGGCGAGAAGGTCCCGCGAGGCTTTCGACGCCGGCGGGAAGCATGCCGGGGCCGCCGCTCTGTTCGGAATCCAGCAGGGGGCTCTCGACGAAGGGCTGCGCAGGACTTCGGCCGACGCGCTGATCGAGATCGGCTTCGACGGCTACGCGGTCGGCGGCCTTGCCGTCGGCGAGGGGCAGGAGGCCATGTTCACCTGCCTCGATTTCGCGTGCGGGCAGTTCCCCGCCGACAAGCCGCGCTATCTGATGGGGGTCGGGAAGCCCGACGACATAGTCGGCGCGGTCGAGCGCGGCATCGACATGTTCGACTGCGTGCTGCCGACTCGCTCGGGGCGGACCGGCCAGGCGTTCACCGCCGACGGGCCGATCAACATCCGCAACGCCCGCTTCGCCGAGGACCGGGGGCCGCTCGACGGCGAATGCCCGTGCCCAACATGCGCGACCTGGTCCCGAGCCTATGTCCACCATCTGGTCCGCGCCGGCGAGATGCTGGGAGCGATGCTGATGACCGAGCACAATCTCTGGTTCTACCAAAGGCTGATGGCGGGGGTGCGCGGCGCCATCGAGGCAGGGAGCCTCGCCCGATTCGCGGCCGATTTTCGCGCTCGTTACGGCCGCGCGGCAGAGGGAAAAGCCTTGAAAATTTGAGCTTGCGTCCCATTTCCGGTAAAGAGCGGGCCCGTGGAAAATCGATCCTGTCGCAGCGTGGCCGCCGTTCGTCGGCCTCGCCTTGCTTCGGGTCGCGGGACGATTTAGGCGACCCGTCCTTTCCGGAGTGAGTGATGCTGTCGAAGGAAGCCGTTCTGCGTCCCTTTAGCCTGCCGCGGCTCCCTGAGCTCAGGCACATGGTGACGTCGTTCGTCCTTCTGACGACCTTGGCGCTTTACGCCGTCGCCGGCCTCAGCGTCTCGTGGCTGGAGCCCGGGAGCGCGACCGCGAACACGGGGCGCGCGCAGGGCAGCGCCGCTCTGATCGTCCCCGGTCTCGGCGCGCCGCCGCAGCCCGAGCCTCTCCAGTTCCGCGAGATCGCGCCGCAGGACGCGCTCCAGATCAACGCCGCCGTGCCCATCTCTACGCTGCCAAACCCCGCGGCCCGGCCCTTCGCGGCGCGGTTCGCGACGCCTGCGGATCGTCTGCGCGCCGTCGAATGCCTCACGGCCGCCGTCTATTACGAGTCCGCGATCGAGCCGCTCGACGGCCAGCGCGCCGTGGCCCAGGTCGTGCTCAACCGTGTCCGGCACCCCGCTTTCCCGAAGACGGTATGCGGCGTCGTCTTCCAGGGCGCCGAGCGGACGACCGGCTGCCAGTTCACCTTCACCTGCGACGGCTCGATCCACCGCACGCCGGCCGCGTCGCTCTGGGGGCGGGCACGCAAGGTCGCCGAAGGGGCTCTCGCCGGCAAGGTCTACGCTCCGGTCGGCTGGGCGACGCATTACCATACGAACTGGGTCGTGCCCTATTGGAGCTCCAGCCTGGTCAAGCTCGCCAATGTCGGCACGCACATCTTCTACCGCTGGGAAGGCGGCTGGGGCCGTCCGCCGGCCTTCCGTTTCGGGCCGGCCGCGGGCGAGCCGCAATTCGCGCTGATGCGCGCGCTGACGTCCGATCCGACGACGCTCGCGGACGCTGCGGCGCTTACGCCCGACGCGCTCGCCGTCGCCGCTGCGGTAACGGCCGAGCAGGCGGCCGCCGCCCAGCCGACTCCGCCGGGCGGCATCGACAGCTTCGCCCGCGCCGTGCTGCGCCGCTACGAGCCGCCGAGCCGCGAGCAGGCGACGGCCGCCGTCGCCGCCCGTTCCGACGCGCCGCTCTCGGCGAGCACGCACTGGGCGCTGTCCGGGCTGACGACGAAGCCAGCGCCCGCCGCGGGCGCCAAGGCCACCCCGGCGGCCCCTCCCGCCGGGGCCGCGCCGAAATGCCTCGAAGGCGTGCGCCGTGCGCTCAGCGGCACGGCCAGCGCGGCTGAGAAGCAGCTCTGCTGACAATCAGCTTCTGAGCGCGAAGCGCTGGAGCTTCCCCGTAGCCGTCCTCGGGAGCGAATCGACGAAGACGATTTCCCGCGGATATTTGTACGGCGCGATCACCGCCTTCACATGGCCCTGAAGTTCCCGGGCCAAAGCGTCGCCCGGCTCGAAGCCCGGCGCCGCGACCACGAAGGCCTTCACTTTCCGGCCCCGTTCGTCACACGGTGCGCCCACGACTGCGCATTCCTGCACGGCGGGATGGGCATAGAGGGCGTTCTCCACCTCGGGCGCCGCGATGTTGTAGCCGGCCGAGACGATCATGTCGTCGGACCGCGCGACGAACCAGTAATAGCCCTCTTCGTCGAGCCGGTAGGTGTCGCCGGTGACGTTCCAGCCGTGCTGGACGTAATCGCCCTGGCGCTCGTCGTCGAAATAGCGGCAGCCGGTCGGGCCTTTGACGGCGAGGCGGCCGGCGCCGGAGGAGAGGGCATTTCCCTCGTCATCGAGGACGCAGGCGCGGTAGCCGGGCACCGCCTTCCCGGTGGCGCCCGGGCGGATCTCCTCGCCGGCGGCCGAGATGAAGATGTGCATCATCTCCGTCGCTCCGATGCCGTCGACGATTTCGAGCCCCGTCGCCTCCCGCCAGGCGTGCCATGTCGCGGCGGGGAGATGCTCGCCCGCCGACACGCAGGTGCGGAGCGAAGCGAGGTCGTGCTCTGCGAGCATCGGCATCATCGCCTTGTAGCCGGTGGGCGCGGTGGCCAGGATCGTCGCCCCGTGGCGCGCCACGGCCTCGAGCAGCGGCTTGGGCCCCGGCTGCTCGACGGTCACCGCGGCCCCGCCGAAGCGCCACGGGAAGATCAGGCTCATGCCGAGGCCGAAGGTGAAGGCGATCGGCGCCGAGCAGACCCAGCGGTCGGCGGGGCCGGGCGCGAGGACGTGACGGGCGAACGAATCGGCGCAGGCGAGGACGTCGCGGTGATAATGGACGCAGCCCTTGGGCTTGCCGGTCGTGCCGGACGTGAAGGCGATCATCGCGACGTCGTCCCGGCCGGTCTGCGCAGGCGTGAAGGCGGGCGTGGTCGCCGCAAGCCTGCGCTCCAGCGCCCCGCCGCGCCCCGCGTCACCGTGATAGGTCAGAAGCGAGCGGATCAGCCCCGTTTCGTCGGCCGCGGCCATGAAATCGTCGAGGAAGCGGTCGTCGACTATCGCATAATGGACGCGAGCGCGCTCGAGGATCACCGAGATCTCGGCGGGGCGGAGGATGGGCATGGTCGTGACGAGGATCCCGCCCGCCTTGAGCACCGCGAGCCAGGCCGCGAACATCATCGCGCCATTGGATCCCCGAAGCAGGACGCGGTCGCCTGGGATCAGGCCCTCCTCCTCGACCAGTACGCGGGCGATACCGTCGGAGAGGCGCCGCATGTCGGCGTAGGTCCAGGTGCCGACATCGTTGACGACCGCGGGCGCGTCGGCGGGTGCGTTGTCGATCAGCTCGACGGCCGCGTTCAGCCGCTCCGGATATTGCAGCTCGGGAAGCTCGAAGAGAAATTCGGGCTGCGCCTCGAGCGGCGGGAGGCGATCGCGAACGAACGTGTCGGCCGGCCCCGTCGGCATCAGTCGGGCACCATGGCGGTCGCCTCGATCTCGACCAGCGCCTCCGGCTCGACGAGGGCGGAGACCTCGACCACCGCCATCGCCGGATAGTGGCGGCCCATCGTCTCGCGCCAGGCCGCTCCGATCTCGGGCAAGGCGGCGACATAAGCGTCCCGGCTGGTGACGTAACAGGTCATTCGGACGACATGTTCGGGGCCGGCCCCGTCCTCCGCGAGGATCGCAAGGATGTTCGTTAGCACGTGGCGAAACTGGCCGGGAAGGTCCGCGACCTCGAATCGCTGCTCCGCCGTCCACCCGACCACCCCGGCCGTGAAGATCGTTCGCCCCCGGGCCGAGACGCCGTTCGAATAGCCTTTCGGACGCGGCCAGCCGGGGGGCAGCAAGGTCTTCATGCGCCGAACTCCGCGAGATGGACGCGGGCAATGACGATCTTCTGAACCTCCGAGGCCCCCTCGTAGATGCGGAGCGCGCGGATCTCGCGGTAGAGGCGCTCGACGGGGACGCCTTTGGTGACCCCAAGACCGCCGAACATCTGCACCGCCTTGTCGATCACTCGCTGGGCGCTGTCCGTGGCGTGGAGCTTCGCGAGCGCGGCCTCGCGGCTGTTGCGCTTACCCTTTGCGTCGTGCAGCCAGGCCGCGCGGTAGACGAGAAGGGCCGAGGTCTCGACGTCGAGCACCATCTCCGCAAGCTTCGACTGGGTGATCGGATTGTCGGCGAGCGTGGCGGCGCCCAGGCGGCGGGTCGAAGCGCGGCGCGTGGCCTCGTCCAGCGCCCGGCGCGCGAAGCCGAGCGCGGCGGCGCCAACCGTGGTCCGGAAGACGTCGAGGGTCGCCATCGCCTGCTGGAAGCCCCGTCCCGCTGCGCCGAGCAGGGCCGAAGCGGGGAGGCGCATGCCAGTCATGCGCAATGTGGCCAGCGGATGGGGCGCGATCACGTCGATGCGCTCGCCGTCGTCGAGGCCAGGGGTGCCGCGCTCGACGATGAAGGCGGAAATCCCTTTCGCGCCCGGCGCCTCGCCGGTGCGGGCGAAGAGGATGTAGAAATCGGCGATGCCGCCGTTCGAGATGAAGGTCTTCTCACCGTCGACGGTCCAGCCGCCTTCGCTCCGGGCCGCCGCCGTCGCGATCGAGGCGACGTCCGAACCCGACGCCGGCTCGGTCAGCGCGAAAGCGGCGATCTTCTCGCCGCGCGCCACCGATGGGAGGTACGCAGCCTTCTGGGCGTCGGTGCCGAACAGGCTGATCGTGCCCGAGCCCAGCCCCTGCATCGCGAAGGCGAAGTCGGCGAGCCCGGAATGGCGGGCGAGGGTCTCGCGGATCAGGCACAGCGTTCGCACGTCGAGCCGGCCGTTCTCGTCGGGCACGCAATGCCTCAGCCAGCCGCCGTCGCCGAGCCGCCGCACGAGGGAGCGGCAGGCCTGGTCGACATCCTCCGGCTCCTCGTCGCCGAGTTCGGCCGCGCACCATGTGTCAAGCTCAGCGGAGAGGATGCGGTGCTTCGCCTCGAAGAAAGGCCAGTCGAGGAAGTCGTCAGTCACCCTCGAACTCCGGCTTCCTCTTCGCGGCGAAGGCCTCGAAGGCGCGGCGGAAGTCGTTGGTGGCCATGCAGAGGGCCTGGGCCTGCGCCTCCATCTCGATCGCGGTCTCCAGGCTGACGTTCCATTCCCGGCTGAGCTGCGTCTTGGTCATGGCGTGGGCGAAATTGGGGCCGGCGGCGAGCGAGGCGGCGAGGGCCTGGGCCTCGGCGAGGAGGGCATCGGCGGGCACCAGGCGGTTGTAGAAGCCCCACCTCTCGCCTTCCTCGGCGCTCATGGACCGGCCGGTGAAGAGGAGCTCGGCGGCCCGGCCCTGCCCGACGATCCGCGGCAGGATCGCGCAGGCTCCCATGTCGCAGCCGGCGAGGCCGACGCGGGTGAAGAGGAAGGCCGTCTTCGCCTCGGGGGCGGCGAGGCGCAGGTCGGACGCCATGGCGAGGATGGCTCCGGCGCCGGCGCAGACGCCGTCCACCGCCGCGACGATCGGCTGTGGGCAGGCGCGCATCGCCATGACGAGATCGCCGGTCATCCGGGTGAAATCGAGCAGCTCGGGCCCGCTCATCTTTGTCAGCGGGCCGATGATCTCGTGCACATCGCCGCCCGAGCAGAAATTGCCGCCGGCGCCGGCGATCACCACCGCCTTCACCTCTCTGGCGTAGGCGAGCGCGCGGAAGCAATCGCGCAGCTCGGCATAGCTTTCAAAGGTCAGCGGGTTCTTCCGCTCCGGCCGGTTGAGCGTGATCGTCGCGACGCCCCCCTCGAACGACCAGAGGAAATGCTCGGGGACGTAGGTTTCGGGGTTCATGCGATCTCCACCGCCTCACCGTTTCGATCCGAGCGGATGAGGTCAAGCGCGGCGTTGGCGACTTCCTCGGGGGAGATGAGCCGGCCGGATGGGTTGAGTCGCGCCAGCTCGGCGCGCGCCTCCCCGGGCGATCGGCCCGTCTTGTCGGTGATGGTGTCGATGGACCGGGACGTCATGTCCGTGTCCACGAAGCCCGGGCAGACCGCGTTCACCCGCAGGTTCGTCGCCGCATATTCGGCGGCGAGCGCGCGCGTCAGGCCGACGGCGCCGTGCTTGGCAGCGATGTAGGGCGAGGCGTAGGCGAAGCCGTGCAGCCCCGCCATCGAGGCCACGGTGACGATGCGGCCCGCCTCGGCGACGAGCAGGTCCTGGAGGGCGGCCTGGCAGCAATGGAACATGCCGTCCAAATTGACGGCCAGCATGTCGCGCCAGAGCTGCTCGCTCACCTTCGCGAAAGGCACGCCCGCGGCGGCCCCGGCATTGTTGATCAGGATGGAGATCGGGCCTTGTTCCTCGCGGGCGAGGCAGAAGGCGCGTTCCACTTCGTCGCGCTTCGTGACGTCGGCCGGCGCGACCAAGTGTCCCGGCATAGGCCGGGACCCAGGCTGGACCCCGGCCTTCGCCGGGGAACAGGTTGCGCCGACTTCTTCCAGCTTTTCGCGCCGGCGGCCGATCAGGGTCAGCTTCGCGCCCTCGGCGGCGAGCGCGCGGGCGATCGCCGCGCCGATGCCGGTGCCGCCGCCAGTGACGACCGCGTGGCGCCCGGCGAGCCTCACGCCTTCAGCTCGGCCTCGCGGGCGAGGT
>DATAIU010000112.1:0-1834 GCA_036262495.1 Allosphingosinicella sp.
CCGCAGCCGACCGGCTGCGCCGGCATCCCGAAAGCCCGCGGCCGCGCCGGCGGCGACTCCTCCTCTCCGTCCTCTTCGCCGCGATCGTCGGTCGCCCCATCCATCACCGCCATGATGCGCCAGGCGAGAAGCGCCGCCAAGCCCGCTCCCCGCGCCGGCGCAAGGCCATGCCCTTCAGGCCGGGTCGGTCCCGTCGCCGCCGATCCTGCGCTGGTGCCGTTCGATTGCGATCAGCAGGAAGAAGAACATCAGGACCAGAAAGCCGCCGACGATCTGCAGCGCCGTCCAGAGGGTGACCTTGCCCATAAGCTTTCCAAACGTGATCTCCTCCCGCTTGCGCTGCGCCTCGGCGCGGTTCGAATCGCGGCGATCGTGAAGGAGAGCGAAGAAGCGATCCTGAAAGGCGCGAAAGATCTGGGTGTGCGACTGCGTGTCGGGCGGAAACTCCATCGTCCGCACGGTCTCGACATAGGGCACCTCGACTGTCCTTATCGTCGGGCAGCCGCCATTCTCGTACCAGCCCGCACACGCATAGCTGAGCGAATCCCAGCCTTCGCGCGTTTCGGTGCGTGTGCGCTGCACCTTTTTCGCGACCGACACTCTTCTGGCCGCCTTGTATTTCTGTAGCCTCTGTTGGGTCTGCGGCTTACCCGCAGCGTCGGTCATGACCGCGAGCAGCCGGTCCAGATCGGCCTTGTCCTCCGCGAAATTGAAGTTGCCCTTCGATGCGGCCTGCAACCGCTCGTTCGACTTCACGAATGCGTCGTCGAACTGGTCACGGCTCATCGGCTTGTCCTCCTTCTGGCGGAAGGGCTCGAACCGGGTCTGATAGAGGGCGTGGTAGCGGCTAACGAAGCCCGCATAATGACGCTGCTGGGCGGGATCGACCTTCGGCCCGGCCGCCGGTCCGCCGGCACTGGCGTCGCGCACCGGCATCTCGGCGTCGGTGAGCTCATCGGGAGCCACAGTGGCAGGCTGCTCGACGACGGAACTCGGGGACCGGCTGATCTTGTAGAGGCTCCAGACGCCGAGCCAGGCCGCATAGAGGAGGAGCCCGGTTGCGAGGAACAGGATCGCCGCCCGCAGCGCCTTGAGATAGATCCGCTCGATGCGGTCGAGCGTCGAGCCGAACCGCTCCGCAAGCGCCGGCCGCGGCGCCTCGGCAATCTCTTCGTCCATGATTCCCCCCGCGTGGGGCGCCCCCGCCCCTTGGGGAATTAGGCAATGGCTATCGGCAACCTGTCAAGCGCTGCCGCCAGACGCCGGCTCTTCGCGTGCCGAGCGACAGGCCCAAGCTCGTCAGCCAGCGCCCCTGGCCCGTAATTATCAGACTCGGTAAACCCCGACAGTTTCCCGACCCCCGAAAGACTAACCCCCCCACCGGAACCCGAAAAAACCCCGCTCCGCCCAGGGAGAGCCCCCATGCGCAAGATCTTTTTCCTGTTCGCCGGCTTCGCGATGCTCGCGTCGAGCCCGGCTTCGGCCTTCGACGGGCTCAAGGACCGCTGGGTCTATTACGACCGGCCCCATGGCGAGGTCGTCGGCTATGTGCTGGTCTGGTGCGACAACAGTGTGACCGGCAACGGCTACCTCACGCCTTATTACGACGAAGAGCATTACGACTGCTGATCCCGGCGGCGCGTGATACGGTGCCGCGATGGTCTGGGTGACGCTTCTCGCCGCGGGAATCGCGATATTGCTCGCCGATCAGGTGGTTCGCTGGTGGCGCGGTGAACCCGGACCGTGGTGGTGGGAGGACTGAGGGAGGCGCGAGGCCTTTCACTCTCCGGCAGCTTGGCAAACACAAACGATGCGCATAGACAATGCGCATGCC
>DATAIU010000113.1:0-15798 GCA_036262495.1 Allosphingosinicella sp.
TACCGCGCCTATCCGGGCGTCGTGACGGCGATCACCGGAGGAACCGTCTATGACGGCGAAGGCGGGCGGATCGAGAACGGCACGGTGATCCTCGCCGACGGCAAGGTCCAGGCGGTCGGCGGCCCCGAGACGGCCATCCCGGACGGAGCGACGCGGATCGATGCGACCGGTAAATGGGTGACGCCGGGGATCATCGACATCCACAGCCACCTCGGCGACTACCCCTCCCCAGCGGTCGAGGCGCATCAGGACGGCAATGAGGTGACCGGCGCGGTCCACCCCGAGGTCTGGGCCGAGCACAGCGTCTGGCCGCAGGATCCGGGGTTCACGCGCGCGCTCGCCAATGGCGGCGTCACCTCGCTGCAGATCCTGCCCGGCTCGGCCAACCTCTTCGGCGGCCGCTCGGTGGTGCTGAAGAACGTGCCCGGGCGCACGGTGCAGCAGATGAAGTTCCCCGGCGCGCCCTACGGCCTCAAGATGGCCTGCGGCGAGAATCCCAAGCGCGTCTATGGCGGCCGCAACCAGTCGCCGGCGACGCGGATGGGCAATATCGCCGTCGACCGCGCGACCTGGGCGCGCGCGTCCGAATACAAGCGCCGCTGGGACAATTACGAGAAGAATGGCGGCGAGATGCCGGGCCGCGACATCGCCATGGACACTCTGCGCGGCGTCCTCTCCGGCGAGATCCTCGTCCAGAACCATTGCTACCGCGCCGACGAGATGGCCATCGTCATGGATATGGCCAAGGAGTTCGGATACCGCGTCACCGCCTTCCACCACGCGGTCGAGAGCTACAAGATCGCCGACCTTTTGAAGGCGAACAACGTCTGCTCGGCGATGTGGGCGGACTGGTGGGGCTTCAAGATGGAGGCCTATGACGGGGTCAGCGAGAATATCGCTTTGGTCCACAATGCCGGCGCGTGCGCGATCGTGCATTCCGACGACCCCAACGGGA
The DNA here is from genome assembly GCA_036262495.1 of Allosphingosinicella sp. GTDB lineage: Bacteria > Pseudomonadota > Alphaproteobacteria > Sphingomonadales > Sphingomonadaceae > Allosphingosinicella. Next base: position 956 of record DATAIU010000113.1, read on the forward strand.
TCCAGCGCCTCTATCAGGAAGCGGCCAAGGCTCAGGCCGCGGGCCGCCGCATCGGCATCCGCATCCGCGACGAAGTGGTCTGGGAATGGCTGAGCTGGAATCCCGCCAAGGCCCTCGGCATCGCCGACAGGACCGGGAGCCTCAAGCCCGGCAAGATGGCCGACGTCGTCCTTTGGAACGGCAATCCGCTCAGCGTCTACACGAGGCCCGAGCGGGTCTGGGTCGACGGCGCCCTGATGTACGACGCCAACGATCCCAAGCGGCGTCCGGTCACCGATTTCGAGCTCGGCCAGCCGGGCGAAGGGGATGTGAAGTGAAAGAGTTCATCGCAGCTGGCAGAAGACCCTCACCCCCACCCTCTACCGCGAGCGGGAGAGGGGGCACGACGGCATTTACGGCCAACCCCTCTCCCGCTTGCGGGAGAGGCCGGGTGAGGGCCTTCTTCTTTCTTATCGCCTCTTTCCTAGCCGCCCCCGCGGCGGCGCAGACCGTCGCCATTACCGGCGGCACCGTCGCGCTCGGCGACGGGTCGGAGCCGGTCCAGAGCGGAACCGTCGTCATCCGCGACGGGCGGATCGTCGCTGCCGGACGCGGTGTGTCCGTCCCGGCCGGCGCGCGGATCGTCGACGCGACCGGCAAGTGGGTGACGCCCGGCATCGTCGCCGGTTTCTCCCGCATCGGCCTGGTCGAGGTCGACGCGGTCGACGCGACCAACGACGTCGAGGCCGCCAATTCGCCGTTCAGCGCCGCGATCGACGTCGCTCCGGCGGTAAACCCGAGGGCGCTCGCCATCGCGGTCAACCGCGCCGGCGGCGTCACGCGCGCCATCGTCGCTCCGGCGACGGCGAAGAGCATCTTCGCCGGCCAGGGCGCGGTAATCGACCTCGGCGCCGACATGAACGCGGTGACGCGCGCGCGCGCCTTCCAGTTCGTCGAGTTCGGCGAGCAGGGCACGCGCGAGGCCGGCGGAAGCCGAGCGGCGATGCACGTCCTCTTCCGCAACGCGCTGCGCGAAGCCCGCGACATCAGCCGCTATTCGGGCATCCCGTCGGGCGGCGGCGCTCGGCGGGAGCCGCGCGCCAACGACCAGCGCGACTTTCCTCTGGAGGAAGTGCCCAACAACAACAGCCTGCTCGGCTCCAACGTCAGCCGTCCCGACGACGTGCTACTGACCCGCTTCGACGCCGCGGCTTTGGTGCCGATGCTGCAGGGCCGCCAGCTGCTCCTCGTCCATGTCGAGAAAGCGAGCGACATCCTCCAGGCGCTGGCGCTGAAGAAGGAGTTCGCCAGCCTGCGCGTCGTCCTCGTCGGAGTCGCGGAGGGCTGGACGGTGGCGCGCGAGATCGCAGCCGCGGGGGTACCCGTCATCGCCTCCGCGCTCACCGATCTCCCCAACAGCTTCGAGCAGCTCGCCTCGACCCAGTCCAATGTCGGCCGCATGCGCGCCGCGGGCGTCAAGGTCGCGATCGGAATGATCGACGACGAGGAAGCGCGGCAGGTCCGGCTGCAGCGGCAATATGCGGGCAATCTCGTCGCGGTCGGCCGGCTACCCGGCGCAACGGGGCTTAGCTGGGGCGAGGCGCTGGAGGCGATCACCTCCGCGCCGGCCGAGGCGATCGGCATGGGCGGCGACTTCGGCTCGCTCCGCCCCGGCCGCCGCGCCGACGTCGTCGTCTGGGACGGCGACCCGCTGGAGAACAGCTCGGCTGCCGAGATCGTTCTTATCGACGGCGTCCAGCAGCCGCTCGACAACCACCAGACCCGGCTTCGCGACCGCTACCGCCGCGCGACCGAGGGCGAGCTTCCGAAAGCCTACGAGCGTTGATCGCCACGGCCAGCCTGGCGCTGGCCATGCTTGCCTTCGTCGGCACCCATCTGCTGATGTCGCACACGTTCCGGACTCGGATCGTCGGGACGATCGGCGACGAGCTGTTTCTCGCGCTTTACTCGGCGGTGGCGGCGGTGACCTTGCTGTGGGTGATCGCCTCCTTCAACCTCGCCGACGAGGGGGAGCTCCTCTGGATCGCGCCAGAATGGGCGTGGCCCGTGGCCGGTACGGTCATGCTGGTCGCCTGCGTGCTGCTGGTCGGGTCTTTCGTCCGCAATCCCGCCTTCCCGCATCCGGGCGCGAAGCCCAAAGCCGTGCCCGCCGCGGTCGGCGTCTTCGCGATCACGCGCCACCCGATGAACTGGGCCTTCATGCTCTGGGCGGGCGTCCATATCGCGCTCTGGGGATCGATCCCGAACCTGATCGTCGCCGGCGGCGTGCTGATCCTGGCGGCGGCCGGATCGGTGGGGCAGGACCATAAGAAGCTGAACGTGATCGGCCGGCCCTGGCGGCAGTGGATGGACCGGACGTCCTTCGTGCCCTTCGCAGCCCTGCTTGCCGGCCGTGTGAAATGGAACGCGCTTAAGTCGGCTTGGCCGGCCTTAGCGGGCGGGCTGGTGCTGTGGCTCGCCGTGACGTGGTTCCACGCGCCGCGGGCCTCGCCGCTGCGCCTGCTCCTCGGCTAGAGGGCCTCCCCTTCCTGCAGGAGGCGGTCCTCTGCGGTCTCGTCGTCCGCGTCGATGCCGGAGCGGCGGGCGACTGTGGCGGCAACCGCCACGTCCATCGTCACGTTGCCGACGGTGCGGAAGATATCGGGGATCGTCTCCACCGCGATCAGCAAGGCCAGCGGCTCGAGCGGTACGCCCATGGCGAGGGCGATCGGCGCGGTGTTGGTGACGAAGCTCACCTGGCCGGGAAGGCTGATCGCGCTGAAGGTGGTAACCGCGGCGACGACGACGCCCATGGCGATCTGGGCCGGGCTGAGCGCCATTCCGTACCAATGGGCGATGTAGAGGATGACGGCCATGTTCATGCCCGGCCCGGTCGCGCGGAACAGCGCGACGGCGAGCGGCAGGGTGACGCCCGAGGCGGCGACCGGGACGCCGAGCCGCTCGGACGAGCGCAGCATGGCCGGTAAGGTGGCAAGCGAGGATTGCGTGCTGAACGCCACCGCCTGGGCCGGCGCGACGGCGCGGGCGAAGCGGCCGAACCGGAGCCGGGCGCCGAAGATGGCCAGCGGATAGGCGAGCGCCCAGATCACGATCCCGACCGACGAGACGATCGCGATGTAATGGAGCAGCGCCCCGAACGCGCCGCCGCCGGCGCGAACGCCGACCACATAGGCCAAAGCGAAGACGCCGAGCGGGCCGAGCCAGAGCAGCCAGTTGACGATGACGATCATCGCCTCGGCGATGGCGCGGAAGAAAGCGACGATCCGCTCGCGCCCGTCGGCCGGGATCCGGGTCAGGGCGAAGGCGAAGATGGTCGCGAAAACCACGAGCGGCAGGATCTGGTCGCCGGCCGCCGCCGCCACGGGGTTGGACGGGACGATCGACCTCAGGAAGTCGCCGAAGCCCGGCACGGCGCTGACCGGCTCGGCGGTCGTCAGCGCCGAGCGCAGCGCCCCCGCCGCCTCCGCGCCCATCGGGAACATCGTAAGCAGCAGCGGCACGAAGAAGGCCGCGAAGATGGCGGAGAGCCAGAGAATGACGACCATCAGCGCGAACGAGCGGCCGGCGATGCGGCTGCCGCGAGCCGCCGCCGCGCCCTCGGCGATGCCGGTGACGAGGAGGGCGACGACGAGCGGCACGATGGTCATCTGAAGGCCGCGCAGCCAGATCTGACCGATCGGCTCGACGAGGTCCGCCGCGCGCGGGCCCCAGGGCTGGCCGGCGGTCAATATGCCGAGGAGAAGGCCGACGGCGAGCGCGGCGAGGATACGGGTGGCTTGCGACATGCCGGAGGTGTAGCGGGCGCGGCAGGGCCTTAACAATCCTCCCTGTGCGCGGCGCGCATGGGGAGGCGGACCATGCGAAGCATGGTGGAGGGGCCACGGCCGCGGGGAGCCCCTCCACCGCGTTCCACGCGGTCCCCCTCCCCATCCGCTTCGCGGACAGGGAGGACAAGGAATGCGGGCCGCGCTATTCGCATGCTGAACGACACACAGAAGGCCATCATGACTCGCAAATTCTTCGGCACCGACGGGATCAGGGGCCGGACCAACCAGCATCCGATGACGGCGGCCATGGCCCAGCGGGTCGGCCAGGCCGCCGGCGCGCATTTCCTTCGCGGCGATCATCGTCACCGCGTCGTCATCGGCAAGGACACGCGGCTGTCGGGCTACATGATGGAGACCGCCCTCATCTCCGGCTTCACCAGCGTCGGCATGGACGTGGTCATGGTCGGCCCGGTGCCGACGCCGGCGGTGGCGATGCTGACCCGCTCGATGCGGGCCGATCTGGGCGTCATGATCTCGGCGAGCCACAACCCTTACGTCGACAACGGCATCAAATTGTTCGGGCCGGACGGCTACAAGCTCTCCGACAAGGACGAGGCGGCGATCGAGCGGCGGCTCGAGAAGGAGCCGAAGCTGGTCGACGCGCCCCTGATCGGCCGCTCGCGCAAGATCGAGGACGCGCGCGGCCGCTACATCCACTTCGCCAAGTCGACCTTCCCCGAGGAGCTGAGGCTCGACGGCCTGAAGATCGTCGTCGATTGCGCGAACGGCGCCGCCTATCAGGTCGCGCCCTCCGCCCTTTGGGAGCTCGGAGCGGACGTCGTCGCGATCGGCGTGACCCCGAACGGCCTCAACATCAACGACGGCTTCGGCTCGACCGCGCCGGCGACTCTCCAGGCGCGGGTCGTCGAGGAAGCCGCCCATATCGGCATTGCCCTCGACGGCGACGCCGACCGCCTCATCGTCGTCGACGAGCAGGGCCGGATCGTCGACGGCGACCAGCTGATGGCGCTGATCGCCCTCTCCTGGGCGAAGCGGGGCATGCTGGAAGGCGACGGCGTCGTCGCGACGGTCATGTCGAACCTCGGCCTCGAGCGCTTCCTCGAATCGAACGGGCTCGAGCTGGTCCGCACGCAGGTCGGCGACCGCTACGTGCTCGAGGCGATGCGGACCCGCGGCTTCAACGTCGGCGGTGAGCAGTCGGGACACATCATCCTCTCCGATTATTCGACGACCGGGGACGGGCTGATCGCAGCTCTCCAGGTGCTCGCCTGCCTGGTCGAGGACGGCCGCCCGGCGAGCGAATTGCTCCACCAGTTCGACCCACTGCCTCAGCGCCTCAAGAACGTCCGCTTCGCCGGCGGCGCGCCGCTTGAGACGGAGAGCGTGAGGTCGGCCATCGCCTCCGCGGAGAGCCGGCTCCAGGGGAGCGGCCGTCTCGTCATCCGCAAATCGGGAACCGAGCCGCTGATTCGCGTCATGGCGGAAGGCGAGGACCAGGCGCTGGTCGAGGAGCTGGTCGACAGCATCTGCGCCGCCGTGAAGGCCGCTTGATGCTCGATATGTGCCCAGATTGCGAAAATTGCGGCCGCGACCTCCCTCCCGGCAGCGGCGATGCCCGGATCTGCTCGTTCGAATGCACTTTCTGCGCGGACTGCGCGGAGGGAGCGTTCGGCGGCGTCTGCCCCAATTGCGGCGGCGACCTGAAGGCCCGGCCGACGCGGGCCGAGCGGTGGCTGGACAAATATCCGCCCTCGCCGATCCGCAAGGGGCCGCATTGACGCCGCGAATCCTGATCGTCGCCGGATCGGACAGCGGCGGCGGCGCCGGCATCCAGGCCGACATCAAGACGGTGACGATGTTGGGCGGCCACGCGATGACCGCCGTCACCGCTCTGACGGCTCAGAACACACTGGGCGTGTCCGGCGTGATGCCGGTGCCCGCTGAGTTCGTAGTCGCGCAGATGGACGCCGTCATCTCCGACATCGGCGTCGATGCGGTGAAGATCGGCATGATCGGATCGCCGGCGACGGCGCATGCGGTGGCTGAGCGGCTGGAAGGCCTTGCCGTCCCGATCGTCTTCGACCCCGTGATGGTGGCGACGAGCGGCGCGGTGCTGGCCGAGCCCGGCACGATCGCGGCCTTTGAGCGGCTCATGACCGGCGCCGCGGTCACGACCCCGAACGTCGCCGAGCTCGAGGCCCTTGGCGGCGACGCGGCGATGGGCGCACGAGGCGTGACCTATCTCGCCAAAGGCGGCGACGCACCCGGGAGCGACGTGACCGACCGGCTGGTCGGCCCCGAAGGCGAGATCGCGCGCTGGACCACTCCCCGGGTCGAAACCGCCCACACGCACGGCACCGGCTGCACGCTGGCGAGCGCCATCGCGACTTTCCTCGCGCGCGGGCTGCCGCTCCGCGCCGCCATCGTGCGGGCAAGGCAGTTCGTGCTGATCGCGCTTAGGGAGGCGCCAGGGCTGGGCCTCGGCCACGGGCCGATGGGCCATCAAGGCGTTCGGCTGGACCTCGGCGGCGAGCTCCGACTCAATCAGATGACGTTGCCCGCATACGAGCTTGCCGCGAGCGTCGCCTTCTACGAGTCGGTGGGGCTGACGCTCATCGTCCACGCGCCGCCCCGCTACGCGCGCTTTGAGTGCGAGGGGGGAGCGACGCTCTCCGTCGAAGTCGGGGGCCGGGCCGGAAGCGGCGGCGTCTATCTGGAGTGCACAGACCTCGATGCCGTCGTCGCGAAAGCGCGCGCGCGCGGGATCGAGGTGAGCGATCCGGTCGAGCAGAGCTGGCTCTGGCGAGAGGCCTGGACCGTGGACCCGGCGGGGAACCGCCTCTGCCTCTATCAGGCCGACCTCAACCGGCGCTATCCGCCGTGGCGGATCGAACAATCCACAGAAATAAGCGACCCGACCTCTGGCTAGCGCCCCGAAGTGCTTCTAGCCTAGGGGCAATGCCCCGCCCCTGCTTCAAGCTCGAGAAGGTCCACCCGGACCCGGTCTGCGGCGTGGACGAGGCAGGCTGCGCTCCGCTCGCCGGCCCGGTCGTCGCCGCGGCGGTGATCCTCGACCGCGAGAAATTCCCGCGCGGAATCGACGATTCCAAGGTGCTGCCCGCGCCGGTGCGCGAGGTGATCTGCGCCAGGCTCTACAAGGTCGCGAGGGTCGGGGTCGGAATCGCCAGCGTCGAGGAGATCGACCGGATCAACATCTATTGGGCGCGGATGCTTGCCATGACTCGCGCCGTCGACTCGCTCGGGATCGACCCGGCGATGATCCTGGTCGACGGCAATCGCTGCCCGCGCTGGGAGCGGCCCTCCGTCTCGATCGTCGCCGGCGACGCCAAATGCCGATCGATCGCGGCGGCGTCCATCGTCGCCAAGGTCACTCGCGACAGGATCATGTTCGATTACGCCAAGGACTATCCCGGCTATGGCTGGGAGACGAACAAGGGCTATGGCACTCCCGAGCATTTCCGCGGCCTCGATGCCCAAGGGCTCACTCCGCTTCACCGCCGGAGCTTCGCACCCGTGCGCCAATATATGGCGGTCCCAGAGGGCAGCGACCGGGTCGGATCACAGCAGCTGATCGACCTCTAGGCGAATGGCCGCCGATTGAGTCCTCGGAGCAACACCACAGCATCTAGAGGTCGAGACCGGGCCGCCAAGCATATTAGTAGCGTCAGACTCGTTTCGTTCGCGGCACGTTAACCGCTTTCTCAGCCTCGTGTCGTAAATCCTTGTTCTTGACCGGGGAGTCCGGCTGACTCAGGCTGGCAGTCCTTCAACCGGGGGCGGTTCTCGAATGACGGCTTTGACGCGTGTGGGAACGAGCGAGCGTAGCGCGCGCAACGCGGCGCCGCCCGCCGCGGATCTGCCGCTCGACCAGATCATCGAGGAGGATTGCATCGCGGCCATGGCGCGCCTGCCCAAGGGTAGCGTCGATATGATCTTTGCCGACCCGCCCTACAATCTCCAGCTCGGCGGCAACCTCTTCCGCCCCGAAGGCGGTCTCGTCGACGCCGTCACCGACGATTGGGACAAGTTCGACACCTTCGCCGCCTATGACGATTTCACGCGAGCGTGGCTGAAGGAGGCGCGGCGAATCCTCAAGCCGAACGGAACGCTCTGGGTGATCGGCAGCTACCACAATATCTACCGCGTCGGCGCGGCCCTGCAGGACCAGGGCTATTGGATCCTCAACGACATCATCTGGCGCAAGACCAACCCGATGCCGAACTTCCGCGGCACGCGCTTCACCAACGCGCACGAGACCCTGATCTGGGCGAGCCGATCGGAGGACAGCCGCTACACCTTCAACTACCGCGCGATGAAGGCGCTGAACGACGAACTCCAGATGCGCTCCGACTGGCTGCTGCCGATCTGCTCGGGCGGCGAGAGGGTGAAGGACGGCGGCGCCAAGGCGCACCCGACGCAGAAGCCGGAGAGCCTGCTCTACCGCGTTCTCCTCGCCTGCACGAACCCGGGGGACGTGGTCCTCGACCCCTTTTTCGGAACCGGCACGACCGGCGCGGTGGCGCGCCGGCTGGGGCGACGCTGGATCGGCATTGAACGGGAGAAACGCTACGTCCGCGTCGCCCGCGAGCGGATCGACGCGACGCTGGAGCTCGACGAGAGCGCGATGAAGACGATGGCGTCGAAAAGCGCCCAGCCGCGCGTGCCGTTCGGCGCCCTGATCGAGACGGGTATGATCCATCCCGGGACGATCCTCACCGACGCCAAAAGGCGCTGGCGGGGCAAGGTCCTTGCCGACGCGACGCTGGAGCACGGCTCCGATCAGGGCTCGATCCACCGCATCGGGGCCCTCGTCCAGGGCGCACCGGCCTGCAACGGCTGGGCTTTCTGGCATTATGAGGAGGACGGGGCGCTGCTGCCGATCGACGCTCTGCGCCAGCGCTATTTGCTGCTCCAGGATTGACCGGAACGGACCAAAAAAGGTTTCAGGACGCCACTCGCCCTCTCGACACAAGGGGCGAAAGCGCGCAAATTGGCGGGCGACGACCGTCCCTTCACGGCCAACGCCTGCACGTCTTTGACCACGGGAGGCGTGCGGGAGCCCCTTTGGACGCTGAAGGGTCCGGACCAACACCATGCCCCACATGGCGGTCTGGGCCTTCGGAGAATTCAGTTACCCTGCTGACCTTCGATAAGAGGCGGTCGTCACTTCAGTCCCGCTCCTTCGCATTTCCTGTCGCGCTTTTTTTGGGCTAGCGCCGAAAAAGTGAGCCGACGCCATTATCTGCGCCCCATAGCCTTCGTCGACGCGCCGTTCGGGCTCGACGGCAAGGTCGCGCGGCTCGCCGGCGGAATGCTGTGGTTCTCGGGCGTGGAGCTCACCGAAACCGACGGTGAGGAGACGGTGTCGGTCGAGCTGGTGCCCGTCGAGCGGATCGCAGAGGCGTTGGAGCCGCTCGGCCCGGAAGCAGCCGAGACCTGGTCCCGCCTCACCGCCCCGCGTGCCCCGCTCCGCCTCGGCGAGCGCGTCGTCCGACTCGACCAGCCGCAGGTCGCGGGAATCCTGAACCTCACTCCCGACAGCTTCTCCGACGGAGGGCACTTTGCGGATGCCGAAGGGGCCGCCGCCGCCGGCTTCGCCATGTCGGAAGCGGGGGCCGCGATCGTCGACATGGGCGGCGAATCGACCCGGCCCGGCGCGAAGCCGGTCTGGGAGGGCGATGAGATCGAGCGCATCCTTCCTTCCCTCACCCGGCTCGCCGCGGGCGGCACCGCCGTCTCGATCGACACGCGCAAGGCCGCGGTGATGGAGGCCGCGCTCGGCGCCGGCGCGGCGATGGTCAACGACGTGTCGGCACTGACATATGACGAGCGCTCGGCCGGAGTGGTGGCCCGGGCAGGCTGCCCCGTGCTGCTCATGCACCATCTTGGCCCGCCCGAGACGATGCAGCAGGCGCCGCGCTACGGCCGGCCGGTGGCCCTGGAGGTTTACGACTGGCTCGAGGCACGGATCGCCGCCGCCGAAGCGGCGGGGATCGCGCGGCAACGGATCCTGGTCGATCCCGGCATCGGCTTCGGCAAGACCGTCCAGCACAATCTCCAGCTGCTCAACACCCTGTCGCTGATGCACGGCCTCGGCTGCGCGATCATGCTCGGCGCGAGCCGCAAAAGGATGATCGGGGCTCTATCCGGGGAAGCGCCGGCGGACGAGCGCCTGGCGGGCTCGATCGCCCTCGCGCTGAAGGGCGCCGATCAGGGCGTCCAGCTGCTTCGGGTCCATGACGTGCCCGAGACCGTTCAGGCACTCCGGGTGTGGCGGGGCCTCAGGGATGCCGCGCTCGCTCCGGCGTCATGACGACGACATGGATGGAGAAGGAAGATGCTCAACCGGCCCGTTCCTGACGTGACTTTCAAGACCCGCGTTCGCGACGAGAGCATCGGCGGCGACAATCCCTTCCGCTGGCAGGACCTGGCCAGCCGGGACGTGTTCGGCGGCGGGCGCATCGTCCTGTTCGCTTTGCCCGGGGCCTTCACGCCCACCTGCACCACCGAGCAATGCCCGGCCTACGAAGCCTCCTACGAGGCGCTGCGCAAAGCCGGCGCGGACGAGGTTTACTGCCTGTCCGTCAACGACGCTTTCGTCATGTATCAATGGGCGAAGCATCTTGGGCTGGAGAATTTGAAGCTCCTTCCCGACGGCTCGGGCGACTTCACGCGCCGGATGGGAATGCTCGTCAAGAAGGACCATCTCGGCTTCGGCCAGCGTTCCTGGCGCTACGCGGCGGTGGTCGACGACGGGGTGGTCCGGGCCTGGTTCGAGGAGCCGGGGATCAACGACGAGGGCTCCGACGACGATCCCTATGGCGAGAGCGCGCCGGAGAAGGTGCTCGAGTGGCTGAAGGCCAATTCCGCCTGACCCTTCCATTCCGTCCGCGGCGCCCACACATGCGGCCTCGATGAAGCCTGACCTCGCCATTCTCTACGAGCATCCGAAATGGTTCGAGTCGCTGTTCGCTGCGCTGGAGCGGCGCGGCATCGCATTTGAGGCGATCGGGCTTTGCGACCATCGTTTCGATCCGGCCGTCCTCGAAGCGCCCGCCCCGCTCGTCTTCAACCGCGTGGCGATGTCGAGCTTCCTGCGCGAGCGCGAGCACGGCATCTTTTATGCTGAGGCTTTGCTCGACCATTGGGCCTGCGCGGGCGCGCGGGTGTTGAACGGCGCGGGTGTCATCGGGGTCGATTCCTCGAAGGCGCGGCAGCTCTCGCTCATTTCCGGCCTCGGCTATGCGGTGCCCGACACGCGCGTAATGCACCGGCGCGAGGACCTGATCGCGGCGGCTGCGGGGATGCGCTGGCCGCTGATGGTGAAGGCCAATGTCGGCGGCTCCGGCGCGGGTATCACCCGCTACGCCGACCAGGCCGAGCTGGCCCGCGCGATCGAGCAAGGCGGCGTACCTGACAGCGTCGATTCGGTGCTCCTCGTCCAGGATTACGTCCCGCCGCGCGGCGGGGTCATCGTCCGGGTCGAGACGCTCGGGGGTAAATATCTCTATGCCATCGAGGTGGAGAGCGGCGGCGACAGCTTCGACCTCTGCCCCGCCGACGCGTGCGCCGTCGAACGAGGCCCGATACGGATGGCGGCTGTAGAGCCGCCGGCCGGCCTGATCGGGGCGGCGGAGCGGATCGCGCAGACCGTGGGCCTCGACGTCGGCGGCGTCGAATATCTGGTCGACGACCGCGACGGGACGCCGCGCTTCTACGACATCAACGCCCTTTCCAATTTCGTCGCCAATCCGCTGGACGTGCTCGGCTGGGACCCGCACGAGCGGCTGGTCGACTATGTCGAAGCCGCGATCGAGGAGGCCAGGTGATGCGTTTCGGTTACTGGATGCCGGTCTTCGGCGGCTGGCTGCGCAACATCCCCGACGAGGGCATGGAGGCGAGCTGGGATTATGTCCGCCGGCTGACCCTGAGGAGCGAGGAGACCGGCTGGGACCTCAGCTTGATCGCGGAGCTCAACCTCAACGACATCAAGGGCGTCGAAGCGCCCGCGCTCGACGCCTGGTCGACGGCGGCGGCGCTCGCGGCGGTCACCTCGACGCTTGAGCTGATGGTCGCAGTGCGGCCGAACTTTCATCAGCCCGCCTTGTTCGCCAAGCAGGCCGCGAACATCGACAATATCAGCGGCGGGCGGCTGGCGCTCAACGTCGTCTCATCCTGGTGGGCGGACGAGGCGACGCAATACGGCCTGCAGTTCGACCAGCATGACGACCGCTACGGTCGGACGCGGGAATGGCTCGACGTGGTCGACGGCCTGTGGCGCGAGAAACGGTTCAGCTACGAAGGCCAGCGCTACCGGCTGAAGGACGCGATCTGCGAGCCGAAGCCGGTCCGCAAGCCGCGCCCGACCCTCTACGCGGGCGGCGAGAGCGACGCGGCCAAGACGATGATCGCCGAGCAATGCGATGCCTATGTGATGCACGGCGACCCGGTCGAAGCGATCCGGCCCAAGGTCGCCGACATGGCCGAAAGGCGCGCGCGGGCCGGCGGCACGCCGATGCAATACGGCATGGCCGCTTATGCGATCGTACGCGACAGCGAGGCCGAGGCGAGGAAGGAGCTGGAGCGGATCACGGCCCTTCCGCCCGAGCCGCCCCGAGGCTTCGACAATTTCGACCAGTGGCTGTCGGGGACCGAGCTCGAGCGCGAGCTCAAGCTGCAGGAATATTCGGTCTCGAACCGCGGCCTCAGGCCCAATCTGGTCGGCACCGCCGAGCAGGTGCGCGACGGCATCGCCGAATATGAGAAAGCCGGCGTCGACCTCCTCCTGCTCCAGATGAGCCCCCAGGCCGAGGAGATGGACCGATTCGCCGCCGAGGTCATTCAGCCGATGAAGGCCGCCGCGTGAAGGAGAGCCAAGTGGACGTGACCAACAACGAGGCGGAGCACCGATATGAGCTGGCCGTGGAAGGCGGGACAGCGCTGGCCGCCTATCGCCTGCGCGACGACCGCATCACCTTCACCCACACCGAGGTCCCCGAGGCTCTGGAGGGCAAGGGCATCGGCAGCGCGCTGATCAAGGGCGCGCTGGCCGACGTGCGGGAGCGCGGCTTGAAAGTGATACCGGCCTGCGCCTTCGTCCGCGCTTATATCGAGCGCCACGAGGAGGAACAGGACCTGCTCGCCTGAGCTAGAACGCGGAGCGGATGCCGAGGAGGAGGCTTCGGGTTTCCGGATCGTCGCCCTCGGCCCGGGTGAGGCGACCGGTGCGGCCCAGGTCGCGAGACCAGCTGAGACCGACGTAGGGGGCGAAGGCCTCCCTGATCTCGTAGCGCAGGCGCAGGCCCGCCTCGCCGTAGGTGAAGCCGCGGCCGAGGCCGAGGGCGGGCACGTCCTCGCCGGAGGCGTCGAGCTCGAAGCTCGGCTGCAAGACGAGCGCGCCGATCAGCTTCAGATTGTAATAAGCCGCGAGGCGGGCGCTCGGCTCGCCCTCGTCGGAGAGATAGGCGAAGGCGCCGAGCCAGGCCTTGCCGTCGTCATACTGGGCGCCGAGCGTCGCGTAGGCGCGGTCCGGGCGGGGCCGCATGTCGTAGCGGAGGCCCGCGTTGAGATCCCAGCTGCCGCCGACGTGGCGGCTGTAGAGCGCGGCGAATTCGAGATATTCGGGGCTGTGCCAGGTGCCGCCCTCGCCGACGCTGCCGAGCCAGAGCCGGTCGCGCTCGCCGCCGAGCAAGGCGGAGAAATCCCAGGCGTAGGAATCGCCGCCGCGCTGGGCCGAATATTCGGCGCGGTCTAGGAGGCCCCATTGCAGCAGCTTGCGGCGGCGCGCCTTTTCGGCGCCGCCCGCGATCGGCGCCTCGTCGCCTTCGACCTGGCGGTAGGCGAGCCTCGGCGCGGCGCTGGGCTCTTCGTCGCCGGAGACAGGGACGTAGCGCAGGCGCTGGGCGCCGGCCGGAGTGGCGGCGGCGAGCAGGACCAAAGCGGCGAGCGTGCGTCGGGACATCGCGCCGCCTTAGGCCGGCAGCGGTTAAAGGCGGCTTAGGGCGCGGGGGCCCTAGAGCGAATAGCCGCCGTCGCTGACCAGGCAGGCGCCGGTCGTGAAGGCCGCCTCGCCGGAGAGGAGGAAGGCGATCTGGGCGGCGATCTCCTCGGCCTTGCCGAAGCGGGCGAGCGGGGTGGCGGCCGACATCGCCTTGAACGCGGCGGCCTCGCCCTCTCGCTCGACCATCGCGTTGAAGCTGGGGATGCCCTGCCAGATCGGCGTCTCGACCCCGCCGGGCGCGATCGAATTGACGCGGATGCCCATCGGCGCGCCTTCCTTCGCCGCGATGCGGGCGAGGTGGATGACGGCAGCCTTGGAGGCGCCATAGGCGGATATGCCTGGCTCGGCCTTCAGGCCGGCGACGGACGCGGTGAGGACGATCGAGCCGCCGGTGTCGCGCATCGCCCGCATCGCGGCCTGCAGGGTCAAAAAGGCGCCGTCGAGATTGACCGCCATGACGCGGCGCCAGTCGTCGAAGGCTAGATCGGCGATCGCCCCGCCCTCGCCGATGCCGGCATTGACGACGGCGTGAGTGAGGCCGGTCAGATCCTCGCGCTCCCAGAGCTGCGCGTCGGCGACGTCGCCGATCTTGATCTGGCGCTCGCAGGGCAAGGTGAAGGCGAAATCGCGCAGGCGATCCTCGTCGCGGTCGAGGAGGATGAGCTTGCGCGCGCCCTCCGCCGCGAGGCGGGTCGCGGTCGCCGCCCCGATGCCGGAAGCGGCGCCGGTGATCAGGATTATGGCGTTGGCGAAGCGGGACATGGGGGGAGTGTAGACGCTCCCCTTACTCGCGTCACGGCCCCTAGGCGGCGTCGCCGATGCCGAGCTCGCCGAGCTTTCGGTAGAGGGTGGAGCGGCCGATGCCGAGGCGGCGCGCGACTTCGGTCATGCGACCGCGATAGTGGCCGATGGCGAGGCGGATGACGTCGGCCTCGATCGCCTCCAGCGGACGCAGATTGCCGTCCGGATCGAACAAGGTGATTCCGGCGCCGTGCGAGAGAGCGGCGCTCTGGGAGGCGCCATGAAGCGCCGGG
>DATAIU010000114.1:0-20058 GCA_036262495.1 Allosphingosinicella sp.
CGCTGGTTCGAGGAAGCGGTCGAGCGCAACCCGCCGCCGGCGCCGGGCGGCAAGCGCATCAAGCTGCGCTACATCACCCAGGTCGGCACGCGCCCGCCTAGCTTCGTGGTCTTCGGAAACCGCCTCGAGGCGGTGCCGGAAAGCTACCGCCGCTACCTGATGAACGGGATACGCAAGGAGCTCGGCTTCGGCGCGGTGCCGATCCGCCTGGCGCTGCGCGCCGGGCGCAACCCGTTCGACAAGGACCGCTGAGCGTCAACGGGTCCTTTACCCGCGGGGCCTAGGCTCCTGTCGTGGACGAAGAAGCGAGCAATTCCGAGGAGATCGTCGACTGGACGGTTTTCGTCACCGCGCGCGCCGAGCTCGGCGCGGGCTTCGCGCGCATCCTCAGCTATTTCCGCGAGGACGGCGAGACCTCGGTCTCGCGGATCGAGGCCGCGATGCACCGCGGCGACGCCGCCGGCTTGGTCCTCCCCGCCCACACGATGAAGTCGGAGGCGCGCCAGTTCGGCGCCGAGCCGCTCGGCGCGCTCGCCGAGGAGATCGAGCTCGGCGCCCGCCGCGCCATCGAGGGACGCTTCTTCCCGGACGACCTCGTCCCCGCCGTCGCCAGGCTCCGGCCTCTCTACACGAGGACCATGGACCTGCTCGAGGCGGAAGCTAATCCCCTCTGCCGTAGGCGCGCATCGACCTAGGCGGGCGCCCGGCGCCGCATCGGCTGGGGCGAGAAGCGGGTCAGCGATCGCCACAGCCATTCGAGCGGGCCATATTGATAGCGGTCGAGCCAGGGCTTGGACCACAGCAGCATCGCAGCCCACATGACCGGGCAGAGCAGCCAGGCCTCGAGCCGGCTCGCCTGGCCGTATAGGCCGACGCCGTAGCCGTAGAAGATCGTCGAGGCGGCCAGGCTCGTGCCGAGATAATTGGTGAAGGCGGCGCGGCCGGCGGCCGCGATGCGCAGCGTCAGGGCCCCGCCCCGGCGAGCGAGAAGGATGATGAGGGCCGCATAGCCGATCATCATCAGCGGCCGGAACGGCGCCGAATAAGCGATGAAGTGCCGGAAGACGGTGAGCGGCGCGAAGCCGCTCCGCCACTCGCCCCAGCCTAGAAATGCGAAGGCGAGAGCGCCGACGCCGATGCAGAGGAGGGCGATCCGCCGGTAGAGCCCGTCGCTCCACTCGCCGGTCAGGAAGCCGCTTTTGAGGCCGGCCATTCCGAGCAGCATGTAGCCCATCGTCTGGGGGCCCGCGAAAATGAACTGGTTGACCGGCCCTGCGGCCTGTTCGCTCAGCCGGTGCATGACGATGCCTGCATAGCCGCCGCGGTAGAGGGCAAGGTCCCTCGCCAGCGCGGCGGCGGTCAGGGGTCCGAATTCCTCGCTGCTCTCCGCCCAGTCGCTGATCGCCTGAGCGCTGGCACCGGGGGCGTGGGCGGCCGCTTCCTGTATGCCCATGAACCAGGCGCCGCTGCCGAGCAGCAGGAAGTCGAGGGCGAGGAAGATGAGCGCGGCGATGAGCAACTGGCCCGCCGTCTTCCGGCGGAACAGGAAGGCGATCGCCCCGATCAGCGCATAGAGGGTGAGGATATCCCCGAACCAGATCAGGTAATAATGGACGAGCCCGAAGATCAGCAGCCAGAACATCCGCCGGTAGTGGATCGAGGCCGGCGACGCCCCCGATGCTTCCGCTTTCTCGACGACGAGAAGCAGGCTGGCCCCGAACAGCATCGAGAACATGGCGCGCATCTTGCCGTCGATCAGAACGAAGTTGAGCGCCCAGAGCAGCAGGTCCTTAATCCCCTCGAGGCCATAGGCTTTCGGGTTGAGATAGGCCTGCTCCGGCATCGCGAACGCGACGACGTTGACCGAAAAGATGCCCATCACCGCGACCCCGCGCAGGATGTCGAGCGTCAGGATGCGCGGCGGCGGCAACGTCGTAGCGGTCATGGCGGCTTTCCCCCCGGAGCCCTCTTGCCCCGATTGGTAGCGGCTTTCCCGTGCTGTTCAACCGTCCCGCGCCCGCGGCCGGGCACCCTGCAGGGGGACACTTTGCTAGCAAAGTGTCCCCGTTTTCAGCACGGACGGATCGGTCAGTCTTCGACCGGCTTCGACTGGAGCTGGACGTAATTGGCGATGCCCATCGCCTCGATCATGACGAATTGCTGTTCGAGCGCGTCGACATGCGCCTCCTCGTTGGCGAGGATCTCGGCGAAGAGGTCGCGGCTGACATAGTCGCGGACGGACTCGCAATGCTGGATCGCGCCGCGCAGCTGGGCGAGCGCCTCCATTTCGAGCTCCAGGTCGGCGCGAAGCACCTCCTCGACCGTCTCGCCGATCCGGAGGCGCCCGAGCAGCTGGAAATTGGGCAGGCCGTCGAGGAAGAGGATGCGCTCGGCGAGCCGGTCGGCATGCTTCATCTCGTCGATCGACTCTTGCCGCTCGAACGCCGCGAGGCGCTTCACGCCCCAATTGTCGAGCAGCCGATAGTGAAGCCAATATTGGTTGGTCGCGGTAAGCTCGTTGCGGAGCGCCTCGTTGAGCAGCTCTATGACCTTCGCGTCGCCCTTCATTCGACCCTCCTCGGTCCGGCTTTCGGACGGCCAGGTTGGGAGGTCAAGCCTTGCGGAGGCCCGGTCAGGCGGTCGCGCGCTCGGCGGCGATGAGCTCGCGCGCGAAGGGGAAGCATTGTCCGCAGCGCGGCGTGCGGCCGACGGCGCGATAGGCGCTGGACGGGCAGGCGGCGCCGTTGCGCGCGGCTTCCCGGACCTCCGATTCGCGAATCGCGTTGCAGACGCAGACGATCATTGGAGGTTACTAACGCTAATGCGAGTGCTTCGCAATAGCCTCAGCGCCGCTCCCGGCGAATCATCAGCTTGAGTCCCGCCCAGATGTCGTCGACCGCACACACCTTCACGTCGACGAGGTCGCCGGCCGGAAGAATCGCGTCGCGGATGCGGCCTTCCGTTATGTCGGTCGGGACCTTCGACGCCTTTTTCGGCCAGCTCACCCATATGAAGCCGGCCGGCGCGAGCAGGGGGCGGAGAGCCGCGAGCTTTGCTTCCATGTCGGCGTAGCGGGTGACGAAGATGTGGGCCGCGTCGATCGGCGACTCCGGCGAACCGAGCCGATGAAGAAGGAGGCCCTCCGTCTCGATCCGCTCGGCGACCGACTCCGGAAGGCCGTCCCACCAGGTTCGCATCCCGTCGGTCAGCGATAGCTTGCGCGCCAGCGGCGTGCCCGAATAGCCTGCCGTCAAGTCTTGCCCTCGGTCCCGTCGGCTCCAATGGCCGTTGCGGCCGGCGTCGGACTGTCGGGATCCGCCGCCGGTGTCTCCCCGCCCGTCTCCCGTTCGGCCGGCTTGTCAAGGAGGAGGGAGTCGAGCCTCGCATTGGGGCGAAGCGAATCGAGGTCGTTGTCGCTCCCGACGCGATAAGCGGGGTGGTACAGGCCTTGGAGCGTAGGCTTGAGCTTGGGCTCGATCCCCAGCGCCTGCTCCACCAATTCGACGGCGCGGGCCGCGCTCGCCTCCAGCAGGGCCTCGTCCTCGGGCGTCTTTTCCGCCTTGGCCGACAAAGCGGCGTGGCGCTGGCCGTAGGCGGAGGCCAGCCAGACATAGGCCCAGGGATCGCCCGGATCGCCCAGCTTCAGCAGCTCCTCGCCGGCCGCGATAGAATCCTCATAGGCCCGCTCGTGCGCAGGCTTGTACAGGCCCTCCTGCAGGCGCGCCCGCATCGCCGCGACCTTGCCGGCTTGGGCGGCCGCGGCAATTCGCTGCCGAGCCTCGCGCTGCGCGTCAGCGCTCAGTCCGCTCGTGGTCATCGTGGCGACGACGTTGTTGGCGCCGGCCGTGTCGCCGGAGGCAGCGAGGACCGTCGCATAATTGGTCTGCAGCGTTTCGGTGGGTGGCACTTGGCTCAACACGTCCTTGTAGGCGGCGAGCGCCGAGGCGAAGTCGCCCGCGCGCGCCTTGGCGTTGGCCCAGGCCACGATCTCGTCCGGCGACTTGAGGTCGCTCCGGTTTTTCGAAAGCAGCTCCCGATCGGCCTCCTTGACCTTTTCGTTGCTCGGCGCAGACGATCCGACGTCCGGCAGCGGGGGTGCGGTGCCGGCGATCTGAACGGTCTGCGGCGAGACTGCGAACAGATCCTGGTTGGTCCGCTGGCTCCAGACGAAGATCAGGCTGAGCTTCACTCGCGTCCCGACATAGGCGAGGAAGAATCCGGCCACGAGGAAGAACAATCCTCCACCGATCCCGAATATCTTTCCGCCATAGCCGAAATAGGGCGCGACCCGATCCCCAAAGGTTTCCAGCCCGCGGGGGATGTCCTCCAGCTTGGTCAGGCCGACTCCGACGATGATCGTCGTCAACCAGTCCGAGATTTTCTCGAGGTTCGTATTTACCTCGGAGCCAGGCCCTCCAGGCGCCGCAACGGCGGGATTGGCCGGAGCGCTGCCACCCTGCGGATTCGCGGTTGCGGTGGCCGCGGCGAGCCGGGCGGCGCGGACCTCGCTGCTGGTCAGCGTGCGGGGAAGGCCGAAAAGAAAGCCGATGAAGGCGCCCAGCGCGAGCGCCGCCAAGGCGATGACGAGGGCAAGCAGCACTCCCGCGAAACCGCTTCCGCCGGTCTCGCAGGGCGGCCGCATGACGCCGGCGCGCGGACTTGCGCCGGCGCGAGCCGCGGGCGCGGCGGCCCCGCCTTTCGTTGCGGCGCCGGCAGCGGGGAGCGTCCCCGACCTCGCTCTCGGAGGCGCCGCGGCCTGAGTGGCGACGGCGCCGCCACCCGACGACAATTGCTGGGGGTCGGGAGGGCAGGTGCCGGCAGACGCCCCATATAAAATCGAGACCAAGAGGCCGAAGACGATGAGGACGGTCAGGAGGCTGTCGAATTGCCCCTGAAACCTCCCCCGTTCTTTCGCTTCCTCGGACTCTTCCTGCTGATTTGGCAGAGTGCTCGAAACTATGGCCACTGTCCGCTCCACGGTCGAAGGTGGGAACTAGGGGGACGCCTCTGCAAATAATTCTACAGCCTACAATAGAAATGCGTCGTGACAAAGATCACGGCAGCGGCCCTTCGCGGCCTAGTCAGGCGAGCGCCGGCTCGTTCGCCATAAGCGTCGGGAAGAAGCTCTCGTGCGCGGCGCGAAGCTCGGCCAGCGTCAGGGCATGGTCGCCCTCGGGAAGCTCGAAGATGAGGCGGCTGCCGCAGGTGCGGCCGATCGCCTCGACCTCGACTCCCGCGGCGTGGGCGCGGCGAAGGAAGGTGAGCAGGCAATCGTCGCACAGCGTGGCGACGTAGAGGCCCTGGTCTTCGGCGAAGAGGTCGGCGGTGCGGCCGGGCCTCAGCTTGTTGATGAGCGCGCCGATATTGCCGGCGAGGGCCATTTCGGCGATCGCGACGGCGAGACCGCCGTCGGCGACGTCGTGGCAGGCCGTGATCGCTCCTCCGGCGATGGCGGCGCGGACGAACTCCCCCGCCGCACGTTCGGCGGCCAGGTCGACGGGCGGCGGCGGCCCCTCCTCGCGGCCATGTATCTCGCGCAGCCAGAGGGACTGGCCGAGATGATTGCCGCGCTCGCCGATCACCACGATGACGTCGCCCGAGCCCTTGAAACCGATTCCGGCGGCTTTGCGCCAGTCCTTGATCAGGCCGACGCCGCCGATCGCCGGAGTGGGGAGTATCGCGCCGCCGCTGCCATCGTCGCTCCTGGTCTCGTTGTACAGCGAGACGTTTCCCGAAACGATCGGGAAGTCCAGCGCGCGGCAGGCCTCGGCCATGCCCTCGATGCAGCCGACCAGCTGGCCCATGATCTCGGGCCGCTGCGGGTTGCCGAAATTGAGGCAGTCGGTCGCGCCGAGCGGCGTCGCCCCGACGGCGCACAGGTTGCGCCAAGTCTCGGCGATCGCCTGCCTGCCGCCCTCGCGCGGGTCGGCGAAGCAGTAACGCGGCGTGCAGTCGGTGGCGATGGCGAGCGCCTTGTCGGTACCGTGGACTCGCACCAGAGCGACGTCGCCGCCGGGCCGCTGGACCGTGTCTGCGCCGACCATCTGGTCGTACTGCTCCCAGATCCAGCGCCGGCTGGCGAGATCGGGCGAGGCCATCAGCCTCAGCAGGTCGCCGGGGACGTCGGTGCTCGGCGGGACGTCGGCCAGCGGCGGGGGCGCGGGCGTCGCCACCCAGGGACGGTCGTAGCAGGGCGCATCGTCGGCGAGGGGGCCGAGCGGGATGTCCGCGGCGGTCTCGCCGTTCCACTTCAGCACCAGGCGGCCGGTGTCGGTGACCCGGCCGATCACGGCGAAGTCGAGCTCCCACTTGCGGAAGATCGCCTCGGCCTCGGCCTCGCGGCCGGGCTTCAGGACCATCAGCATCCGCTCCTGGCTCTCCGAGAGCATCATCTCGTAGGGCGTCATCCCGTCCTCGCGGCAGGGGACGGCGTTCATGTCGAGCTCAAGCCCGACGCCGCCTTTCGACGCCATCTCGACCGAGGACGAAGTGAGGCCTGCCGCGCCCATGTCCTGGATGGCGACGATCGCGTCCGACGCCATCAGCTCGAGGCAGGCCTCGATCAGCAATTTCTCCGTGAACGGGTCGCCGACCTGGACGGTCGGCCGCTTCTCTTCGCTGTCCTCGGAGAAGTCGGCCGAGGCCATGGTCGCGCCGTGGATTCCGTCGCGGCCCGTCTTCGAGCCCACGTAGACGACGGGGTTCCCGACCCCGGCGGCGGCCGAATAGAAGATCCTGTCCTGGTCGGCGACTCCGACCGTCATCGCGTTGACCAGGATGTTGCCGTCATACGCCTCGTGGAAGTTCACCTCGCCGCCGACGGTCGGCACTCCGACGCAATTGCCGTAGCCGCCGATGCCGGCGACGACGCCGGCGATCAGGTGGCGCATCCTGGGATGGTCGGGGCGGCCGAAGCGCAGCGCGTTGAGGTTGGCGACAGGCCGCGCGCCCATCGTGAAGACGTCGCGCAATATGCCGCCGACTCCGGTCGCAGCGCCCTGGTACGGCTCGATGTAGGAGGGATGGTTGTGGCTCTCCATCTTGAAGATGGCCGCCTGGCCGTCGCCTATGTCGATGACTCCGGCATTCTCGCCGGGCCCGCAGATCACCCAGGGCGCGGTCGTCGGCAGCTTCTTCAGGTGGACGCGAGAGGATTTGTAGGAGCAATGCTCCGACCACATGACCGAGAAGATGCCGAGCTCGGTCGAGTTCGGCTCGCGGCCGAGGGCGCGAAGGACCCGCTCATATTCCTCGGTCGAGAGCCCGTGCGCGGCGACGGTCTCGGCGCTGATGGATTCGCTCATGCCCGCGCCTGTTAGCGGCGGCCCGGGCGCTTGTCTAAGCGATCAGACGTGGCAGGATTGGCTGCCCTTTCCCGGCGCCGCGTAGGTCACCTGAGGCGCGTTGCCGCTCAGCGAATAGCCTTCGGCCTTGTAGGGCGGATTGCCGCCCTCGGCGGTCAGGGTCGTCGCCGGACCGTCCTTGGCCGTGTGCACGCGCGCCGTGTTGTCGGTGTAGAAATCGACGTAGATCAGGCTGTTGTCCTTGCAGCGGTAGGTCTTGCTCGCCTGGATCATCGGCGGCGGCGCGACGGCCGGCGCGTTCTTCAGCGCCTCCGACTGGGGGTCGTCGTCGGCGACGATCGTATGCGAGCCCTTGTTGCAGGCGGAGAGCGCGAGGAGGGCCGCGAGCGAGGCGGCGGCGATCGGGGGGGCGGATTTGCGCATCGGCCCACTTCGCCAGCGCATAGCGGGCCGTCAAGCGCTTTTCTGCAGGGCCCGCAGGAGCGCGGCACGCGGGTTCGACAAGGCGATCCGGTTACGTTACTGTTTCGAAACGCTTCAACCGCGCGGGAGAGACAGGAAAGCGTGCAAAGGGTCCGTATCGGCCTGACCGGCCTCGCCTTCGTTTTCCTCCTCGTCCTGCTCGGCGCCGTCTTCACCAGTCCGAGCGCCGAGGAGCCGATCACGCCCAACCTTATCGAGACGCAGATGAACGGCGCCGCAGCGGCCCCGGCGCTCAACGCCGCGGAGCCCAAGGAACCGCTGGCCGAGCTGGGCGTCGCTCCGGGCAATGCCGACGACAATAACGCCGCCGCGCCTGCCGGACCCGCCGCCAAGACGCGCTGAGCGCGGAAGGGTGTCGCGGGCGCTGCTCGTCGCAGGCGCTGGAGCGGCGGCCGAGCTGATCGGCGCCCTGGCGCTCGGTTTCCTGGGCTGGGGCCGCGCCGAGACGCTGCTTTTCTTCGCGGTGCGGCCGTGGGTTCTGGTCGGCGCGGCGCTCGCCGTCGCGCGCCTGCAGTGGCCGGAGCGGGTCCATGCCTACGTCGCCCTGCTCGCGATCGCCGCCGTCTCGGAAACGCTTCTTATCGCCTATCTGGGGAGCGGGGACCCGTGGGCCGAGGCCGGGCGGGGCCTGGCGGGGGGCGCCCTGATCGCGCTCGCCGCCGACCTGATCGTGCAGCTCGGCTGCCGGCTTGGGAAGGCTGCACGGTGGGCCGCGGGAGCCATGGCGGCGGGTTTGCTTCTCGTGCCGGGCGTGCTGAGGCCGTACGAATCCATCGTCCTCGGGCCCGCCTCCGCTCCCGCGGCGATTCGGCCGAGGGTGGCTCTGATGAGCGGGCTCCCGCTTGTCTGGGGCGAAGGCGGAGCGTTCGATCCCGCCTCACGGCCGGCGGCGGCGTATCGGACGCTGACCCGCGAGTTCGACTTCGTGCCCGTCGACACGATCGAGCCGATAACGCTGGCGAGGGCGCCGGTCCTGTTCCTGGCCCAGCCGCAGCGCCTCGCGCCCTCGGAGCTGGCCGCGCTCGACGCCTGGATCCGTGGTGGGGGCCGAGCGCTGATCCTCACCGACCCGGATCTGCGCTGGCCCTCGGACCTTCCCCTCGGCGACATCCGCCGTCCGCCGCCCTTCACGCTCCTCACGCCGCTGCTCGATCACTGGGGCCTGTCGCTGGAGGTCTCGCGCGCCCAGGGGCCGCATCCCGGCTGGTGGAACGAGCGCCGGCTTGTGCTCGAGCGCTACGGCCGGTTCCGATCGACCGGCGCCTGCACCGTCTTCTTCGGCGCCGCTATGGCGCGATGCCGTCTCGGGCGCGGCGAGGCATTCCTGATCGCGGACGCGGATCTCATGCGCGACGATCTCTGGGCCCCCGCCGGAAGCGAGGCGCACCAGCGGACGTCGGACAACCCGCTGTTCATCGCCGAGCGGATCGACGCGCTGCTCGGCCTCCGCCGAGAGCGGACGGAGCGCGCCGTCGCCTGGGCTCGGCCGGGGCGGACACCGGTGCAAGGCCTTGCGCTCGCTCTGCTGGTGCCGATCGCCGCGATATCGGCAGGCCTCTTGCTCCGCCGCCGTGCGAAGGCCTAATCACAGATTTATCCACAGGGCGGGCGGCCAGAACAAGAAGATAACTTCGTGTGGAACAAACCATAAAAATGCCTCTTTAGGCATAAAATCCCTAAAAATGGCATGAAATCCCCTTCCATCCCGCGCACTTGGATGTTATCCACCGCCTTCTGATTTTCGGGGCACTTTCTCGGCTGACCGACGAGTCACGCGGACGCCTTGGCGCGTCCGCGAACGGGGAAGGTCCGTGTATAGGAGCGGACAGGGGCGGTGGAGGTCGACGACTTCTTCCAGGGGAGCGCGCTCAACGGGGTTGACGCCAAGGGGCGTCTTTCCGTTCCCGCCTTCGTCCGTTCCGTCATCGAGCGGCGCTCCGACGCCCGCGCCATCGTCATCGGCGCCCACGAGGTCGCGCCCTGCCTGACCGCCTACGGCCGCGGCTATGCGCGCAACCTCTACAACGAGATGGAACGCCGCCGCCTCGCCGACGAGGATCGCGGCGGGACGCTCGACGAACATTATGCCCGCGCCCGCCGCCTGTTCGGCATGACCGAGGAAGTCCCCTACGACACCAGCGGCCGCATCATCCTGCCCCCGATGATGCGCCGCAAGGGAGGGATCGAAGACCTCGCTTTGTTCGTCGGCGTCGGCGGCATCGTCGAAATCTGGAACCCCCGCACCGCCCTCTCCGAGGGCGACCGCGACCTCAAGGAGATCGCCGCCTGGCGTCTCGAGGAAAAGGGGATCGCCCGGTGAGCGCCGCGACCGAGACCGTGCCCGCCCCGCACGTCCCCGTCCTGCTCGACGAGGTGATCGCCGCGCTCGCCGTCGCCCCCGGCGAGACCCATGTCGACGGCACGTTCGGCGCCGGCGGCTATACCAAAGCCATTCTCGAAAAAGGAGCCGCCCGCGTCTACGCCTTCGATCGCGATCCCGATGCGATACAAGCAGGCGCGGCGCTGGCGGCTTCGAGCGGGGGGCGCCTGACGCTGGTTCCGGAGCGTTTCTCCCGGATGCGTCAGGCGCTTGCCGACCGCGGCGTCGAGGCGGTCGACGGAGTCACCCTCGACATCGGCGTGTCCTCGATGCAGCTCGACCGGGCCGAGCGCGGCTTCTCCTTCCAGGGCGACGGGCCCCTCGACATGCGGATGAGCCGCGAAGGCGACACCGCCGCCGATTTCCTCAACAACGCCCCGGAGGAAGAGATAGCCGACGTGCTCTGGCGCTACGGCGAGGAGCCGAAGTCACGGCGCATCGCCCGCGCCATCGTCGCGGCCCGGCCGGTCGGGCGGACCGGCCAGCTCGCCGAGATCGTCCGCCGCGCGCTCGGCTGGCACGCGGGCATGAAGAAGGATCCCGCCACGCGCACCTTCCAGGCGATCCGCATCCACCTCAACGAGGAGCTGCAGGAGCTCGAAGGCGGGCTGGAGGCGGCGGAGCAGGTCCTGACGCCCGGCGGCCGGCTCGCCGTCGTCACCTTTCACAGCCTCGAAGACCGTGTCGTGAAGCGCTTCCTCAAGGAGCGCAGCGGCGGCGTCCCCGGCGGCTCGCGCCATCTCCCCCAGCGCGCCGCCGGGGCGCCTGCCAGCTTCGAGGGCGTCGCCCGCCCCGTCAGGGCCGGCGAAGAAGAGACCGCACACAACCCGCGCGCCCGCTCGGCGACGCTGCGCGTCGCGCTACGCACCCACGCTTCTCCATGGACCCATAGGGAAGGGATGCCCGCATGATCGCCAGGGGATTCAAGTCCGTCATCTGGGCCGCCACCGTCGGCGGCGCCGCGCTCGGCTGCTACATGGTGTCGCTCCGCGTCGCGACCGAGCGCAACGACCTCCTGGGCGTCGAAGAGCAGATCCTCGCCGCCAAGCGCGACATTCGCTCGCTCCAGACCGAGCTCGGCACGCGCGGCCGGATGACTCAGCTCGAGCAGTGGAACAGCGAGGTGCTCGCGCTCTCGGCGCCGACCTCGGCCCAATATATGAAGGACGCCTACACGCTGGCGCGCCTCGACCGCCCCGAGCCGACCGTCGCCGAGCGCAGCGCCGAAGTGCATATGGCTTCGGCGACCGGTGCGGCCGCGGCGAAGCCGGCGCCCGCCGCCGCTTCGGCGCCCGTGGTCGTGGCCGCGGTCGCTTCGCGGCCGCCGCAGCCGGCGCCCCTCCTTCGTCAGGCCAGCTTCATGCCGGCCGCGACGGCCAAACCGCCCGTGACAACCGATACCGCGAAGAAGCGGACTCCCGCCAAGGCCGCCGCGACCGAATCTCCCGCGCCGGCCAAGGCGAAGCCGGCGGTGCGGCTTGCGCAGGCCGATCCCGTGAAGCCGAAGCCGGGAGCTTCCGCGCCGGCGCGTCCGCGCATCGGCAAGCTCGGCGCCGCGATCGAGGCGGCGGCGGCGCGCGAGGGCGGCAAAGGCGGCGGCGGCCGCTGATGGCGACGGCGGCGATCCATCCCGGGCAGTTCGGCGGCACGGGCGAGCGTCCGCGCGGGCTTTCGCTCACTTACCAGAGACTGATGCTGGTGATGCTCGTCTTCGCCGGCGTCACGGCGCTGATCGCCGGCCGGCTTCTCTACCTCCAGCTCTTCACCGACCATTCGGGCGCCTCGCAGATCGGCAACCCGCTCGCGCCGCCGCGCGGCGACATCGTCGACCGCAACGGCGTCCCGCTCGCGCGCACCATCGACGCCTGGTCGATCGGCGTCCACCCGAACCGTCTGCTCGGCAACCCGGACGAGCTGGCGATCAAGCTCGCCGCGCTGATGCCCGAGCACGACGCTTCCGAATACAAGGCGATGCTCACTTCGGGTAAGAGCTTCATCTACCTCAGCCGCCGCGCAGTTCCGGAGCTGGTGTCGGCCGTGAACGGCCTCGGCGAGCCGGCGATCGTCTTCGACCGCGAGCCGGAGCGGCTCTATCCGCAGACTGCGCTCGCCAGCCACATCCTCGGCTGGACCGATTTCGACGGCCGCGGAGTGACCGGCATGGAGCGGGTGCTCGAGGACCGGCTCAGCGACCCCGCCGCCCGGGCGGAGCCGGTCAGCCTTTCCATCGACAGCCGGGTCCAGGCCGCGATGGAGGCGGAGCTGAGCGCCGCCGTCACCAAGCACAGCGCGGCCGGCGCCACGGGGATCGTCCTCGACGTCCGCACCGGCGAAGTCATCGCCATGGCGTCGCTGCCGACCTTCAACCCCAACGCGGCCGGCCATTCCGACGCCAACTCGCTGTTCAACCGCGCGACGATGGGCGTCTACGAGCTCGGCTCCACGTTCAAGCCGCTGACCATGGCCGCGGCGATGGACGCTGGCGTCATTACGTCGATGACCGAACGCTACAATGCGACGGCGCCGATCGCGATCGGCCGCTTCAAGATCAAGGACGACCATCCGCAGAACCGTCCGCTCAACATCCCCGAGACCTTGGTTCACTCGTCGAACATCGTCACGGCGCGCATTTCCGAGGAAATGGGCGCGGAGCGGATGCAGGCCGCCTTCCGCGCGCTCGGCTTCGACAAGCCGGCCCAGATCGAGCTCGACCAGCGCAGCCGGACCTTGTGGCCGCGCGACTGGGGCCGCGCCACGGTGATGACGAGCGGTTTCGGCCACGGCGTCGCGATCACTCCGCTCCACCTCGCCACGGCCTATGCCGCGCTCGTCAACGGCGGCATCTTCCGCCCGGCGACTCTGATCCACGGCGGCCCCCCGGCGCCCGGCCGCCGCGTCTTTTCCGAGGCGACGAGCCTTCGCATCCGCCAGCTCCTCCGCCTGGTCGTCCTCGAGGGCACCGGCAAACGCGGCGACGCGATCGGCTACCGCGTCGGCGGCAAGACCGGCACGGCGGAGAAACCGATGGACGGCGGCTATTCGAAGAAGGTCAACGTCTCGACCTTCGCCGCCGCCTTCCCGATGGACGACCCGCGCTACGTCGTCATCGCCATGCTCGACGCGCCCAAGGCGACGGCCGACACCTTTGGCTACACCTCGGCCGCCTGGGTCGCCGCGCCGGTCGTTTCCCGCCTGATCTCCCGCGTCGGGCCGCTGCTCGGCGTGATGCCCGACGCCCGCCGCGACATCGACGTTTCGGAGCTGCTGCCGCTGATCGGCGATTCGAGGCACTGATGCGGCTCGGCGCGCTGATCGGCGGCGGCGCTGACGCCCCCGTCACCGGCTTCGCCATAGATCATCGCAAGGTCGCCCCGGGGACTGTCTTCGGCGCCTTCCGGGGCACCGTTTTCAACGGCGAGGATTTCATCCCGGCCGCCGTCGACGCGGGGGCGGTGGCGGTGGTCGCCCGGCCCGACGTTCGGGTGGACGGGGCGGAGCACGTCGCGGCCGAGGAGCCCCGGCGCGAATTCGCCCGACTCGCCGCCAGATTCTTCGCGCCTTTCCCCCGGACCGTCGTCGCGGTGACCGGCACAAACGGCAAGACCTCGAACGTCGAGCTGACCCGACAGCTCTGGCGCATGGCCGGGCATCACGCCGCGTCGATCGGCACGCTCGGCGTCACCACGGCGGACGACCGCACGATCACCGGCCTCACCACGCCGGACGTGGTGACCTTCCTGTCCAACATGGCGGGGCTTGCGCGCGAGGGCGTCACCCATGCCGCCTTCGAGGCCTCGAGCCACGGCCTCGCGCAATACCGGACCGAAGGCCTGCCGGTGCAGGCGGCCGCCTTCACCAACTTCAGCCGAGACCATCTCGACTATCACGGCACGATGGAGGCCTATTTCGAGGCGAAGATGCGGCTCTTCTCCGAAGTCGTCGAGCCGGACGGCACGGCCGTGGTCTGGGCCGACGACGCGAAATCGCCCGAGGTGGTGCGGCGCTGCGAGGAACGCGGGCTTCGACTCATCACCGTGGGGACGAAGGGGGACACGCTCAAGCTCGCCGGCCGCGAGCTCACCCAGCTCGGCCAGCGGCTCGAGATCGAGGCGGAGGGGCGGACGCACAAGCTGAACCTGCCGCTGATCGGGGCCTATCAGGCCGCCAACGTCCTCACCGCGGCGGGCCTCGTCCTCGCGACGGGCGGCGAGCTTGAAGAGACTCTCGGCCACGTCTCGCGCCTGCAGCCGGTCCGGGGCCGTCTCGAGCGCGCCGTGATCACCCGGGCGGGGGCTCCGGTCTATGTCGACTATGCCCATACGCCCGATGCGATCGAGGCGGCGATCGCCGCGCTGAGGCCCCATGCCCGCGGCCGCCTGATCATCCTCTTCGGCGCGGGCGGCGACCGCGACGTCGGCAAGCGCGCCGAGATGGGCGAAGTCGCCGCCCGCCTCGCGGACCTGGTCATCGTCACGGACGACAATCCGCGCAGCGAGGATTCCGCCGCGATCCGCCGCGGCATTCTCGCCGGCGCGCGCGACGCGGTCGAGGTGCCGGGCCGCCGCGAGGCGATCGCGGCAGCCGTCGCCGAAGCGGGGCCGGACGATCTCCTTCTACTCGCCGGAAAGGGGCACGAGCAGGGGCAGATCGTCGGCGACGCGGTCCTTCCATTCGACGACGTTCAGGTGGCCCGTGAGTGCGCGGCATGAGCGCGCTCTGGACCTCCGACGAGATCGCGGCGGCCACGGGAGGGACCGCGCAGGGCGAGTTCGAGGCGACGGGGGTCACTTTCGATTCGCGAGAAGTCGAGCCCGGCCATCTCTTCATCGCGCTGACGGGCGAGACGACCGATGGCCACCATTTCCTCGACCAGGCTTTCGACGCGGGCGCCGCCGGGGCGCTGGTCGCCGCCGAGGTCGACCGGCCCCATGTCCGGGTCGCCGACACCTTCGATGCGCTCAACGCCTTGGCGAACGCCTCCCGGGCCCGGTCGACGGCGCGGATTTGCGGCGTCACGGGCTCGGCCGGCAAGACCGGGACCAAGGAGGCGCTCTTCGCCGCCCTCGAGCGCTCGGCGCCCGGCGAGGCCCATCGCTCGCTCAAGAGCTACAACAACCATACCGGCGTGCCCCTCTCCCTTTCGCGGATGCCGCGCGAGACCCGCTTCGCCGTGTTCGAGATGGGGATGAACCATGCCGGGGAGCTGGCCGCTCTCACCCGGAACGTCCGCCCACACGTCGCCATCGTCACCTCGGTCTTCTCGGCGCACCGCGAGTTCTTCGACAGCGAGGAAGCGATAGCCGACGCCAAAAGCGAGATTTTCCAGGGCCTGGAGGAAGGCGGTACGGCGCTCATTCCCTTCGACAGCCCGCACCGCGACCGGCTGATCGCCGCCGCGCGGCCGCATGCGGCGACGATACTCACCTTCGGCCTCGGCGACGGCGCGGACCTTCGCGCCCGCGACGTCGTCCCGACCGCGGCGGGCGGGTCGGTCGTCACGGCGATCCTCCCGGCAGCCGAAATCACCTTCAACATCTCGCAACCGGGCGACCATTGGGTGTCGAACGCGCTGGCGGTGCTCGGGGCGGTGGAAGCGATGGGCGGCGATCTCGCTGCCGCGGGGCTGGCGCTTGCGGACATGCCGGGCCTCAAGGGGCGCGGCGAGAGGCGCCGGATCGAGGCGCCCGGCGGCGGCGAGGCGCTGCTGATCGACGAAAGCTACAACGCCAACCCCGCGTCTATGGCGGCGACGCTGGCAACCTTCGGCCGCCTTCCCAGTGCCGGACGGCGCGTCGCCGTGCTGGGCGGAATGAAGGAGCTCGGCGCGCTTTCGGAGGAGTTCCACGCCGCGCTCGAGGCGCCGGTTCGCGAGGCGGGCGTCGAGGTCGCGATTCTCGTCGGCGAAGAGATGGCGCCGCTGGCGAAAGCGCTTGGCGACTCTCTTGAAATGGCGCATGTGCCCGACACGGCGGCGGCGATCGAGCTGGCGAGGCGTCGGATCCGGCCGGGGGACGCGATCCTCGTCAAAGGCTCCAACTCGATCGGTCTCGCCGCCCTCGTCGAGGCGCTGGCGGGCGGGAAAAGCTGATGTTCCTCTGGATTACCGAGCAGCTGGGCTTCCCGGGACCGCTCAACCTCTTCCGCTACATAACTTTCAGAGCGGGCGCCGCGACCTTCACCGCGCTCGTCATCGGCCTGCTGATCGGACCGCGTTTCATCGGCTGGCTGCGCGTCCGGCAGGGTCACGGCCAGCCGATCCGCATCGACGGGCCCCAGACCCACCTCGCCAAGCGCGGAACGCCGACCATGGGCGGGCTGATGATCCTCACCTCGCTCACCGTCTCGATGCTGCTCTGGATGGACTTCTCCAACACCTATCTCTGGGCGTGCCTGTTCATCACGGTCGGCTTCGGCGCGATCGGCTTGCTCGACGATTACGACAAGGTGACGAAGCGCCACCACAAGGGGATATCGGGCCGCGTCCGCCTCCTCGCCGAATTCCTCATCGCGGGGATAGGTTGCACGATCATCACCTGGGGGGCGGGCACCGAGCTCTACATCCCCTTCTACAAGGGGCCGGTCGTCGACCTCGGCTTCCTCTATCCCTTTTTTGGCGCATTCGTGATCGTCGCCTTCGGCAACGCGGTGAACCTCACGGACGGCCTGGACGGGCTCGCCTCGATGCCGGTCATCATCGCCAGCCTCGCCTTCCTCGTCATCGCCTATCTCGTCGGCAATGCGAAGTTCGCGACGTATCTCGGCATTCCCTACGTCGCCGGGGTGGGCAATCTCACGGTGCTCTGCTCGGCGATCGTCGGGGCCGGCCTGGCCTTCCTCTGGTTCAACGCCCCTCCCGCGGCCGTCTTCATGGGCGATACCGGCGCACTCGCCCTCGGCGGGGCGCTCGGCTCGATCGCGGTGGCGACCCAGCACGAGATCGTCCTCGGAATCATCGGCGGACTCTTCGTCGTCGAGGCGATGAGCGTCATCATCCAGGTCTTCTTCTACAAGAGGACCGGCAAGCGCGTCTTCAAGATGGCGCCCATCCACCACCATTTCGAGCAGATGGGCTGGTCGGAGCCGACCGTCGTCATCCGCTTCTGGATCATCGCCTTCGTCCTCGCCCTCGCCGGCCTTTCGACGTTGAAGCTGAGATGATCGTCTCGCCTCTCTTCGCCGGGAAGAAATACGCCGTGTACGGGCTGGCGCGCTCCGGCCTGGCGACCCTCGAGGCGCTGGTCGCGAGCGGGGCCGAGGTCACCGCCTGGGACCAGAACGAGGAGGCGCGCGCGAAGGTGCGTCAGGAAGGCGCGATCAGCCTCGCCGATCCGCTGACTACGGCCCTCTACGGATTCGACGGCATCGTCGTATCGCCGGGCGTCCCGCTCAACCGCCACCCGATCGCCGAGCGGGCGAGGGAGGCCGGGGTCCCGCTGATCGGCGACATCGAGCTGTTCGCACAGGCCCGGCCAAGCCTGCCGGCGCACAAGGTGGTCGGCATCACCGGCACCAACGGCAAGTCGACCACGACGGCGCTCGTCCACCATATAGTCCGGTCGGCGGGCCTGCCCGCGACGATGGCCGGCAATATCGGCTATCCGATCCTCGGCCAGCAGGCGCTGCCCGAAGGGGGCGTCTATGTCCTCGAGCTCTCCTCCTACCAGATCGATCTCACGCGCAGCCTCGATTGCGACGTCGCCGTGCTGCTCAACCTCACGCCCGACCATCTCGACCGTTATGACGGTGTCGAGGATTATGCCGCTTCGAAGGCGCGCCTTTTCGCCATGCAGTCTCCCGGGAACGTCGCGGTGATCGCGGCCGAGGACGATTTCACCCGCGCGGTCGCGGGCCAGCTCACGGGGCGCAAGGTCCTCGTGTCCTCGACTCAGGTCAAGGACCAGTCGCGCTGGCCCGCGCTGCAGGGGCCTCACAACGCGCAGAACGTCGCCGCGGCGGTCGCGGTCGGGCGCGCGCTCGGTATTTCGGACGAGGTCATCGCGGCGGCGCTCGCCACCTATCCCGGCCTGCCGCACCGGATGGAGCGGGTCGCCGAAAAGAACGGCGTGCTCTTCGTCAACGACAGCAAGGCGACCAATCCGACCTCCGCCGCCCCGGCGCTGGCCGCCTTCGACGCGGTCCACTGGATCCTGGGCGGACTCCCGAAATCGGACGATCTCGACGCGTGCGAGCCCTATCTCGACCATGTCCGCGGCGCCTATACGATCGGGGAGGCCGGGCCGATGTTCGCGAAGCTGCTTCGGCCCAGAGTGCCGGTGAGCGAGTGTGAGATGCTGTTTTCGGCGGTCAACGAGGCGGCGCAGCGGGCCCGGCCGGGCGAGGTGGTGCTGCTCTCGCCGGCCTGCGCCTCGTTCGACCAGTTCCGGGATTACGAAGCGCGGGGCGAAGCCTTCCGCGCCGCGGTGGAGGCTTTGTAAATGGGCGTAGTTGCGCAAATTCGCAGCAAAAGCGCGAACCGGCTCGGCCGGTCCGACCGGAGCGCGGCCGGAAGATGGTTCTGGGAGATCGACCGCGTTCTCCTGTTCTTCGTCGCGGTGCTGATCGCGATCGGGCTGATCGCGGTCGCGGCGGCCTCGCCGGCGGCCGGCCAGCGTTATTCCGGCGCCGCGGTCACCTTCACTCCGCTCCATTATTTCTACCGGCAGCTGGTCTGGATCATGGTCGCCCTGCCGGTCATGATCGGCGTCTCGATGCTTCCGCGACAGAAGGCGCGGCGCTGGTGCCTGGTGGGCGCCCTCTTCTTCACCGCGCTCCTCTTCCTCGTGCCGATCTTCGGCGTCGAGGTGAACGGCGCAAAGCGCTGGCTCGGCGTCGGCTTCGCGCAGTTCCAACCGTCCGAATTCCTCAAGCCGCTCTACATCGTCTCGATCGCCTGGATGCTGTCGCTGAAGGAACAGGACGCGACCCTTCCGGTCGTGCCGCTCTCCGGAATCGTCACCGGCCTCATCGCCCTGCTTCTGATGCAGCAGCCCAATTTCGGCGAGACGATCATCTTCGCCACCGCCTGGGTCATGCTTCTGACGCTCTCCGGCGCGCCGCTGCGCTTCCTCGCCATCCTCGGCGTCGGCGCCCTGGTCGCGATCGTGCTTGCCTATTTCTTCTATCCCGTAGCGCACATGCGGATCGACGGCTTCCTCTTCGAGCATGGCGACACCTACCAGACGGATTCGGCGCTGCGGACGCTGACCGCGGGCGGCCTGTTCGGAGCCGGGCCGGGCGCCGGCACCCGCAAGTTCCAGCTTCCCGAGCCGCATACCGACTACATCTTCTCGGTGATCGGCGAGGAATTCGGCATAATCGCCTGCCTCGCCATCGCGATCATCTACCTGGTGATCGTCGCCCGCGTCCTGATCCGCCTGCTCCACGAGGACGACAAGTTCGTCGTCCTCGCCGCCGCCGGCCTCGTCTGCCAGTTCGGCCTCCAGGCGCTGATCAACATGGCCGTCAACGTCCAGATCGCGCCGTCCAAGGGCATGACTTTGCCCTTCATCTCCTATGGCGGCTCTTCGATGGTCGCGCTGTCGATCGGCATGGGCCTGCTGCTCGCCTTCACCCGCCGCAATCCGTATCTCCACCGCTCGCCCTACGTCGTCCGGTGGAGCGGGCGATGATGTCGCGCCACTACGTCCTCGCCGCGGGCGGGACCGGCGGGCACATGATCCCCGCCCACGCGCTCGCCGAGGAGCTGATGCGGCGAGGGCACCGGGTCGCGCTCGTCACCGACGATCGCGGCGCTCGCATCCCCGGTCTCTTCGATCGCGTCCAGGTCCACGTTCTTCCCGCCGGCCGGCTGGGCGGCGGCCCGGTCGGCTGGGTGAAGGCGATGGGCAAGATCTTCACCGGCCGCGCCATGGCCTCGCGCCTCTACGAGAC
>DATAIU010000115.1:0-10113 GCA_036262495.1 Allosphingosinicella sp.
GCCAGCCACACCGGCGTCGACGACGTCCGCGAGATCATCGAGGCCGTGCGCTATTCGGCCGTGTCGGCGCGCTACAAGGTCTATATCGTCGACGAGGTCCACATGCTGTCGAAGAACGCGTTCAACGCGCTTCTGAAGACCCTCGAGGAACCTCCTCCACACGTTAAGTTTCTGTTCGCGACCACCGAGGTCAACAAGGTACCGGTGACGGTCCTGTCGCGGTGCCAGCGCTTCGACCTCAGGCGCATCCCGGCCGAGGCCCTCGCCGCGCATTTCGGCGCGGTGGCTGAGAAGGAGGGGGTCGAGGTCGAGGCCGAGGCCCTGGCGCTGATCGCGCGGGCGGCCGAGGGCTCGGCCCGCGACGGGCTTTCGATCCTCGACCAGGTGATCGCCCACGGCAGCGGCGCCGTGACCGCCGAGCAGGTCCGAAACATGCTCGGCCTCTCCGACCGCGGGGCGGTCCGGCGCCTGCTCGGAGTCCTTCTGGGGGGCGATGCACCGGGCGCGCTCGCCGCGCTGCGCGAGCAATATGATCTTGGCGTCGAGCCGGCCGCCGTGCTGCGCGGCCTGCTCGAAAGCGTTCACGGCATCACCCGGGCCAAGGTGGCGGCGGCCGACGACCCGGCGCAGTCGGTCGAGGAGCGCGAGGCCTATGCCGACTGGGCGAGCCGGCTTTCCTATCCCGCCGTGCATCGGCTCTGGCAGCTGCTCCTGAAGGGCCTGGCCGAGGTTCATGCCGCGCCCACACCCTACGAAGCCGCCGAGATGGCGCTCCTGCGCGTCATCCACGCGGCGGAAATCCCCGATCCGGGAGCGCTCGTCGAGCGGCTCGCCGGCGGTCAAGCCCCGGGGGTCGGCCCGGCAGCGCCGGGCGCCGGGGGAAGACAGGACGGCAAGCTCGAGCCGCCTGCCTCGTTCGAAGCCTTTACCGAGCTGATCGAGAGCCGCGGCAAGCGCATATTGGCTCACGAATTGCGCGAGAATTTTCGCCTCGTCGGCTACGGCCCGCCGCAGCTGCTGCTTCAGCCCGCGGGAAAAAGCGGCAATCTTCGCGCGGTGAAGGACGTCGACGCCTTCCTGCGCGCCGTCAGGGACGCGACCGACGCGCTTTTCGGGCAGAAGTGGCACGTCGCTCTCGCCGAGGGCCCGGCCGAGCCCAGCCTCGCCGAGCGGCGCGCGGCCTCTGAATCCGCAGACCGCGAGAGAGTTCTCCGGGATCCTTTCGTCGCCGCGGCTTTCGAAGCCTTTCCGGGCGCCGAGCTCACCTCTTTCACTCACGACGAACAGCGGAGCGCCTGATGCCCGATATCGAAGAGCTGATGAAGATGGCCCAGAACGCCCAGGCCGAGCTCATGAAGGCGCAGGAAGGGCTGGATCGGATCGAGGTCGAGGGGATTTCCGGCGGCGGCCTTGTCCGGATCCGCGCCAGCGCGAAGGGCCGGATCATCGGCGTCGATATCGACGAGAGCCTGCTCCAGCCGTCGGAGAAGCAGATGGTCGAGGATCTGGTCGCCGCCGCGATCAACGACGCGCGCGCCAAGGCGGATCAGGTCGCCAATGCGGAGATGCAGAAAATGACGTCCGGCCTGCCCCTGCCGCCGGGCTTCAAGCTGCCCTTCTAGAGCGCTCGGTTCGTGTCCGGCGCGGGTTCGGGCTGAGGCTCGGGCTCGGGCGGCGGCGGGCCCCCGGGCAAGGCAGGTGGCGCGGCTTTCTCATATTCCTCGCCGGGCAGCGCGCCCGGCCGGGGCCGGGGCGCCGCCTTGCGTGTCCTGACCGGAGCCGGAATGGGCTCCGCCGGAGCGGCGACGCCGCCGTAGACGCAGCGGTCGAGCCCCTCCCGCGCGACCACGCCGATCCGCGCCGCGATGGCATTGCCGTAGCGCCGGGTGAAGCCGCGCGGGGCCAGCGCTCCCCGTTTTTTCGGGAGAGGCAGGATCGCCGCGATCCGGGCCGCCTCGACGCTGGTCAGGGTGCCGGCGTCATGGTTGAAATAACGCCGGGCGCCGGCATTGACGCCATAGGTCCCGATCCCCGTCTCGGCGAGGTTGAGATAGACCTCCATGATCCGCCTCTTGCCCCACATATTCTCGATCAGCAGCGTGAACCAGGCCTCGAGCCCTTTGCGGAAATAGCCGCCCCCTTGCCACAGGAAGGCGTTCTTCGCCGTCTGCTGGCTGATCGTCGAGCCGCCGCGGATGATGGAGCCGCCGCGCGCGTTCCTGCGCATCGCCGCGGCGATCGCGTCCTGGTCGAAGCCCCAGTGCGCGCAGAACTTGCTGTCCTCCGCGGCGATCGCGGCGCGCACCATGTCGCGGTCTATCCGTGCCAGCGGCATCCATTCGCGCGTCAGGTTGCGGCCGCCAAGCCGGTCGCCCAGCATGGTGAGCGTGATCGGCGGATTCACGAAGCGGTAGAGCAACACCCACAGGACGCTCATCAGGACGAAGAGGAAGACCCCCTTGACGATCCAGCCGAGCGCGCGCTCCAGCGCTCCGCGCTTGCGGGCCCTTACACGCGGCATGGGGCGCGAGCGGCGGGGCAGGGGCTCGTCATCCCGGCTAAGGCCGGGATCCCAGGACAAGAAGTCACGGCGGGTCTCCCTGGGGTCCCGGCCTTCGCCGGGACTACGTTCAGCTCGCCGGAAGCAGCCGCCGCTCGCCCGCGAGGCCCATCAGCGCCTTCTGCAGCTTCTCGAAGGCGCGAACCTCGATCTGGCGGATGCGCTCGCGGCTTACGTCATAGACCTGGCTCAATTCCTCGAGCGTCTTGGGCTCGTCGGTCAGGCGCCGCTCGGTCAGGATATGCTTCTCGCGATCGTTCAGCGCCTCCATCGCCTCGACGAGCAGCTCGTGGCGCACCCGGCTCTCCTCGGCGTCGGCGACGCGCTCGTCCTGGAGCGGATCGGTATCGACCAGCCAGTCCTGCCACTGGCCGTCGCCTTCCTCGCGCAGCGGCACGTTGAGCGACGTGTCGCCGCCCATCGCCATCCGGCGGTTCATCGAGACGACCTCGTCCTCGGTGACGCCGAGCTTGGTCGCGATATGGGTCACGTCCTCGGGCTTCAGATCGCCGTCCTCGAACGCCTCGATCTGGTTCTTCATCCGGCGGAGGTTGAAGAAGAGCTTCTTCTGCGCCGCCGTCGTCCCCATCTTCACCAGGCTCCACGAGCGCAGGATGAATTCCTGGATCGAGGCCCGAATCCACCACATGGCGTAGGTGGCCAGGCGGAAGCCGCGCTCGGGCTCGAACTTCTTCACGCCCTGCATCAGGCCGATATTGCCCTCGGAAATGAGCTCGGCGACCGGCAGGCCGTAGCCGCGATATCCCATGGCGATCTTGGCGACGAGGCGAAGGTGCGAGTTGACCAGCTTGGCCGCGGCATCGGTGTCCTGATGCTCGGTCCAGCGCTTGGCCAGCATATATTCCTCTTCGGGCGAGAGGATCGGGAATTTCTTGATCTCGGCGAGATAGCGGTTGAGGCCCGCCTCGCCGCCCAAGGCGGGAATCGTCGCGAGATTCTTGCCGCTAGCCATCGTTCCTGCTCACTCCCTGGTTCCAGCTCTTTTTGGTCTTGCCGGCCCTCAATGCTCATAGCGCGAGCGCGCTTAACAGTTCCTGCATATCGGACGGAACGTCGCTTTTGAACGACAGTTTCTCACCCGTCGCCGGATGGACGAAGCCGAGCTCGGCCGCATGCAAGGCCTGCCGCGCAAAACCAAGCTTTTTCAATAACTCCCGATGCGTCTTTCCGATCCGCCCATAGGCCGGGTCGCCGAGCAGGGGATGGCCGATCGAAGTCATGTGGACGCGCACCTGGTGGGTGCGGCCGGTCTCCAGCCGGCATTCGACCAGAGCCGCCTCGTTCAGCGCCCTGATCAGCCGGTAATGAGTGACCGCCCTTTTGCCGCGCGAGCCTTCGACGATCGCCATCTTCTGGCGGTTCGCCGAGGATCGGGCGAGGGGGGCGTCGATGATCCCTCCCGGGGGAACCGGCACGCCGGCGACGATCGCGCGATAGCCGCGCTCGATGCTGTGCCGCGCGAACTGCGCCGCCAGCCCCTCATGGGCGCGGTCCGTCTTGGCGACCACGAGCAGGCCCGACGTGTCCTTGTCGATCCGATGGACGATACCCGGACGCGCCACGCCGCCGATGCCGGAGAGACGTCCGGCGCAATGGTGAAGGAGCGCGTTGACCAGGGTCCCGTCGCGATTGCCCGCGGCGGGGTGGACGACCATGCCGGCCGGCTTGTCGACGATGAGCAGATGCTCGTCCTCGTAAGGGACGACGAGCTTGAGGTCCTGCGGCTGGTTGAGCGCGGCCTCGGGCTCGGGCACCGCGACCGCGTAACGGGCGGCGAGCGCCTTGGCGGCCGGATCGCGCACCGCCTTGCCCTCCGGCCCCGTCACCCGCCCGCTCGAGATCAGCGCCTTCAGCCGCTCGCGCGACAAAGCGGGGAGGGCGGCCGCAAGCGCCCGGTCGAGGCGCAAGCCGGCGGCATCGGCGGCTATGGTGGCGGTGATGATCGACTCCCCCCGGGTCATTTCGCCGCCGATGTGGCGTGGGATTGAGCGATATCAAGCCCTCTCGCCTTGCAACCATCCGCGGCTGACGCCAATAGGAAGCGAACAGGCGTCAAACAGGGGCTCCACCGTCATGAAATCGCACGAGTTCGCGAGCCTGCTCTGTTCGCGGCTGTGCCACGACCTTTTGTCGCCGGTCGGCGCTCTCAACAACGGGATCGAGCTTCTGAGCGACGAGCACGACCCCGAAATGCGGGCGCGCTGCCTCGATCTCCTCGGCGAGAGCGCGCGGGCTTCGGCCAACAAGCTCAAATTCTTCCGTTTGGCTTTCGGCGCCGCCGGCGGCTTCGGCGACGAGGTCGACACGCGCGAGGCTCGGGTAGCCATCGAGGGGCTTTTCGGCGGCGACGGCCGGATCCAGCTCGGCTGGATGGTCGACCAGCCGGCGATGAGCAAATCGGCCCTGAAGGTCCTCCTCAACCTCGTCCTGATCGCCGGCGACGCTCTCGTCCGCGGCGGCCGCCTCGACGTCGGTGCGGAGAAGCACGATGCCGGTCTCGACATCGTCGTCCGCGCCGAAGGGCCGCGCATCGTCCTCGACCCGGAGCTGAAGCGCGCGCTTCTCGGCGAGGTCGGCGAGGAGTCGATCGCGCCCCGCGGCGCCGCGGCCTGGCTCGTCCACTGCGTCGTCGGCGATTGCGGGGGCGAGGTCCAGGTCGCCGACCAGGAGGAGGGCGTGCTCCTGGTCGGAGCGAGCATCCCTGCGGCCTGACGGCGCCAGTAAACGCCTTCTTAACCAAGTCCGCCTAACCCTCGCCGTGCAGATTTCGGCGGGGTCATGGACGAGCTTATCAACGATTTCATCGCGGAGACGCGCGAAATGCTGGAGGCGCTCTCCGGCGAGATCGTCGCGTGGGAAGCCGCGCCCGGCGACCGCGGCCGCCTCGACGAGATTTTCCGCTTCGTCCACACCGTCAAGGGCAATAGCGGCTTTTTCGACCTGCCGCGGATCGGCGCGCTCAGCCACGCCGCCGAAGACGCGCTTGCTTCGGTCAGGAGCGGCGCGCGCACCGCGGATCCGGCCCTGGTCAGCGCGGTCCTGGCCGTCATCGACAGGATCGGCGAGCTCGTCGAAGCGCTCGACAGCGGCGAGGATGTCGCGAGCGAGGACGACGCCGCCTTGATCGCGGGGCTCCAGCCAAATGCAGACGCCGTCCTCGAGACGGCTGCAGCCCACCACACGAACCCGCGCGCCGCGCGCAGCATCCGCCTCCCGGTCGAATTGCTCGATCGGATGATGAGCGGCATCTCCGACCTCGTCCTCGCCCGCAACGACCTCGCCCGGCGCATCCGCGAGCAGGGCGCGGGCGGGGAGGTCGAAGGCGCCTTCGAGCGCGCCTCGGCGATCATCGGCGAGCTTCGCGACGAGATCACCCGCACCCGCATGCAGCGCATCGACACGCTATTCGCGCCGCTGCCGCGCATGGTCCGGGATCTTGCCGGCCAGACCGGCAAGCAGGTCGCCCTGGAGA
Organism: Allosphingosinicella sp.; assembly: GCA_036262495.1. Classification (GTDB taxonomy): domain Bacteria; phylum Pseudomonadota; class Alphaproteobacteria; order Sphingomonadales; family Sphingomonadaceae; genus Allosphingosinicella. The sequence continues at coordinate 6,054 of DATAIU010000115.1, forward strand.
TAGACGGCGCCGACGTCGACATCGATCGCGAGATGATCGAGATGATCCGCGATCCCTTGACCCATATCGTCCGCAACGCGATCGACCACGGCATCGAGACCCCCGGCCAGCGCCGCCGCGCCGGCAAGAGCGAGACAGGGACCCTCGGCGTCTGCGCGCGCCAGGCGGGCAACCAGATCCTGATCGAGATTTGCGACGACGGGCGCGGCATCGACGGCGCCAAGCTCGTCCGCCGCGCGGTCGGAGCCGGCATCCTGAGCGCCGAGCGAGCCGACCGCCTGACCGAAAGCGAGCGCACCTCTCTCGTGTTCGAGGCGGGCCTTTCCACGGCCTCCGAGGTCACCGACATTTCCGGCCGGGGCGTGGGCATGGACGTCGTGCGCGCCAATATCGAGCGCATCGGCGGACTCGTCGAGATCGAGAGCCGCAAGGGGGAGGGGGTTCGCCTTGTTCTGCGCGTGCCGCTCACTCTCACCATCATCCCCGCTTTGACCGTCGGCGCCGGCGAGCGCACCTATGCTCTGCCGCGCTCAGCGATCGAGGAGATCGTGCGGGTCAAGGCAAGCAACGTCCGCGTCGAGACGGTCGGCGGTGCGTCCGTGGCGACGGTGCGCGGGCGGCGCCTTCCGCTGGTCGACCTCGTCCAACTCCTGGGAGTCCGGGCCGGAGACGACGGTGGCCGCAGTCTCGTGATCCTGAGGCCCGCGGGCGCCGATCTCTATGCCCTGTCCGTGGAGCGAATCCACGACCATGAGGAGCTGGTCGTCAAGCCGGCCGCTCCGGCGGTAATGGCGACCGGCCTCTACGCCGGCACGACCATCGCCGACGACGGCAGGCCCGTCCTCCTTCTCGACCCCCCCGGGATCGCCGCGCGCGCCGGTCTCGCCCTCGGCCGCAGCGAATCCGTGCAGGCGGAAAGCGCGGTAGAACCTCGCCGGCCCGGAGGGCAGGCCATGCTTTTCCGGGCGCTCTCGGGCGGGCGGATGCTCGCCCCTCTGGCCGCGGTGCAGCGCATCCACAACGTGCCGGCGCAAGCCATCAAGCGGGGCGGCGGGCGTCTGCACGTGGCGGTCGGCGACGAACTCCTGCCGCTCGCGGGATGCGGGGACGAGGCGCCCGACCGCGCCATATCGCTGCTGCGTCTCTCCGACGGGGCCCGCGAAGTCGCCTACGGCTTCGACGAAGTGCTCGACATCGTCGATCTGCCCGACGGCCTCATCCCGGCAGCCGCAGCAGGCGAAATCGCGGGCGTGGTACTCGTGGCGGGCGAGCAGGCCGAGCTGCTCGATCTGCACACTCTGCTCGCAGCCCATGGCGCCGCGACCGACGCGGTCCGCCCCCGTCCGCTCTGCGCCTTGCCCGCCGGCGATCCGTTCATGGACGCGATCATGCGCCCGTTGGCCGAGGCGGCCGGCTGCCGCGTAGTGGCCACCGGCTCCGCAGAGAGCGCCGAGGCCGCGCTGGTGATCGCGGCGGACGAAATGCCGGCCGAAGTACCGCCGGGCGCGCGCGTCGTCCGGCTCGCCGCGCCCGACCAGGCCGGGGATTCTGGAGCCATCGACCGTTACGACCGCGAAGCGCTGCTCGCTGCGCTCGAGGGACGCAAGCGGGCCACGAGGAAGCGCCGCAATGGCTGAGCTTTTTCTCGCCGTCCGCCTCGGCGGGGACCGCCTCGCGCTCCGCGCCGCCGAGGTCGATTCCGTGGTCGAGATCGACGCCCTCACGCCCGTGCCCGGCGCCGCGGCCCATGTCGTCGGGCTGTCGGCGCTCAGAAGCAGGGTCCTGACGGTGATCGACTGCCTGCGCTCCGTCGATCCCTCGCGTTCCGTTGCGAAAGGCGCGCGGGAGGCGGTCATGGCGGTCGTCGACGGCCATCCCTACGCCCTGCTCGTCGATGCCGTCGAGGATGTCCTCGAAGCCTCGGGCGAGCCGCAACCGGCCGGCGCCTTGACCGGCGGATGGCGACGGGCCGGTCGAGCCGTCATCGAGGCGGAGGGGGATCTGCTGCTCCTGCTCGACGTCGAGGCGCTGATCGCCGGACCAGCCCGGGAGGCCGCATGACCGTCTTAAGCTTGCCCTTACCAATTGCGGCTAGGCGTGGTGCCGCGCAAACCAGCGGGAACGGACAATGAAGAGCTGTCTTGTCGTCGACGATTCGAAGGTGATCCGAAAGGTCGCCCGGCATATCCTCGAAACGCTCGATTTCTCGGTGGACGAGGCCGAGGACGGCCGCGAGGCGCTCAGCCGCTGCGAGGCGAGCATGCCGGACGTCGTCCTGCTCGACTGGAACATGCCGGTGATGGGCGGAATGGAGTTCCTTCGGACGCTTCGCCAGCGCAAGTTCGAGGCGCAGCCCAAGGTCGTCTTCTGCACCACGGAGAACGACGCCGCCCACATCCGCGCGGCGATCGACGCCGGCGCCGACGAATATGTCATGAAGCCCTTCGACCGCGAGACGCTCGAGAGCAAGCTGCAGATCGTCGGGGTCGCGTGACCGCCGCCGCCGCGTGCGCGGCGGCTACGGACGCCGCCAAGCACAACCCGATCCGGCTCGTCATCGTCGACGATTCCCACGTCGCGCGGGCCGTTCTCTCGCGCATGCTGGCGGGGTTTAGAGAGTTCGAGATCGTGGGCACCGCCGCCAATGCGCGGGAAGCCATCGCGCTTCTTCCGGGCGTCGAGGCGGACATCGTCCTGCTCGACGTCGAGATGCCTGGCGCGAGCGGGATCGAAGCCCTGCCGGAGGTCGTCGCCGCCGGCGGCGGCGCGCGGGTGCTGATCGTTTCCGCCTTCTGCGACCGCGGCGCCGAAGCCGCTGCGCGTTCGCTGGGCGGGGACATTGCCGAGACTCTTCCGAAGCCCGGTGCCGACATGCTGTCGGGCCGCTTCTCCGAGATACTCGCCGAGCGGCTTAGGCAAATGGGTCGGCGCGGCGCGCGGCGCCGCGCGAACGTCCGAATTGCACCCGCCCCCCGGACGATACTGCCCATGGCGTGCCTCGCCGTCGGCGCGTCGACCGGCGGGCTCCATGCCGTGACCAGCCTGCTCGCCGCTCTTCCGGCCGCGATCGGGGTACCGATCCTGATCACCCAGCATTTGCCGGCCGCGTTCCTTCCTTTTTTCGCCCGCCAGGTCGAAACGGCGAGCGGGCGGCATGTCGAGATCGCCAGGGACGACCTGCGCCTTCGACCGGACGAGGTGATCGTCGCTCCGGGGGACGCCCATATGCGCCTGATTACCGACGGCAAGGGCGTCCGAGTAGAGCTCGACCGCGAGACCGTGGAGGGCCGCTACATGCCTTCGGTCGACGCGATGCTCGAGGCGGCGGCGTCCGCCTATGGCGCGGGGACGGTCGCGGTGATGCTGAGCGGCATGGGGCGCGACGGCCTCGCCGGATGCCGCTTTGTCGCCGCTCAGGGCGGCTTCATCCTCGTCCAGGACAAAGCGAGCTCCGCCGTCTGGGGCATGCCGCGCGTGGTCAGCGAGGCCGGTCTGGCCGCGGCCGTCCTGCCACCGGCCGAGATTGCGACCCGCGTCGCGGAGCGCGCGCCATGCAGGTAAGCGACGCGTCGCTGCGTATCCTGGCCGGCTTCCTCGAAGCACGCACCGGGCAGCAGCTGACCATGAACCGCCGCTGGCGGGTCGAAACGGCGTTGCGGCCGATCATGCGCGCACACGACATCGCCTCGCTCGACCAGCTGGTCGGCGCGCTGATCGCGAGGCGCGACGAGCGGCTTGCCGACGAGGTGATCGAGGCTCTGCTCAACAACGAGACCTTCTTCTATCGCGACCGTCAGGCCTTCGAGCTGCTGCTCGGTCCGGCCCTGCGCCGGATCGAGCAGGCGCGCACGCTCCGGAGGCACCTGTCGATCTGGTCGGCGGGATGCTCGACGGGCCAGGAAGTCTGGTCCCTGGCCATGCATTTCGCGGAGCAGAAGCATGGCTGGAAAGGCTGGACGATCGACATCGTCGGCACCGACGTGTCCGCGAGCGCGATCGACCAGGCCCGCGAGGGTCTCTATTCCTCGTTCGAGGTGCAGCGCGGGCTCTCGGTCATGCA
>DATAIU010000116.1:0-26165 GCA_036262495.1 Allosphingosinicella sp.
GCGCCAACCGTTCGTCACTTTTCAACCTCGCTTGACGGCCGAACCGTTGCCGAGGCTGGAGCAGAAGCATAAGCTGGCGCGATGAAAAACATGCAGGCCGACCTGTTCGCTGAAGACACTTGCCAGCGCAACACACTGCCGGAATCCGAGCGCGCATCTCTTCTTGAGCGCTTGGAGGCCACTCTTGCCCGGCTCGAAGCGGCGAGGACGTTTCCCTGGCTGGACCCGCTAGATGCCGTGCATGAGGAGAATCGCTTCCAGCGCGGCGTGGAGTTGCTCGGCGACGAAGCCGCGTCGCTCTGGGCACGCTTCGACCAAGAGATGGAACGCCTGTACGCGACGCAGGAGTGACGGCGCATCGGCGCGCGGAGCTGGTCTTTCGGCTCCATCCTTAACGACCGATTGGAGAGCTTCGCCTTCACGTCATGCCGAAAGTGGTGGCCGCGCTCGCGAGCTTCGAGATACTCACACATCCCCCTCAGCCTTACGCAGAACCGCCCCGAACTTCGCGAGCCGCGACTGTTGCACGCGCGGCAACCGACCCGCAACAGTGGGGATCGCCGCAGGCCGGTCGGCGCTCGCGCTCACTTTGCCATGTTCCGGCGGCGTTCACGCCGGCGTCACTTGGCTCGGGCGCCGGGAGGTCAGGGGCGGGGGAAATGGGTCAGGCGCGGTTCTAAGCCACGGGGGCGCCGTCACGGAGTGAATCCGTGACGTCGAACGACACGGCTGACGCCGGTCGCCGGCCGGCGCTCGCGTTCTCTACGCGCTGCTCCGGCGTCGGCTGCGCCGTCGGCCCTTCGTCAAGCTCAGGACAAGCTAAGCTGCGCTCGGGCGCTCGCACGCATTTTCCTATTTTGTTCTGGTGCGCCATAAACTGGCCGATTCGCCGCGACTCGGCGGAAGTGCGGGAGGGAATATGCAGAAGAAAGGAGCCGCACTTCGCGCGGTTCAGGACACGGTCCTTCGTCAGGCTCAGGACGAGCGGGAGCCGGGCGCGGGGAAGGCCGGGGCGAAGGACACCGCCCCCGCCCTCGCTTTCACCCCCGTCCCCCGCCGCTACCGGCACGACGGGTGGACGCCCGAGCGGCAGAAGGCGTTCATCGAGGGGCTGGCCGATACGGGCTGCGTCAGCCGGGCGGCGCGGATGGTCAACATGGCGCAGGCCAATTGCTACACGCTGCGGCGCGCGCCGGGGGCGGAGAGCTTTCGGCGGGCGTGGGACGCGGCGCTCGATTTCGGGGTGAAGCATCTGAAGGACATCGCCTTCGAGCGGGCGATCGAGGGGTATCTCGTCCCCGTCTTCGTCGCGGGGAAGCTGATGGGCTTCCGCCGCCGGCATAACGATGCGCTGCTGATGTTCTGTCTCAGGCATTACGGCCAGGACGAGAAGGGCCGGCGGGTGACGGTCAATTATTTTTCGTCGCGGGCGAGTGCCGGAGCTGTCCCGCCTTCGGCGGCCCCTCCACCGCCTTCGGCGGTCCCCCTCCCCCAGCTAGCTGGGGGAGGATTAGCTGAGGCTTCGACGACGACGGTGCGGACGGTGATTACCGGCTCCGGGGACGCGCCCGGCGGGGCGGAGCGGGACGATGCGGCGGCGGGGGCCTTGCAGGAATTCGAGGGGGTGGCGCTCGACGCCGAGGCGGAGGCGGCGATCCGGGCGGCGCTGGAGGCCTGCGCGGCGCGGGCGCGCGAGGCGCAGGCGGCCTATGCGCAGGACGGCGAGGCGGCGGTGGAGGCGGGCGTCGACGACCCGGACAATGCGTTCGTGCGCGTGCTGGCGCCGCCCGCCTATCACGGCGAGCTCGAGCCGCCGGGCCACGAGGAGTTCATCCCCTTCACGCCGGGCGAGGCGCCGTGGGAGCTGGCCGGGCTCGAGATGAGCGAGGAGCGGGCGCGGATCGAGGAGGCTGCGGAGCGAGCGGATGCGGAGCGTCGGGCCGAGGGCGGGTGCACCGAGAGGAAGGACAAACCGTCCTGCACATAATCTCCTCATCGCTCGGACGACCGTTGCACTCGAGCGTGGAACAAGAGCGGCGAACCCGATCAGGATCGGAGAGCAAACATGGCCGAAATGGCTCAACGCAAGGGACGCGGAAGCATCGTCCGGACGGCGCTCTGGAGCCTTGCCGCTTTGCTGCTGCTCGCGCCGGTCGTCGCGATGCGGTTCACCGACGAGGTCAACTGGACGGCGTCGGACTTCCTCTTCGCGGGGATCGTCTTCGGCACGATCGGCCTCGTCGCCGAGCTGATCGTGCGCCGCTCGGGTAGCGTCGCCTACCGCGCGGCGGCGGGCTTCGCGCTGGCGGCGGCCTTCGTGATCGTCTGGGCGAACGGCGCGGTCGGGATGATCGGGGACGAGGGGAACGCCTACAATCTCTGGTTCTACGCGGCGATCCTGGTCGCGCTCGCCGGCGCCCTCGCGGCGCGGATGCGGGCCTCGGGCATGGCGCTGGCGACGCTCGCCGCCGGGATCGTCCAGGTGGGCGTGGCGCTCGGCGGCCTCTCGGCCGACCCGCAGGGCGCCTGGATCAGCGCCGCCTTCGCCTCGCTGTGGCTGGTCTCGGCGGCTCTATTCCTGAGCGCGGACCGCGAGCGAGTGCGCTAGGCGTGTCGACGTGACCAAGCTGCCCTGGATCTTATCCCTCTCCCCGGCGGGGAGAGGGGAGGGAGAGGGGTTCCGACGCATCCGGCTAAATCCCGCCCGTGGAGCCCCCTCACCCCAGCCCTCTCCCCGTCGGGGAGAGGGAGGAATTGAAGCGAGGCCCCGGAAGGTCGACTGGCGCTAAGCCTTCCTTAGCATCGCGAGGCTATTCGAGAACGCATGATCGCCGCCGCCGCAAACCATAATTTCGCCCGCCTGTTCGATTTCGACGGGCGCACCCCGCGCGAGCTCTTCCTCCCCTTCGCCCACGCGGTGACGGGGGGAGTCGCGCTCGGCATCGTCCTGCTCGCTTTGCCGATGATGGGGACCTTCTCCTCGGCGCCGGGCGGAGGCAGTGGCGGCAACGTGCGTCTGATCGTCGTCGGCCTTCTGCTCCTCGTCTTCGCCGCCAATTTCCTGCTCGCCGCGGCGACCGTCCGCAGGCTCCACGACGTCGGCCGGAGCGGCTGGTGGTTCGGCGCCGTCCCGGCCTCGGTCGGCCTCACCTTCCTCTCCTTCCTGGTCGCCGCCCAGGGCTTCGGCGCCAATCTCGGCATCGCCCTTGCGATGCGTCTCGTCGCCAGCCTGCTCTTCCTCGCCGCCCCCGCGCAGCTCTTCCTTCTGCGCCTGCGCGGCGATGCCGGGACCAACCGCTACGGCCCGCCCTTCGTGCGCGAAGAGCCTGCCCTCGCCGACGGGCCCGGCTACCAGGTCGAGCGGGTCGACGCGCGCATCGCCGCCCTGCTCGCCGAGCGGGCGGCGAAGAAGCCGCAGCTCTCGCGGCCCGTCGCCGCCCCGGGCTTCGGCCGCCGCCGGCCGCCCGCCTCCACCGATTCTTAAGGCCTTCGCGCCAGGCTACCGTTCGGGGACTTTGGGGGGAAGCACATGAAATTCTACGGCCTGTCGCTCGCTCTGCCGGTCGTCGGCGTCTGCGGATATGCGGCGATGCCGGACAGCGGCACGGTCTATTCCGTTCCGGTCGAGCAGGCTTATTCCAAGCTCGCCTCGCTGGAGATGGACCCCTCGCTCCAGAGCCTGGTCACCGCGTCCGACGAGCTGACCCTGTCGACCGAGGCGGTGCCCAACCAGGCGGTCGTGTGGAAATTCCTCACCAAGGGCGACCCGGTCGGCGAAGTGCGTGCCGACCTCTCCGCGAGCGGTCCCGGCAAGACCCGGATCAAGGTCAGCTTCCACCTCGCCGAGGCCGGCCCGCTCAAGCACCATGCCGAGTTCGTCAACCAGCAGGAGCTCATTTCCTCCTACATCAACATCAACCTCGAGGAGCAGATCGGCGCGACGCTCGAGGGGCGGCCATTCGACGAGAGCAAGGTCGGCCAGGCGATGGCGCAATATGCGCTTTCCCATCCGCAGGCGATGATGAAGTTCGGCTACGACATGAGCCGGATGGAGCACGACCCGCGCCTCAACGGCCACGACGCCTCGCTCGCGTTCAGGGAGATGAGGGAGGAGATGGGCGCGGATTCGCCGCGGCCGGACGACCGCGCCGAAGCGGCGCGCGCCAAGATGCAGGAAGCGAGCCGGCCGGCGGTCGACCTTTCCAAATATCGCTAGGGCGCAGGGCGCGGCGCGACCGGCTTGAAGCCGTGCGCCGCCTTGCCGACGTAGACGAAGGCGCCGCGCTCCCGGAACAGCCAGCCGTCGGTCGTCGCAGCGACCGGCCCGAGGGCCGGCGTGTCGTGCACGACGCGCAGCGTGCAATGCCAGGCGGAAGCGGGATAACCCGCCCTGTTGGCCTCGGCGCCGTCGGTCGCGTCGGCAAGGTCGAGCGGCTTCCACTCGCACCCGCTCGGCGCCGCTTGCGCGAGAGTCTCGATCGAGCTTCGGATCCGTTCGTTATTCTCGATCGCCGCTTCGGCGCGCGCGATCCGCCCGCCGCGCGCCATCGCCTCGAAATAGCCTTCGTCCCTGCCCTCGGGCGGCGGCTCGTTCGGATCGCCGGGCTGGACCCAAGCGGCTTCCAGGGCCGCTCCATAAGCGAGCCGGGCCTCGTCGAGGGTCGGCGCGGGATAGGCGGGGGACGGTTCGGGTCGAGCGCAGGCGGTCGCGAGCGCCAACGCCAGCGAAGCCGCCCCCTTGGCCCAACGCGCCATCCCCTCCCCCATCGCGCGCCGCTAGCGGCCCGCCTTGCGGCCGCCGCCGGTGTAGATGCGCCAGCCGGACCCGTCGGCGGACGTCGCGCGGCGCAGGGTGACGCTGCCCGTCGATCCGAAGCTCTTGCCGCCGCGAAAGGCGCCGGTGATCATCACCGGCACCTCGACATATTGATAGCCGTCGGCGGAGGCCGGGACGCTGGGCGTGCCGATCTCGGCGTGGTAGCGCTCGTAAGCCCTGAAATTGTCGGCGAAGCGGCGCCGCGCGGCCTCGTCGTCCTCCCCGCCGCGCATCGCCCAGGCCGCCGCATAGTCGCCCCGCTCGATCCGTTCGTAATAACGGCGCAGAACAGCGGCTGCGTCCTCGCCGCTCTCGCGCTCCTCCTCGGTCTCGCGAGGCGGCCGCAGCTCGGGCGCGGCCACGCGCGCGAAACGCTTGGGCTCGGGAGCCTGCGGGGCCGGATCGCTGCCGCAGGCGGCGGTCAGGATCGATGTCAGGAGCAGGGCGCGCTTCATCCCGCGCGTTTTAGGCCGCGGCCGGAGCCGCGTCACCCCGTCAGGCCGAGAGCCGGCTCTGGGTGCCGTGGATCAGCTCGGTGGCACGCTCGAAGCTCATCGGGCGGCCGAACAGATAGCCCTGAATCTGGTGGCAGCCGAGGTCGCGCATGCGGCTGAAATCGTCCGCCGTCTCGACGCCTTCGGCGGTCACGGTCATGCGGAAGCTCTTGGCGAGCTGGACGATCGACTGGATGATCGCGACCGTCTCGCGGTTGTGGGCGGCGTCGCGCACGAAGCTGCCGTCGATCTTCAATTTGTGGAAGACGGCCTTGTTGAGATAGCCGAGCGACGAATAGCCGGTGCCGAAATCGTCGAGCGCGATGCCGACGCCCAGGGCACGAAGCCGCTTCAGGACGTCCAATGAGCCTTCGCTGTCGCCGAGGAAGACGCTTTCCGTCACCTCGAGCTCGAGCCGGTTCGCCTTGAGACGATATTTGGCGAGCGCCTCGCTGACCGTGTTGGGCAGCGCCGGCAGGATCAGCTGGCGGGCGGAGAGGTTCAAGGCGACGTTGATGTAATCCGGCCAGACCGCGGCGGCGCGGCAGGCTTCCTCGATCACCCAGTCGCCCAATTGCATGATCAGGCCGGTTTCCTCGGCGAGCGGAATGAACTCGATAGGCGAGACCATTCCCCGGGTCGGGTGATGCCAGCGAATCAGCGCCTCGAAGCCCATCAGGCTCTGGTCGGCGGCGTTGATCAAAGGCTGATAGTCGAGCCGGAACTGCTTCAGCGTCAGGGCCTGGCGCAGGTCCTGCTCGAGCCGCAGCCGGTCCTCGGCCTCGTTCTGCATGTCGGCGGAGAAATAGCAGCAGGTGCCGCGGCCCTGGCCCTTCGCCTGGTAGAGCGCGAGATCGGCCTTCTGGATGAGGTCGTCGACGCTCTGGCCGTCGATCGGCCCGAACGCGCAGCCGATCGAGACGCCGATACGGATCTCGGCCTTGTCGATATGATAGGGTTCGGCGACGGCCCCGATGATGCGGTGGGCGAGATCGTCGACCTTCTTGCGGCTCTGCGCGTCGCGGATGACGATGGCGAACTCGTCGCCGCCCATCCGGCCGACATGGCCCCATTCGCCCACCTCCTTGACCAGGCGCTGCGACACGCTCTTGAGGACGGCGTCCCCCTTGGGGTGCCCGAACGTGTCGTTGACCGGCTTGAAGCCGTCGAGATCGAGGAACATGATCGCGCAGGGCACATTGCTCGACTGCGCGGTCGAAAGCGCCTCGCCGAGCAGCTGACGGACCCGGCCGCGGTTGGGAAGGCCCGAGAGCACGTCCATGTTGGCGAGGTTGGTCAACCGCTCCTGGGTGCGGCGGACCTCGGTGACGTCGGAGCCGACGCCGCGGAAGCCCTGGAACTGGCCGCCCATGTCGATGATCGGATCGCCGGCGAGGCTGATCCAGCGCGTCCCGCGGCGGGTCTTCAGCTCCATCTCGAGATTGGCGAAGGGCTGGCGGCCGAGCAGGGTGCGGCCGAGCGCGCTGTTGCCGCCAAGCGTGGCGGGAAGCGAATGGCCGATCAGCTGGCTCGCCGAACGGCCGAGCAGAGAGGTCATCCGCGAGGAGATGTAGACGACGCGGTTCTCCGCATCGACCTGCCACAGCCAGCCGACGCCGCGATGCTCATATTCCTTGAGCAGCAGGCGGATCGATTCAGCCTGGGTGCGGACGGCGGCGATCGACTGGAGCTGGCCGAAGGTCCAGCGGGTGAGGCGCGCGACTCCGAAGATGGCGACGGCGGCGCCGCCGAGGATCGAGGCGCCGAGCGTCGGGTCGAGCGTCGGGCTGCCGAGATAGTAGCCGGCACAGAGCGCCGCCGTCATGGTGACGATCCAGGCGAAGGCGGCGGCGGGAATCGAGGCGAGGCCGATCGCGGCCATGATCATCGCGCCCATCGCGGCGCCGATCACGATCTGCACCTGATGCGGCTGGGTCGCGAAGGCGTAGACGGGAACCGCGGACCAGGTGCCGGCAAGGCCGACCGCCTCGGCGATGGCGCGGACCAGCGAGCGCTTCCTCGCCGACCGGCTGTCGGCGGCGGCCGCCTCGGTCTGCGCGGAATGGTAATAATGCCAGTTCGCGCCCCCGACGAGCGCGAGCCAGGCGCCGATCACGGCGATGTTGACGGTCTCGTGGAGCCCCCACGCGACCAGCAGCGCCGCGCCGAAGCCGGTCAAAGCGAAATAGGGGGCGAAGAGGAGGCGCGTCTGCGCCTGGCCGTTATGAAGGTGGGCGTCGCGAAGCCGCTGAGCGCTCGGATCGGCGCCGACGCCCTCCTCCGTCAGCTCGGAGGCTTCCGATTCCTGCGGGTCCAGGTCGAGGGGGACTGGCGCGTGATACATGGAAATCCTGCGTGCTGGCGGGTTGTTGTCCTCCTATCCCGAGAGGTTTGATGGAGTGTTAAGGCTGCGGCGAAATGCGCCCGGCCGCATCAGCAATTTTCGTATTTCCAGTGGCGCCTCTTGCCCTGGGCCATCCATTCGACCGCCTGGGCGATGCGCCTGGCGCGGGTCTCCGGCCTTTTCGCGTCGACCACCCATTCGACATATTCGCGCCGACAGCTCGGAGGAAAGCCGTCGAACGTGGCCGCCGCAGCCGGGACTGCGTCCAGGGCGGAGCGGAGATCCGGCGGGGTGGGAAGCTCGGGCTTGGGCGGCTTTTTCGGACGCGGCGCGCGCTTCTCGCCGGCCAGCGCCGCCGCCCTCGCGACGATCGCCTTCAGCTCGGCTTCCGGCGGCAGGTCGGCGATCGATGCGAGGCGCCCGAACTGGCCCATGGCGTCGCGCGCGCCGCCGGTCTCGCCGAGAACGGCATTTGCCTGCCACAGACCGAAGGTCGCGTGCGCCTTGAACGCCGCCATCCCGGCGAAGAGGCGGCCGTTCAGCGTGAAGTGGGGCATGCTCCACTTGATCGTCTCGACGACGCGCGGCGCGGCCTCGTGCACGACTCGGCGGAGATGATCGAGGATCGGCCGCGCGAAATCGGCCTGGCGCGCGATATAATCGTCGATGCGCGGGTCGCGGCTCATCCTTCGCTTATAGACTCGTTCCGGCGCGGAATCGATTCGCCTGGGCGCGAGCGCGGGAACAGGCCATTGGGTCACGCGCTTGGCCGCGATTCTGCAAGGAATCGCAACATGATGCGCGCTTCCCGCCTCAATTCAAGCCTGATCGAGCGGGCGCTCTACGACGAGGAGGCGCGGGCGCTCAGCCTCTGGTTCCGCCAGACCGGCCGCTACATCTATTCGGACGTGCCCGCGACGGTCTACGACGACCTCTGCCGGGCGCCGTCTCCCGGCCAATATTTCAACCGCTGCATCAAGCGCCGCTTCCCTTGCCGCCCCGATCCGGAGCGCCGCCGGTTCAGGCCGCAGGCGGCCTGAGCCCGCTCCAGCCCGGTGGCGGCGCCTCGTGCAGGTTCGCCTCGGGGATGAGGCGCCGAAGCTTTGCCGCGAAGCTCCTCAGGCAAACCTCGCTTTCGCCGAGCGGACCGGGGACGCAGACCCGCGAGGCCATGCCCTGCTGCACGCCGGCGATCAGCGCCGTGTCCTCGGCATTGACGCGGCGGTTGATGCGCCAGTTGAGATAGCGCGCCGCTTTCATCTCCCGGCGGGCGTCGGGGAGCGCGTAGCTGATCTCGCGGATGACGGTCCGCGTCGGCGAGACCGGCAGGAACTGCATGAAGTCGACCTGGTCGGGATAGATGTCGAAGGCCGTGTTGGGCCAGAGCTTTAGATAGAGCCAGCGGCGGCGCAGCTCGGACGGGAGATGCTCCGCCTCGGGCAGCAAGCGCTGATAGGCGCGCTCCGACGGGTTCGAGGATTCTCGATGGAGGAGGTCCCCCGACATCCGGTCGACATGCTCGCCGGCCGAAATCCGGTAATCCCGGCCGAACAGGCGCGTCAGCCCGGGATGCGCGACCGCGATATGCAGGCCGTCGGAATAATTGTCGGCGACATTCTTCCAGTTCACGTGGCGCGGCCTCATCGTGACGCGCCCGATCGCGTCGAGGCGCTCGAACCGATAGGGCGCAACCTCCTCCTCATGCGGCGCCATCATCTCCGCGACCGACGGACCCCCGCCTTCGAGGCGGACGAAGTGAAAGCCTTGCCAGGTCTCCATCTCGACGGACACGAGACCGAGGCGCGACGGCTCGAGCCCGGGGTAATCGGCCCTGTGGGGGACCCCGATCAAGCGCCCGTCAAGCGCGTAGGTCCAGGCGTGATACGGGCAGGTGAGCCGCTTCGAGCAGCCTGCGGCGCCCTGCACGAGCCGGGACGCGCGGTGCCGGCAGAGATTGTGAAAGGCCCGGACTTCGCCGTCCTCGCCGCGCAGCACGACCACGCTTTCGCCGAGCAGCTCGAGCGTCCGCCAGTCACCCGTCTGCGGAATGTCGCCGTCGTGGCAGACGATCTGCCAGGACGGCCGGATCAGCCGCTCCATCTCGACCGCGAAGAAATCGGGATCGTTGTAGATCCAGGCCGGCAGGCTCAGAGCCGGCTGCGGCGCGGCGGTCGGGCGGGGGGCGGCAGGCACTCGGCGATCCTCGCAAACGCCCGGCCCGATGTCACCCCTTGCGCGATCCCTCCGCTTGCGTGACAAACGCGGCCGATGAACACCGAGCTTACCGTCCTCGCCTGGGGCTGCCTCCTTGCCTTCGTCCACATCTTCATCGCCGTGCGTTTCAAGACCCGGCAATATGGGACGAAGTGGAATGTCGGCCCGCGGGACGAGGAGCTTCCGCCCCCGCAGCCCATCGTCGGCCGCCTCGCCCGCGCCCAGGCCAATTTCTTCGAGACCTTCCCGATCTACGCCGCGGCCGCTTTGATCGTCACCGTCGCGCACCTCGAAAGCAAGTGGACCGCGATCGGCGCCTGGACCTGGCTCGCCGCGCGCATCCTCTATCTGCCGCTCTATGCCGCCGGCGTGCCCTATTTGCGTAGCCTCGCCTTCATCGTGTCGATCGCCGGGATCGCGCTCGTGCTGAGGCCTGCGCTCGTCGCCGCGATCGGCTGAACCCCACCGGGAGAAGAAGATGACCGTTGCCGAAGCCACGCCCGAGCTGGACGCCGTCGCCGACCCGAACGACCGCGCCTTCCTCGGTCACCCGAAGGGCCTCGGCTATCTGAGCTTCATCGAGGCGTGCGAGCGCTTCTCTTATTATTCGATGCAGACCTTGCTGACCCTGTACATGGTCAATTACCTGCTGACGCCGGCGCGGATGGACGGGGTCCTCGGCCTGAACTGGCTGAGGTCCTGGCACTATGAGGGGCTGAACGGGCAGCCGCTCGCCTCGGCGATCTTCGGCGATTACACTTCGCTCGTCTATCTGACTCCCATCCTGGGCGGGATCATCGCCGACCGCTTCGCGGGGCGGCGCGTCGCCCTGTTCGCCGGCGGGGTCGTCATGTCGATCGGCCATTTCCTGATGGCGATCGAGGGCGCCTTCCTGTTCGCGCTCCTCGCGCTGATCATCGGCGTCGGCCTGTTCAAGGGCAATATCGCCAGCCAGGTCGGCGCGCTCTACCGCGCCAACGACCTGCGGCGCGCCATGGCCTTCCAGATCTTCTATATCGCGATCAACGTCAGCGTCATCGCCGCGCCTCTGGTCAGCGGGACGCTTGGAGAGAAAGTCGGCTGGCATTACGGCTTCGGCACCGCCGGCATCGTCATGGTGCTCGGAGTGCTCATCTTCCTCGCGGGACGCCCGCATTTGCCGGTGGAGAAAGGCGAGAGCGAGGCGATCGCGCCGGCCAAGACCGCGGGCACGATCGCGCTCGGGGCCGCCGTCAGCATCGCCGTCATCGGCATCGTCTTCGTCGCCGGGATTTTCGTCGCTTTGGCTGGGCTCGTCCCGCTCTATTTCTTCCTGGTCCGCGGCCTCAGCCGCGACGAGAAGATGCGCGTCCTGGCGCTGGTCCTGCTGATCCCGGCGATGGCCGTGGCGCTGCTCACCAACCAGGAGATATTCAACGCCTATCTGGTCTGGGCCGACAAGCATTTCCAGCTGACCTTCTTCGGCTACACGCTCCCGACCAGCTGGATGGTGACGATCGACGCGGCGCTCAGTTTCTCGATGCTGGTCGCCGTCGCCGCCTTCTTCAAATGGTACGGCACCCGCCGCCGCGAGCCTGACGAGCTCGGCAAGATGATCATCGGCAGCTTCTTCACGATCGCCGGAGGCCTCTGCCTCTACGTCGCGGCGCTCACCCAGGGCGGCGGCAAGATCGGCCTGTTCTGGCCGCTGATGTTCCATCTCCTGAACAGCATCGGCTTCGCCTGCATCCTACCGGTGAGCCTCGCGCTGTTCTCCAAGATCGCGCCGCGGCAGATCAACGCCACGGTGATCGGGCTCTATTATCTGGCCTTCTTCTCGGCGAACAAGATCGTCGGGCAGATCGGCCAGCTCTATTCGACGCTCGACACGCCCACCTTCTGGCTGCTCCACGTCGCCAGCGCCGCCGTCGGCCTCGCCGCCTTCGCGCTGTTCAAATTCTTCATGTCGCGTCGGATGGCCGAGCATCACGAGGCCGCGGCGGCGGCGTCCTGACATCGAGGGTGGACAGATGCCCTCGGAGAACATAAAGCGAACTCGTGCCGCGTCTCGACGTCCAGGAAAAGCTCGCCATCCTCGCCGATGCGGCGAAATATGATGCGTCCTGCGCATCCTCGGGCACCTCGAAGCGTGACAGCGCGGGCGGCAAGGCGCTCGGCTCGACCGAAGGCGTGGGCATCTGCCACGCTTACGCGCCGGACGGGCGGTGCATCTCGCTGCTGAAGATCCTGCTGACCAACTCCTGCATCTTCGACTGCCATTATTGCATCAACCGCAGGAGCTCGAACGTCCGCCGCGCCCGGTTCACGGCGCGGGAGGTGGTCGACCTCACCCTCGCTTTCTACCGCCGCAATTACATCGAGGGCCTTTTCCTCTCCTCGGGCATCATCGGCTCGCCCGACTACACTATGGAGCAGATCGTCGAGGTCGCGCGCTCCCTGCGCGAGGACCACCTGTTCCGCGGCTACATCCATCTGAAGACGATCCCGGATGCCGATCCGGAGCTCGTCCGACAGGCGGGCCTCCACGCAGACAGGGTGTCGATCAACGTGGAGCTCCCGACCGTGGCTGGCCTGACCCGGCTGGCGCCCGAGAAGGATGGCGCCCGGATCGAGGGCGCGATGAAGGACATGAGCGCCGCGATCGAGGACGGCGCCGACGCCAAGAAGCGATACCGCTCCGCGCCGGTTTTCGCACCCGGCGGCCAATCGACCCAGATGATTGTGGGCGCCGACGCCGCGACCGACCGGGACATCATGGCGCGCGCGAGCGCGCTCTACGACCGCTTCCGCCTCCGCCGAGTCTATTATTCCGCCTTCTCGCCGATACCCGACGCCTCCGCCGTGCTGCCGCTCCAGCGCCCGCCGCTGATGCGCGAGCACCGGCTTTATCAATCGGACTGGCTGATGCGCTTCTACGGCTTCAGTGCGGCCGACGTGGCGGACGCCGCGGAGCCGTCCGGCATGCTTCCGCTCGACATCGATCCGAAGCTCGCCTGGGCGCTTCGCTTCCGCGAGAACTTCCCCGTCGACGTCAATCGCGCGCCCCGCGAGGCTTTGCTTCGCGTCCCCGGGCTGGGCGTCAAAGCGGTCGACCGGGTGCTGCGGAGCCGGCGGTGGCGCAAGCTCAGGCTCGCCGATCTGGCGCGGCTGACCGTGTCACTGACCAAGATACGGCCCTTCGTGGTGGCGGCGGACTGGCGGCCGACCCTGCTTACCGAGCGGGCCGATCTCGGGGCATGGCTGAAGCCACGGAAAGAGCAGCTGGAGTTGTTCGTTTAGGCGCTCGACCATGTATTCCGTCACGCTCGATCAGCCCGACGATTACGAAGGCTGGCGCGACGCCGCCCGCGCGCTGGCCGCCGCCGGCGTGCCGGCCGCGCAGGTGAGCTGGCAGGCCGGGGCGAACGGCGATCTGTTCGCCGCGACGCAGCCCCTGCCCACGCTCGGCGCGCCTTTCTCTGTTCCGCGGCGCTTTCTGGAGCTTGCCGAGACCGTGGCTTGCCATTCGGATCCCGAGCGGTTCGCCTTGCTTTACGGCTTTCTGCTGCGGCTCCGCGACGATCCGGCCGCTTTGCAGGATGCGGCCGACCCGCTGCTGCGACGGCTGGAGGGGATGGCGAAGGCCGTCCGCCGCGACATGCACAAGATGCGGGCATTCCTCCGCTTCCGCGAGGTCGGGACGGACGAGCGGCGCTTCGTCGCCTGGTTCGAGCCCGAGCATCATATCGTCCGCGCCAATGCCGGCTTCTTCGTCCGCCGCTTCGCTTCGATGCCCTGGTCGATCCTGACGCCGGAGCTGTCGCTCCACTGGGACGGCACGAGTCTGGCCGAGGGGCCGGGCGCGACGCGGGCCGACGCGCCGGGCGGCGATCCGACCGAGGACGTCTGGAAGACCTATTATGCGTCCGTCTTCAATCCCGCGCGCCTGAAGGTCGGAGCGATGCTGAAGGAAATGCCGCGCCGCTATTGGAAAAACATGCCCGAGACGGCGTTGGTGGGCCAGTTAATCAAGGGCGCGCAGGCGCGCGAGGCGAAGATGGTCGAACAGCCGGCAC
Organism: Allosphingosinicella sp.; assembly: GCA_036262495.1. Classification (GTDB taxonomy): domain Bacteria; phylum Pseudomonadota; class Alphaproteobacteria; order Sphingomonadales; family Sphingomonadaceae; genus Allosphingosinicella. The sequence goes on from DATAIU010000116.1 coordinate 13,924, forward strand.
GCGGATCGATCGGAGACAATCTCGGGACCGCCTGGGCGTCGGTCCGCTCCGAGGCGATGGGCTGCACGCGCTGCCACCTCTACAGATGCGGCACCCAGACGGTGTTCGGGGAAGGACCGCTCGACGCGAAGCTGATGTTCGTCGGCGAGCAGCCCGGCGACCAGGAGGATCTCGCCGGCCGCCCGTTCGTCGGCCCCGCCGGACAGCTATTCGACCGGGCCCTGAGCGAGGCCCGAGTGGACCGATCCGCCGCCTACGTCACCAATGCGGTCAAGCATTTCAAGTTCGAGAGGCGCGGCAAAAGGCGCATCCATTCCAAGCCCGACGCGGGCGAGATCGAGGCGTGCCGCTGGTGGCTCGAGCAGGAGCGTCTGCTCCTGAAGCCGCCGATCGTCGTCGCTCTCGGCGCCACCGCGGCGCGGTCGGTTTTCGGCAAGGCGGTGACGATCGGCGCGATGCGGGGCCGCGCCCATGACGTCCCCGGCGGCGGCGAGGCCTGGGTCACCGTCCACCCGAGCTTCCTGCTTCGGGTCCGCGACAACCGGGAGGAGGAATATGCCCGCTTCGTCGGCGACCTGCGGCGCATCGGCGAGCGCGCTGCCGGAATGGGATAGAGCGGAAATGCGCCTTGCCGGGCTCGGTCGTGCGGCCTATATAGGCGCCGCTTTCCTCGACATCGTTAGACGTTGAGGCTGGCCCCGGGGACGGGGCCGGCGCCGGAAGCATTTGGATTTTCGCAGGAACGAACTACTTGGCCGATATCGCTGCAGTCCAGAGTTTGATCGAGCCCGCGGCCAAGGCCGAGGGGCTGGAGCTGGTGCGCGTCAAGATGATCGGCGGCACATCCGATCCGACGCTCCAGGTGATGGCCGAGGACCCGGCGACGCGCCAGCTGACGCTCGACGATTGCGCGCGCCTGTCCCGCCGCCTCTCCGACCTGCTCGACGAGGCGGACCCGATCGAGCACGGCTACCGGCTCGAGGTGAGCTCGCCCGGCATCGACCGGCCGCTTACGCGCCTGAAGGATTATGACGACTGGAAGGGCCACGAGGCGCGGATCGTGCTCGGCGACAAGCTCGACGGCCGCAAGGTCTTCGCCGGCATCCTGCGCGGCACCGAGGGTGACATCGTGCGGGTCGAGGTGCCGGTCCAGGGCCCGATGGGCCTGCCCTTCGACGCCATCCAGTCGGCCAAGCTCGTCATGACCGACAGACTGATCGCGGCGACCGCGCCCTTGAGCGCGGAAGGGGCGGACGAAATCCTACCGATAGAAGAAGCAGAGGAAGACTGACCATGGCCACCACCGCCCCGGGCGCTCCGGGCGCCGTTTCCGCCAACCGGGCCGAATTGCTCGCCATCGCCGACGCGGTCGCGCGCGAGAAGCTCATCGACAAGGCGATCGTCATCGAGGCGATGGAGGATGCCATCCAGCGCGCCGCGCGCGCTCGGTACGGCTCCGAGAACGACATACGCGCCAAGCTCGACGTCGAGACCGGCGACCTGCGCCTCTGGCGGGTCGTCGAGGTCGTCGAGCAGGTCGACGATTATTTCAAGCAGGTCAGCCTCGAGGACGCGCAGAAGCTGCAGCCCGGCGCAGCGCTTGGCGACTTCATCGTCGATCCGCTGCCCCCGATCGAGTTCGGCCGCATCGCCGCCCAGGCCGCCAAGCAGGTCATCTTCCAGAAGGTCCGCGACGCCGAGCGCGAGCGCCAGTTCGAGGAGTTCAAGGACCGCGCCGGCGAGATCATCACCGGCGTCGTCAAGCGCGTCGAGTTCGGCCACGTCGTGGTCGACCTCGGCCGGGCGGAAGGCGTCATCCGCCGCGACCAGCAGATCCCGCGCGAGGTCGTCCGCGTCGGCGACCGGGTCCGCTCGCTCATCCTCAAGGTCGTCCGCGAGAATCGCGGGCCGCAGATCTTCCTCTCACGCGCCCACCCCGACTTCATGAAGAAGCTGTTCGCGCAGGAGGTGCCGGAGATTTACGATGGCATCATCGACATCAAGGCGGCCGCCCGCGATCCGGGCAGCCGCGCCAAGATCGGCGTGATCAGCTACGACAGCTCGATCGATCCGGTCGGCGCCTGCGTCGGCATGAAGGGCTCCAGGGTCCAGGCTGTCGTCCAGGAGCTTCAGGGCGAGAAGATCGACATCATTCCCTGGTCGGAGGACCTGGCGACTTTCGTGGTCAACGCGCTCCAGCCGGCGACCGTCAGCCGGGTCGTCATCGACGAGGAGGAGAGCCGCATCGAGGTCGTTGTGCCCGACGACCAGCTCAGCCTCGCCATCGGGCGGCGCGGACAGAACGTTCGCCTCGCGTCGCAGCTCACCGGTTCGGCGATCGACATCCTGACCGACGCCGACGCCTCCGAGAAGCGCCAGCGCGAGTTCATCGAGCGGTCCGAGATGTTCCAGAACGAGCTCGACGTCGACGAGACCCTCGCCCAGCTGCTCGTCGCCGAGGGCTTCGGAGCACTCGAGGAGGTGGCCTATGTCCAGCTCGACGAACTGGCCTCGATCGAAGGCTTTGACGACGATCTCGCCACCGAGCTGCAGAGCCGCGCCGCCGAAGCGCTCGAACGGCGCGAGGAAGCGGCCCGCGAGGAGCGGCGCGGGCTCGGGGTCGAGGATGCGCTGGCGGAGATGCCCTATCTCACCGAGCAGATGCTGGTGACGCTGGGCAAGGCCGGCATCAAGACACTCGACGACCTCGCCGACCTCGCGACCGACGAGCTGGTGCAGAAGAAGCGCCCCGAGCAGCGCCGCCAGCGCGAGGCTCCGCGGCCCGAGGACAAAGGCGGGATCCTCGCCGAATATGGCCTCAGCGACGAGCAGGGCAATGAGATCATCATGGCGGCCCGCGCGCACTGGTTCGAGGATGAAGGGGAGGACGCCGTTGCGGAACCCTCCCGATGAGACGCTGACGGACGCGAAGCACGTCCCCGAGCGCAAGTGCATCCTCTCCGGGGAGCAGGGCGCGCGCGACGATCTGATCCGGCTCGCCGTCTCGCCTGACGGCCTGGTCCTCCCCGACGTGCGCGCGAGAGCGCCCGGTCGCGGGGCATGGATCGGCGTGGACCGCGTCGCACTCGAGACGGCGCTCGGCAAGGGCAAGCTCCGCGGGGCCCTTGCGCGGGCGTTCAAGGGCGCGGCGATCGAGATTCCCGCCGATCTCCCCGATCAGATCGAAGCGGCGCTGCGACAGGCGCTGCTCGACCGGCTCGGCCTCGAAGCCCGCGCCGGCACGCTCCTGACGGGCTCCGAGCGGATCGAAGACGCCGCGCGCAAGGGCGAGCTGCACCTGCTGCTCCACGCCGCCGATGCCGGCGAGGACGGCAACCGCAAGCTCGACCAGGCCTGGCGGGTCGGCGGCGGCGGCCCGCAAGGGATGGTTATTCCAGCACAAAGATCCATATTGTCGTTGGCGCTGGGGCGGCAGAATGTGGTACACATCGGCCTGACGGACCGCGGGGCCGCCGACCGGGTCGGCCGCGCGCTCGGCCGGTGGCGCGCTTTTATCGAGACCAAGCCTGGGCTAAGCGCCGCGCCGGCGGACACGCCGGACGCGGCGGCTATAGATGCGAGTGAAGGACAGTAATGAGCGATACGACAGATAAGCCGAAGCTTGGCGCCCGAGCTCCGCTGGGGCTGCGGCGCACGGTCGAGACCGGCAAGGTCAAGCAGAGCTTCAGCCACGGACGCTCGAACACCGTCGTCGTCGAGGTGAAGAAGCGCCGCGTTCTGGGTCCCGCCGTTGCGCCCGAGGCGCCAAAGGTGGAGGAGGCGCCGAAGCCGGCCGCCCCAGCCGCGCGCGCGCCGCAGCCCGCGGCCGCACCCGCGGCGCCCGCCCAGCGACCCGGCACCGACACGATGAGCCGCCGCGAGGTGCAGGAGCGCCTGCTCCGCGAGGCCGAGGAAGCGCGCCTCTCCGCCCTCGAGGAGGCCCGCCGGCGCGAGGATCGCGAGGCCCAGGAGGCTACCGAGGAAGAGAAGCGTCGCGCCGAGGACAACAAGCGCGCCGGCGAGGAGCGCGTCGAGGCGGCCCGCGAGGAGAGCGCCCGCGCCGCCGAGGTGCCGCCGGCGGCCCCCCAGGCCCCGGTCGTCATCGACGACGAGGACGAGGAGCGCCGCCCCGGCCAGGCCCGCCCCAAGCATCACGCCCCGGGGGCCAAGCGTCCCGAGCCTGCCCGGCCCGCGCGCGGGCGCGAAGACCGCCGCCACGCGGGGAAGCTCACCGTCACCCGCGCGTTGTCCGACGAGGACGACAGCCGCGCCCGGAGCCTTGCCGCGCTCCGCCGCGCCCGCGAGAAGGAGAAGAGGGCTCACCAGCAGGCCGGCCCCTCAGCCAAGCAGGTCCGCGACGTGGTCGTCCCAGAGGCGATCACCGTCCAGGAGCTGGCCAACCGCATGGCCGAGCGCGGCGCCGACCTCGTCAAAGCCCTGTTCAAGATGGGAACGCCGGTCACGGTCACGGAGACGATCGACCAGGATACGGCCGAGCTTCTGATCGAGGAATTCGGCCACCGCATGGTCCGGGTCAGCGAAGCCGATGTCGACATCCAGGTGGAAAGCGATGTCGACGCGCCGGAGACGCTGCAGCCGCGCCCGCCCGTGGTCACGATCATGGGCCATGTCGATCACGGCAAGACCAGCCTCCTGGACGCGATCCGAGGCGCGAACGTCGTCTCGGGGGAGGCCGGCGGCATCACCCAGCATATCGGCGCCTACCAGGTGAGCTTGCCCGACAAGTCGAAGATCACCTTCCTCGACACGCCGGGCCACGAAGCCTTCACCGAGATGCGCGCCCGCGGCGCCAACGTCACCGACATCGTCGTGCTCGTCGTCGCGGCCGACGACGGCCTGAAGCCGCAGACAATCGAGGCGATCAACCACACGAAGGCGGCAGGCGTCCCGATGATCGTCGCGATCAACAAGATCGACAAGCCGGGCGCAAATGCACAGAAGGTGCGCGAGGAGCTGCTCCAGCACGAGATCATCGTCGAGGACATGGGCGGCGACGTCCAGGACGTCGAAGTCTCGGCCCTCAACAAGACCAATCTCGACGGGCTGCTGGAGGCGATCGCGCTCCAGGCCGAGCTGCTCGAGCTCAAGGCCAATCCCGCCCGCGCGGCGGAAGGTGCCGTGGTCGAGGCCAAGCTCGACAAGGGCCGCGGCCCGCTCGCCACCGTCCTCGTCCAGCGCGGCACGCTCAAGGTCGGCGACGTCTTCGTGGTCGGCGCGGTGCCCGGCAAGGTGCGCGCAATGATCGACGAGAAGGGCAAGCAGGTGAAGGAGGCCGGCCCGTCGGTTCCGGTGGAAGTGCTCGGCCTCTCCGGCGTGCCCTCGGCCGGCGACACGCTGACGGTCGTCGAGAACGAGGGCCGCGCGCGCGAGGTCGCCGCCTACCGTCAGAGCGTGCTCGACCGGAAGCGGACGACGAGCGCTCCGGTGAACCTCGAGAACATGTTCGCCTCGAAAGCCAACCAGGCGAAGGAGTTCGCGCTGGTCGTCAAGGCCGACGTCCAGGGCTCGGTCGAGGCGATCGTCAGCGCCGTCAACCGAATCTCGACCGAGGACATCAAGGCCCGCATCCTCCACGCGGGAGTCGGCGCGATTACGGAGAGCGACGTGATCCTGGCGGCCGCGTCCGGAGCGCCGATCATCGGCTTCAACGTCCGTCCCAACGCGAAGGCGCGCGAAGTGGCCGAGCGCAGCCGGGTCGAATTCCGCTATTACGACGTCATCTACCACCTCACCGACTGGGTGCGTGGAGCGATGGCCGGCGAGCTCGGCCCCGAGATCGTCGAGACGGTGGTGGGCCGAGCCGAGGTCAAGGAGGTCTTCCCGGCCGGCAAGAAGGACAAGGCCGCAGGGCTGCTGGTCCTCGAGGGCCTCATGCGCAAGGGCCTCCACGCGCGCCTCACGCGCGAGGACGTCATCGTCTCGAAGACGACCATTTCGTCGCTGCGCCGCTTCAAGGACGACGTCGCCGAAGTGCGCGCCGGCCTCGAATGCGGAGTGCTCCTTGCCGACACAAACGACATCAAGCCGGGCGACCATCTCGAGGTCTTCGAGGTCGAGGAGCGCGCCCGGACCTTGTAGAGGAGCGTCGCCCCAGCGAAGGCTGGGGCCCCGGCGAGTGGCGGGCGCAGGCGCCTTTCACTTCCTGGGATCCCAGCCTTCGCTGGGATGACGGAGAGAATATGAAACGCACCGAATCCCCCGAAGGCCGCTCCGTCCGTCTCCTCCGCGTCGGGGAGCAGGTGCGCCATGCTTTGTCCGATATCCTGATGCGCGGCGAGGTGCATGACGAGACGCTGGCGAGCCATCTCGTCTCGGTCACCGAGGTGCGCATGTCCCCGGACCTGCGCCACGCCACGGCCTTTGTCATTCCGCTGCTGGGCTCCAACGCCGAGGCGGTTCTGAAGGCGCTCCGCACCCACACCGCCTATTTGCAGAGCGAGGTCGCGCGGCGGGTGAACACGAAATATGCGGCGAAGCTGAAATTCCTTCTCGACGAGAGCTTCGACGAAGGAAGCCATATCGACAAGCTCCTGCGGGACCCGAAGGTGGCGCAGGACCTCGCCCGGGACGGGGAAGGGCCCACCCCTGACGCCTGACGCCCTCCCCTTCCGGATCGCCACCTGGCTGATCCCGCTCGTCGTCGCGATCGTGCTCCACGAGATTTCGCACGGGTGGGTCGCGAACGCCTTCGGCGACCCGACAGCGCGCGAGCGCGGGCGCCTCAGCCTCAATCCGATCCGCCACGTCGATCCGATCGGCACGCTGGCGCTGCCGCTCATCCTTGCCGTGAGCGGAGCGCCGATCTTCGGCTGGGCCAAGCCGGTACCGGTCGTCGCGGCGCGCATGCGCAGGCCGCGGCTGCACATGATGATCGTCGCGCTGGCCGGCCCGGGAATGAACCTCCTCCTGGCCCTCGTCGGGGCGGCCGTGTTCGCACTGGTCCGGCTGGGCGATCCGGCTCCCGCACCGCTTTCGCTCTTCCTGCTCGTCAACCTGCTGAACTTCGTCGCGATCAACATCTTCCTCGCGGTGTTCAATTTGCTGCCGATGCCCCCCTTCGACGGGGGGCACGTGGTCGAGGGCCTGCTGCCCCGGCGATGGGGGCGCCGCTATGCGAAGCTCGGCCGCTTCGGCTTTCCACTGCTCATCGTCCTGCTCGTAATGGTCCCGATGGCCTTTCCGGACGCGGATATGGTGAAGCGGTTGGTCGCGCCGCCCGTCGAGTGGATGATAGACCTGCTCCTCCCGGGCCTGCGCTAGCGCTCGCGCGCGGGGGCGGTAAGAAGGACCATGGCCAAGCTCTATTTCTACTACGCGGCGATGAACGCGGGCAAATCGACCGTGCTGCTCCAGACCGACTTCAACTATCGCGAGCGGGGCATGGGGACGATGCTGTTCACCGCCGCGATCCACGACCGGTCCGGCCACGGCATCATCGACAGCCGCATCGGCATCACGGCGCGGGCGAACACGTTCGAGGCGGGGGCCGACCTCAGGGAGGAGATCGCTGCCGAGATACGCAAGCGGCCGGTCGACGTCGTGCTGGTCGACGAATCCCAGTTCATGACCCGCGAGCAGGTCTACCAGCTGGCATCGGTCTGCGACGATTTCGGCAAGCCGGTGCTGGCCTACGGGCTCCGCACCGACTTTCAGGGCAACCTGTTCGAAGGCAGCGCCGCGCTCCTCGCGCTTGCCGACAAGCTCGTCGAATTGAAGGCAATCTGCGAATGCGGCCGCAAGGCGACGATGAACCTCAGGGTCGACGCCGAGGGTCATGCGGTGCGGGCCGGAGCGCAGACTGAGATCGGCGGCAACGACCGCTATGTCGCCCTGTGCCGGCGGCATTTCATGGAGCGGCTGCGGGAGGCCGAGGCGCGCCAACTGAGCCTCGGCCTCGCCCGCTGACATGCATGGCTGGGTGGTCATCGACAAGCCGGTCGGGCTGGGCTCGACCGACGTCGTGTCGACGGTCAAGCGGGCGCTGCGGGAGGGTGGCTACCCCAAGCTGAAGGTGGGCCACGGCGGGACTCTCGACCCTCTCGCGAGCGGGGTGCTGCCGGTAGCGCTAGGCGAAGCGACGAAGCTCGCCGGCCGCATGCTCGACGCCGACAAGATCTACCAGTTCACGATCCGCTTCGGCGAGGAGACGGACACGCTCGATGCGGAAGGGACGGTGATCGCGACTTCCGGGATGCGTCCGACGCCGGCGGAAGTGGAAGCGGCGCTGGACAGCTTCACCGGCGAGATCGATCAGGTGCCGCCCGCTTTTTCCGCGCTGAAGCTAGGCGGGAAGCGATCTTACGATTTGGCGCGCGCCGGCGAGGCGGTCGAGTTACAGGCGCGGCGGGTGACCGTCCACGGCCTGGAGCTGAAGGAAGAAGAAGAAGACCCTCGCCCTGCCCTCTCCCGCGGGCGGGAGAGGCGAAGAGAGAACGAGTCCAGCACCGGCGGGCCCCTTCTCCCGCTTGCGGGAGAAGGCTGGGATGAAGGTCTTCTTTCCTCAATCACTCTCCTCGCCCGCGTCTCCAAAGGCACCTACATCCGCTCCCTCGCCCGCGACATCGCGCGCGCGCTCGGCACCGTCGGCCACGTCACGACGCTGAGGCGCATGAAGGCCGGCCCCTTCCCCCTCGCTTCCGCGATTTCGCTGGACAAAATGGTCGAACTCGCTAAGGCGCACCGGCTTGAACAGGCACTCTTGCCGCTGACGGCGGGGCTGGACGACATCCCGGCTCTACCCGTCACTCCCGACCAGGCAAGCCGGCTCCGACAGGGGCGGAAATTGGCCGGGATCGCCGCAAAGCCAGGGCTCCACCTAGCGACCGCTTCGTCTGTTCCGGTCGCGCTCGTGGAGCTTTCCGAAGGAGAGCTTCGGGTGGTGCGCGGCTTCAACATTCTGGACGAAGGAGTTTGACGATGTCGGTTACCGCCGAGCGCAAGCAAAAGATCATCAAGGACAATGCCCGGGCGAAGGGCGACACCGGATCCCCCGAAGTCCAGGTCGCGATCCTCACCGAGCGCATCCAGAACCTCACCGAGCATTTCAAGACGCACGCCAAGGACAATCATTCCCGCCGCGGCCTCCTGATGATGGTCAACAAGCGGCGCTCGCTGCTCGATTACATCCGCAAGGAAGACCACGAGCGCTACACCGCACTCATCGCGAAGCTCGGGCTTCGCAAGTGACGCAATCGTTCGGCCGCTTCGGCGGGCCGATTACGTATTGCGTCATCCCGGCGGAGGCCGGGATCCACCTTTTCTCTCCGCTGATGAACGGAAATAAGGTGGACCCCGGATCAAGTCCGGGGTGACGGAGGGGAGGCAATTCCGCCGAACCTCACGAGCCAAGATCGGCTCACACAGGCCCCCAGGGCATCTGGCGCTGGGCGTTGAAGGAAAAACTATGTTCGACATGAAGAAAGTGGAAATCGAGTGGGGCGGCAAGACGCTCACTCTCGAAACGGGCCGGGTCGCCCGCCAGGCCGACGGCGCGGTGCTCGCGACGCTCGGCGAAACCGTCGTCCTCTGCGCGGTCACCGCGGCGAAGAACGTCAAGCCGGGCCAGGATTTCTTCCCGCTGACCGTGCACTACCAGGAAAAATTCTCCGCCGCCGGGCGCATCCCGGGCGGCTTCTTCAAGCGCGAGCGCGGCGCCACCGAGAAGGAGACGCTGACCAGCCGTCTCATCGACCGCCCGATCCGCCCGCTCTTCCCGGAAGGCTTCTACAACGAGGTGCTCTGCATCGCGCACGTCATGTCCTATGACGGCGAGAACGAGCCCGACGTGCTGGCGATGGTCGCGGCCTCGGCGGCCCTTACCCTCTCCGGCATCCCTTTCATGGGCCCGATCGGCGCCGCGCGCGTCGGCTATGCCGACGGCGAATATATCCTCAACCCGAGCCAGGACCAGATAAAGGAAGGCGAGCTCGACCTCGTCGTCGCCGGCACCCACAATGCCGTCATGATGGTCGAATCGGAAGCCAAGGAGCTCTCCGAGGACGTCATGCTCGGCGGCGTGATGTTCGCCCACCGCGCGATCCAGCCGGTCATCCAGGGCATCATCAGCCTCGCCGAAAAGGCCGCCAAGGACCCGTGGGAGCTGGCCGAAGGCCCGGACACCTCGGCGGTCAAGCAGCGCCTCAAGGACCTCATCGGCGCCGACATCGCGGCGGCCTACAAGCTCACCGACAAGCAGCAGCGCCAGACCGCGCTCAACGACGCCCGCGCCAAGGCGCGCGAGGGCCTCGCCGACATGGAAGCCAGCGACCCCGCCGGCTATCTGGGCGCGCTCAAGCTCGTCAAGAAGCTCGAGGCGGAGATCGTCCGCGGCGCCATCCTCAAGGACGGCACCCGCATCGACGGCCGCGACACGAAGACGGTCCGCCCGATCGAGGCGATGGTCGGTTTCCTTCCGCGCACCCACGGCTCGGCGCTCTTCACGCGCGGCGAGACGCAGGCGATCTGCACCACGACCCTCGGCACCAAGGACGCCGAGCAGATGATCGACGGCCTCGAGGGGCTCTCCTACTCACGCTTCATGCTTCACTATAACTTCCCGCCTTACTCGGTGGGTGAGGTCGGAAGGTTCGGGGCGCCCTCGCGCCGCGAGACGGGGCACGGCAAGCTCGCCTGGCGCGCGCTCCACCCGGTGCTGCCGGGCCATGAGGAATTCCCCTACACGATCCGAATCCTCTCCGACATCACCGAGAGCAATGGCTCCTCGTCGATGGCGACGGTCTGCGGCGGCTGCCTCGCGCTGATGGACGCGGGCGTGCCGATCAAGCGGCCGGTCAGCGGCATCGCCATGGGCCTGATCAAGGAAGGCGACGACTTCGCGGTCCTTTCGGACATCCTCGGCGACGAGGACCATCTCGGCGACATGGACTTCAAGGTCGCCGGCACCGAAGCCGGGATCACCAGCCTGCAGATGGACATCAAGATCGCCGGCATCACCGAGGAGATCATGCGCGTCGCGCTCGGCCAGGCCAATGAAGGCCGCGCCCATATCCTGAAGGAGATGGCGAAGGCGATCGGCGACGTCCGCGGCGAGCTCTCGGCCCACGCGCCGCGGATCGAGACGATGCAGATCGACAAGTCGAAGATCCGCGACGTCATCGGCACCGGCGGAAAGATCATCCGCGAGATCGTCGCCCAGACCGGCGCCAAGGTCGACATAGACGACGAGGGCGTGATCAAGATCAGCTCTTCCGACGTCAGCCAGATCGAGGCGGCCCGCCGCTGGATCTCCGGCATCGTCGAGGAGCCCGAGGTCGGCAAGATCTACACGGGCAAGGTCGTCAACCTCGTCGATTTCGGCGCCTTCGTGAACTTCATGGGCGGCAAGGACGGCCTCGTCCATGTCTCGGAGATCAGGGCGGAGCGCGTCGAGCGCGTCGCCGACGTCCTCTCGGAAGGCCAGGAAGTGAAGGTCAAGGTCCTCGAGATCGACCCGCGCGGCAAGGTCCGCCTGTCAATGCGCGTCGTCGACCAGGAGACCGGCGCCGAGCTCGAGGACACCCGTCCGCCCCGCGAGGAGCGTCCGCGCGGCGAAGGCCGCGGCGACCGCGGCCCGCGCCGTGACGGCGACGGCGGCCGCGGCGGCGACCGCGGCGGCCGGGATCGCGGCCCCAGGCGCGACGGCGGCGGGGACCGCGGACCCCGTCGCGAAGGCGGCGGAGACCGTGACCGTGGAGAGCGTTCGTCAGGGGGCGACCGCGAGCGCGGTCGGGGCGGCGAAGGCGGCGGAGACCGTGGCCCGCGTGAAGGCGGCGAGCGCAGCGACCGGGGCGACCGCCCCCGTCGCGACCGCGACGACCGTGCGCCTCGTGAAGGTGGCCGCGAAGAGGGAAGCGACCCGGAATTCGCTCCGGCCTTCCTGACGCGCAACGAGGATTGACCCGGCATCCGTCATGCCGGACTCCGATCCGGCATCCACCTTCGTCCTTTGCGGACGTAATAAGATGGACGCATGATCGGGACCCCTGATGCACAGTCCGGGGGACGGTGCATCCCGATCATCAAGTCCGGGGTGACGAAGCAGAGAAGAGGCCTCGCGGGCGACCGCGGGGCCTTTTTCGATGAGTGCGGGGGTTGCAATTCTTTGCCTTTTTAATAATAGTTCTTAAAGCCGGGGAGGACTCGAGGAGAGACGAATGATCAGCGCGGACCTCGGGCGCCAGCTCGAAGCCTTCGTCGCTCGGCTGGTCGAGGGCGGGCGTTAC